>DVOC01000099.1 GCA_018713905.1 Candidatus Fimimonas merdipullorum
AAAGGAGATTAGCTTTGGAACAAAAACAAAGAAGAATTTTATACACCGTCTTGTCGGTAGTGCTTCTTATCGTTGTTTTCCTTATCGTTTTCCGCCTGCTGGGAACCAACAGCGTGGAAATTACCGAGTGGGAATTCCGCGAGAACATCAGCACCTTCGACAAGGTGTACCTCAACTATTACAGGGTGGAATGCGTAAAGGGAAATCAGTCCTACTACTTCATTACCGCCGACAGGGAAGCGCTTAACCAATTTATATTGGATAGTATCGAAAGCGGCAACCTCACCTTGCAGTATACCTCTGCCGATCCCAACGCCACCAGCTGGACGGACTACATCATTCCGGCGCTGTGGCTGGGCATAATCATTGCGCTGGGCGTGTTCATGTTCCGCATGATAGCCCGTCAAAACAACCAGAACATGGACTTCGGGCGTTCCCGCGCAAAAGCGGTGCACAACATGAAGGTGCGTTTTTCCGACGTTGCCGGCGCCGATGAGGAAAAGGAAGAGCTGCAAGAGATAATAGACTTTTTGAAGGATCCCAAAAAGTTTACCGATATGGGGGCGCGCGTACCCAAGGGCGTGCTGCTGGTGGGCCCTCCGGGAACGGGCAAAACGCTGTTTGCCAAAGCCGTCGCGGGCGAGGCGGGCGTACCCTTCTTCTCCATGAGCGGCTCCGACTTTGTGGAAATGTTCGTGGGCGTGGGCGCCAGCCGCGTAAGAGATTTGTTCGATCAGGCAAAAAAGAATATGCCTTGCATAATCTTTATTGACGAAATAGACGCCGTGGGGCGTCAGCGCGGCGCAGGTCTGGGCGGCGGTCACGACGAAAGAGAACAGACGCTCAACCAACTGCTGGTGGAAATGGACGGTTTTGAAACCAACACCAACATAATAATAATGGCGGCAACCAACCGCGCGGACATTCTGGATCCCGCATTGCTGCGCCCCGGACGTTTCGACAGGCAAATTTACGTCAACCGTCCCGACGTGCGCGGTCGCGAAGCCATTTTGAAGGTGCACTCCCGCAAAAAGCCCATAGGCCCCGACGTAAACTTCCGCACGGTGGCGCGTATAACGGCAGGCTTTACGGGCGCGGACTTGGAAAACCTGCTCAACGAAGCGTCCATACTTGCCGTTCGCGCAGGCAGAAAGGTCATTACCATGGCGGACGTAAACGAAGGCATAAACAAAGTGGTAATGGGGCCGCAAAAGAAATCGCGCCTTGTTACCGAGCCGGACAAGCGCATTACGGCATACCACGAATCGGGACACGCCATATTGGCAAGCAGCCTGAAATATTGCAACCCCGTTCACGAAGTCACCATCATCCCCCGCGGAATGGCGGCGGGCTACACCATGACTCGTCCCGAAAACGACAACAGCCACGTCACCAAACAGCAGCTGTTGGACGACATAACCATGACTTTGGGTGGCAGAGTGGCGGAAGAGCTGATAATCAAAAACGTGTCCAGCGGCGCCAGCGGCGACATAAAATCTCTTACCCAGACGGCTCACCGCATGGTTACCGAATGGGGTATGAGCGACAGGATAGGGCCGCTGTTCTACGGCAGCGAGGGTGAAATTTTCGTCGGAAGAAACTATCAGACGGAAAAAGGCTATTCCGACGAGGTGGCAAACACCATAGACGAAGAGGTGCGCGCCATAGTGGAAAGCTGCCACAAACGCGCTACCGAACTGCTGACGCAGCACACCGATGTGCTTCACAACATGGCGCGCGTGCTTATCGAAAAGGAAACCATCCACACCGAAGAAGTGCAGCTGCTTATGCAGGGCAAATCGGCAGAGGACGTAATTGCCTATATGGAGGAAAAGGAAAAGGCAGCCGACGCCAAGGCGTCAGCTTCCCAGCCCCCGCAATCTGCCCAGACGGCAAACACCTCTCAGCCTGCGGGCGACGCCGCACAGAAGTAACGGCGGCAGGCGACAGCCGAAGCGCAAGCGTCAGAAAAAAGACAATAAAAAAACAAGCATAGTTCAAGTTTCCGCTTGAACTATGCTTTTTTCTTGCATTAAAGACGGCGTTCGGGTATAATTTTTTTATGAATATGCAACGGGTTGAAAAATACAAGCAGATTATTCGGGACATTATCAATTCCGACGTAAAGTTCTTTGGTTTTGATAACAGTGTGGAATGGGAATTTTTTGAAGATTCGAGTATAGCGAATGCCGCAAAAACCGATTCGAGCTTCAAATTATATATCAACATCAACTCGGTAGAGTTTGCTTATGAAATTGACCAACCGTTACAAATAGAATTGTTTATATTACACGAGATACGTCATATCTATCAAAGAAGATTTCTCCTGTCGTACAAGACCGGCGCAGACTGTCCCAACCCCGAACTTGCGCAAGTTTACGAGTGGGAATTTAATCATTACGTTCCTCCAAGCTACAAGGAGGGATACTATTCCCAACAGACGGAATTTGAGGCGTTTGCCTTTTCTCACGCAGTAATGCTGTATAAATATGGTGAAATACACTACCTCGAACCGCCTTCGTTTTTGAAAAGTTTGGGAATACAAAGTCATATAGACAAATGGTTGGACATTTTTCGACAGCGTCGTCTGTAAGCGGGCATTGGGCGCACGCTTCGGACTGCACGACAATAAAAAAACACGCCCCTTTTATGGGAGGCGTGTTTTTTTTTGCAAGGTTCGCTTGCCGTTATTCTGCTTTTACTGTCGCCGCGTCTGCGCAGGGAGTCTTTGTTCGGGCGGCGCGCCGCCTTGTTTAGCCGACTTCCGTTGCGTCGCCCGCGTCCAGCCTTTTACGAAAATTGCTTTGCGTCCCCTTGCCTTACCTTTTTGCCTGCGGCAATCTTGCCGACAGTTCGGCTTTGCAGGCAAGCAGGGGGTGCCTGCGCGCTAAGATGGTGTTATTCCTCTTCTTCCACGTTGGGTTTTACGGTGACGGCGTCCAGAATATCCGCGTCTATCGCCGCCATTCTGTAGGAATAAATTCCCGAACGGAAACGCACCTGAGTGTATTTGTTCAGAGTGGTGCCGCCTATGGTAATTTCGTCCAGCGCGGCGTCTTCGGCGTTTATCGTGTCGGGCAGGCTAAGCTGCGTAAGCAGCGACGTACCGTCTACAATCACGCTCACACCCGTCAGCTTGACGTATACGTCGCTGCCGTCGGCGGCGACCAAGGTGGTGTTTACGGTGTAGGTAAACAGGAAGTTTGCCGTGTACAGATTGTTGTTAAGTGGTTGATAAACCTGCACGGCTACGCTGTCCTGAAATTTGGTAGAGGTCTTTTCCAGACTTCTGGTGTACAACAGCAGTTGGTTGGCGTCTATCACGTTTGCCGCCGCGCTGTATTTCAGCTCGCGTACCTCCGCCGTGCCATCCTTGTCGTCCGTTCTGTCGTCGTAGGTGACGGTAACTTTGCTTTCTTCAAGGTTGTACACGGTGGAAACGGTGTAGTTGCTTATCTGTTGGTGCTGTTTCCCCAAGTAAAAGCCGTCCACTTCCTGTTTGGAAGATATGGGGCTTTGAGACGCTTCCCGCTTGAACACCACTTCGGTGTCGGTGGTGGATTTAAGCGTCACCAGCCCTTCGTGCTTGTCAAAGGGGTTTTCCGCAGCGTCCGCCGCTACGGTAAGGCGCTCCAGCCCCGCCTTTACTTCCTCAGAACAGCCCAATGCCTCTATGTCTTCCGTTTTGTACTGCACGTACAGCACCTGACCGGTGGTGTAGGTGTAACGGCTTTCGTCCTTGCTGGGCTTAATCTGCGAGGTAAAGGTTCCGGCAACGTCCTCCGGCACAAGCTCGTCCTTGCTTTCGGCGTTTATCTCGTAACCGCCGGCATACGGTTCTTCCACGTAAACCTCGTCGTTGAAGGTGTTTCTTTTCACGAAGTCTGCCTTGGTGATGTTGTAGGAATAAGATTCCTCTCCCCAACGGGGGATGGCGTCCGTCTTTTCGGTTTGGTTGCATGCGGCAAGCAGAGGCGTCACCAGCAGCACCGCCGCGACCATAACGGCAATAAGTATCTTTTTCATAAATTCTCCACAATAGTTGCGTTTTGCGGCACAAGCCGCTGTTAAATCATTATACCACACAACAGCCTCTTTGCCAAGTGATATGGCGCATTTGCCCCGCTTTGTCGGGGCAAATCGGGCTTGCAAGGCGGGGCTCGGTGTGGTATAATGCTGTCAAGGAGCAAAAATGATAACAATATACAAAAGCCACAGCATGAAGGACGCAGCGGCGTACGTTATGGGCGTGCTGGACAACGTCGACAAAAGCAATCTGGACGTCACGCACACCGTAATAGTGCCGGACAGGGCGTCTATGGAGGCGGAGCGCGCTCTGCTGCAAAAACTGGGCGGAAGCTTCAACGTCAGGGTGCGTACCTTCCGCCGCCTTGCCAACGAAGTGCTTCCCAAGCTTGCATACCTGTCCAAGCAGGCGGGCATAATGGCGCTTACGGGCATCATTCAGGACAACAAGGACAAGCTGTCCTGCTTTGTGCGCGGGGCGGAAACGCCGGGGTTCGTCAGCGACATGTACGACGTCATCAGCATGATGAAGTATTGCCGTATACCGCCGCAGGCGCTGCTGGAAGGCGAACTGCCCGAAGGGGTAAAGGGCAAGGCTCACGACGTGGGAGTGCTGTACAAGGCGTACTGCGACTTTTCTCAATGTAGGTACGTCGATTCCGCCGACAAGCTGGAGCTGTTTTGCGAGGCGGTCAAAACCTCCGAGCAGATAAAAAACGGCTACTTCTATCTGTACGATTTCGACAACTTTTCCGCGCAGGAGCTGGGCATAGTGGAGCAGCTTGCGCTGCACTCCAAGGGAGTTACGGTGGCGTGCTGCGCGGGCGAGGGGGAGAGGAACGCGCACCTTTACCTCAACGACATTTACGAGGGCGTGCTTGACGTGTGCCGCAAAAACGGCATAACTCCGCAAATAAACGCCTCCGACGGCGGCTACGACAATGCGCTTGCAAGGCAGATAGGGGAAAACCTTTTCCGCTATGGCAAGGCTGCTCCCGTCGAGTGCGGCGACGTCGTGGAAACCTACCGCGGCTCCACGCGCGTGCAGGAGGTGTACTCTCTTGCCTGCCGCATTCAGGATTACGTGCGACAGGGGGGCAGATTCCGCGACGTGTACGTGGTCACCAGCGACGTAGACAAGTACTACAACGCGGTCAGCACGGTGTTCGGGCAGTTTGACATTCCCTATTTCTGCGACAGGCAGTACGTGCTGGCGGCGCACCCCTACGCCCGATTCATCACCGACTACTTCACATTGTGCAAAAACAACGGCAGACAGCGTGAGGTGCTGCGTTTCGTCAAAAACCCGCTGTTCTGCGGCAATTTTTCCTCCGAAACGCCCTCGGTGGACGAGGACGTCTACTATTTTGAAAATTTCTGTCTTAAATACAACGTTTCCTTCAACTACGACAGCTTCCAAGGCTTCGAGGGGGACGCATATTGCGCCCGCGCGGAAAGCTTCCGTAAAAAATTCCACAGTCTTTACGAAGGCTTCAAGCCTCCCAAAAGGGGGACGGTAGGAGGCTTTGCCGACTGCGTGCGCCGTCTGGCGGAGCTGACCTCTCTGCGGGAAAAAGCCGAGCAGCTTGCCCGTCAGCAGCAGGCGCTAGGACTACTTTACGAAAGCAAGGTCACCTCGCAGGCAGCGGAAAAGCTGGACGGAGTGCTGGCACAGACGGAGGTGCTTGCCGACAGAGAGGTGACGCTGGAAGAATTTCTGCGCATATTCTCCGCGGCGCTTTCCTCCGTCAAAATTTCCGTGTTGCCCGTCACCAACGACAGCGTGGTGTTTGCCAACATGGCAAAGGCGCGCAAACACGACATAAAGTTTCTTGCCCTTCTGGGCGCCAACAACGGCGCAATGCCCATTGTCAAAAGCGACTGCAAGCTGCTTTCCGACAGAAACATTCAGCAGCTGTGCGACGCCGGCATAAGGGTGGAGCCTAAAATATTCGTGGAAAACAAGCGGGAGCGTTTCAGTCTGTTTCAGCTGCTGCTGGAGCCGCAAAAGCTGTACGTTTCCTATGCCGAAAGCGACGGCGCGTCGTCGCTGTTGCCCTCGCAGTTTGTAAAGGAATTGCAAAAGCTGTTTGTGAAAAACGGCGAGCAACTGCGGGACAGCGACAGCACCTGCGAAAAGGTGTACACTCCGCAGCAGGCGCTTTCCAAGCTGATAACGGGCAGACGCCGTCTGGCGGACAACCAGCCGGTAAACACTCCCTGTCTGGACGTATTGCAAAAGCATTTCGGCAAGGAAGCGGAAAAATACGCCTACCGCGGCGACGTCACCGTGCGCATAAAGCGCGGCAGGGAGTTTTATCTGTACGATTCCCGCCTGTCCGTAAGCCGCATAACGGAGTTTTACAAGTGCCCCTACGAGTATTTCTGGAAGTACGGTCTGCACGTAAAGCCGCGCGAGGTGGCGGAAATAAACGCCGCCGACGCAGGCAATATTCTGCACGACGTGCTGGACAAATTCGTCAAAAGGACGTCCGCCTCCCTTTCCGACAGCCAAGCCCGACAGGTTGCCGAGCAGTGCTTTGAGGAAACCATGTCGGACAAGCGCTACCGCGGCGCCTTTGCCGACGTGCGCATGCAGGGGCTCAGGCGGCAGCTGCACTCGGAAAGCGTGCGCATGTGTTCGGTGGTAAGAAAGCAAATGGCAAGTTCCCTCTTCGTCAACAAGGAAACGGAAATGTCCTTCGGCGGAGAGGGGGCTTATCCCGCCGTAGAGGTAGACTACGGCGACGGCAAAATCTACCTCAACGGCAAGGTGGACAGGCTGGACGAGTGGCGGGGCAGGTTTGTGGTCATCGACTACAAAAGCGGCAAGGAAGCCTCGCAGTACGACGAGCAGCAGCTTTACCAAGGGTGGCAGCTGCAGCTGCCGGTGTACGTAAAGGCGGTAGAGCAGGCTTTCCCCGGCACGGAGCCGGTGGGCTTCTACTATTTCCATATGCACGACACCTTTGCCGAAAAGGAGGAGTCCTACTGCTACAACGGCAGGACGCTGGACGACCTTACCGTCATAAATGCGCTGGATACCGACCTGTCCCGCCAGCCGAATCTGCTGGGACTAAGCTTTACAAAGGGCGGAGAGATAAACAAAAACCAAAAAAGAAAGCTGCTTTCGGCAGAGCAGCTGCAAAACCAAAAGCAGTATGCGTTGCTAATGGTAAAGCAGGCAGGCAGACTTATGGCGGAAGGGTTTTCCGACGTCACCCCCTGCACGAGAAAGTGCGACGTGTGCGACTATGCCGACGTGTGCGACGCGAAGGACGTACTGAACGTCACTCCGAGAGAGGACGTTTCTTCCGTTACGGCGGAAACGATAGACGAGGCGGTAAGCAATGAGTGAAAACAAGCCGCGCGACGTTGAGTCGCGCAACAGAATAATAGACTACGACGGGCGCAACATGCTTGTGTCTGCGTCGGCGGGCACGGGCAAAACCACCATTATGATAAGCCGTATCCTTTCCCTTATAAAAAAGGGGCTGGACGTGGAAAACCTCGTGGTGGTCACCTTTACCAACCTTGCCGCCGCCGAGATGAAACGCCGCCTTTCGGAAAAACTTTCCGAAGAAAGCGGCAGCCGCATAGTCCGTCAGCTGGAAAAATTGGATAACGCCGCGATATGCACGCTGCACTCCTTCTGCGGAGATCTGCTGCGCAACTATTTTTACGTAGCGGACGTGGATCCCTCCTTCGCCATTCTGGACGCAAAGGGCGCTTCGGCGCTGCAAAGCGAGGTGCTGGACGACCTGACGGGGGAATATTTCGCCGCCGACGACGAAGGCTTCCGCAGGCTGTACCGCATTTTTGCCGAAAGGCGCAATGAGGAGAATTTCCGGAAAGTCATTACCAAGCTGTACGAGTTTTCCCGCTGTCTGCCGGATTTCGGCGAGTGGTACGGTCGGGTGCGGCAGTACCTCGTCAACTATTCCGACGACAACCCCATGGTGAGGGAATTGGTGCGGTACGCAGCCGAGCAGGCGGAACCCGTGGCGGAGACGTGCCGCGAGGCAGCCGATCAGCTGGAAGCGTGCGGCATGTCCGACTGCGCCCATGACTGCCGCCGTTTTGCCGACGAAATCAGCCGTAACGGCAGCGCCGAGCAGTACTTCAACTCTCTTATGAAAGCCGACCTGAAACTGCCGGCAAAAAACACCTTGGTTGTGCGCAAATGCGCCAATCCCGAGCTTGCCGTGGAAACGCTGGACAAGCTGCGCGTAGTCCTTGGCGAGTGGAAAAAAAGCAACAAGTTCGGCTTTTTGGCGGGCAGAAGCCTTTCGGAGGCGTGGAGGGACAACGAAGCTTCGTTGCAGCTGACGGACAAGCTGGCGGAAGTGATAACGCGGTTCGACCAAAAATACTTCGAGGCAAAAAAGCAGCGCGGCGCGGTGGACTTCAACGACTTGGAACACCTCGCCTTAAAGGTGCTGCGCGATCCGGCCGCTTCCGCGGACGTTCACAAACGGTACGAAGCGGTGTTCGTGGACGAATATCAGGACACCAACCCCGTGCAGGAGGAGATAATTTCCCTGCTTGCCCGCGGGGCGAAGCTGTTTATGGTGGGGGACGTAAAACAAAGCATATACCATTTCCGCGGTTGCGATCCCACCATTTTTGCAGACAAGTACTCTTTCTACAAGCAGAGCGGCGAGGGCGCGGTAGAGGAGCTTTCGGTAAATTTCCGCACCGACAACGACATTCTGCACTTTGTAAACGACGTGTTCAGCCTGCTTATGACGCAGCGCTTCGGCAACGTGGACTACCTCAACACCTCCTGCATAGAAAGCGAGGTAAACAAAAGCTTTACCCCCTCCGTAAAGATAACGCTGGTGCAGGCTCCCACTAAGGAAAAGCAGACGCCTCACGGGCTGTACCAGATAAAACAGGCGGAGGAAAGCGTAGACGTTACGCAAGGAGAGATAATTGCCGAGGAAATAAAAAGGTGCGTCGGCAAAAAGTACAGGGTAAACGGCGAAGTAAAGACCATCGGCTACGGCGACGTGGCTGTGTTGGTAAGGGGGCTCAAGGGAACCAAGCGGTCGGAAATTTACCGCGCGCTGGTGCGGCACAACATTCCCGTGACGGGCGGCGCCAACGTCAATTCGCTGTCCTCCAAAGAGGTGCGCGACGTCGTCAACCTGCTGCGCGTGCTGGACAACCCCTACAACGACGTGTACGTGGCGGGGGCGTGCCTGTCCCCCTTCGGCGGCTTTACTCACGACGAAATGTCGGAAATAAAGCTCAGGACGGCTGCGCACAAGCTGCCCTTTTACACCCGTATGCAAAAGTGCGTCGCCGGCAAAAACGACGAGCTGGCAAAAAAGACGGAAAAATTTCTGGACTTCTGCGACGAAATGAGGTTTTTGTCTTACAGCGCCACGGTGGACGAGGTTATACTTGCCGTAATGCAGCGCACAAACTACCACCTGTACGTGCAAAGCTATCCCAACGGTGCGGCGCGTATACGCAATTTGTACGCCTTTTTGGACGGACTGAAAGGTATGCCTTATGCCCAAAGCGTGGAAAGGTTTCTGACCTTTGTGGAGGAATCGGAGGGCACGGAGGAGGCGGGCGCCATTGCCGATACCGACGCCGTGCGCATAATGACCATGCACGCCTCCAAGGGGTTGGAGTTTCCCGTAGTGTTTTTGGCGCAGCTGGAATCGGAATTCAAAATAGACAGCGCTCCGCAAAAGAGCAGCAGCGAACTGGGCTTGGCGATGAAGGCGTACGACTTTGAAAAAATGCTTAAAAAGACCACTCCCGCCTACGTTGCCTGCGAACTGATAAACAACCGCCGTCAGCAGGAGGAGGAAATGCGCCTGCTGTACGTGGCGATGACAAGGGCAAAGTATATGCTGCACATGGTGGCGGCGGCGGGCAAAGACCTTCGGGGTAAAAAGGGCTCCGAGGCAAGAAGCCACGCCGATTGGCTGCTTTACGCCGTCACGCAAAAGTACGGGCTAAACGCTCACTTCATCACCGTGCGGGACGCCCTGTCCCCCGACGAGGTGGCGCAAAGCCGTCTGCTGTGCAGTCAAACCGCGTCGGAGGAGGAAGTGCTCAACGACGTAAACTACCGCTATCCCTTCCGAGAGCAGACGGACATGCCCATGAAGCTGGTAAGCTCCGCCTTGGACAGAGATTATCTGGATACCGACAGCCCGTGGGAAAGCGTCGCACTAAGCGACGAAAAGACGCTGCTGGGCACGGCGTACCACAAGGTGCTGCAATACGCCGACTACGGCGGCGACCAAGCGCACGTGCGCGGCATAATAGATTTTTTGGTGGCGCAGCAGAAAATTACTTCGGAAACGGCTGCGCAGCTGGACGTTCAAAAGATATTTGACGTGCTGCATAACCCCGACTTGGCAAAGCTTATGTCAAACGGCAAGGTGTACAGGGAAATTTCCTTTATGCTCAAAGCCCCCTACGACGAGGTGGCAAAGCAGCGCGCCTACACCGACGAGGTGATGCTGCAAGGGGTGATAGACCTGCTGATAGTGTCGCAAAACCGCGCAACGGTGGTGGATTTTAAGTACACTTCCCACCGCAGCGGCATAGAACAGCGGTACCGTGCGCAGATGGCGAGCTACCGTCTTGCCGTCAGCCGTATTCAAAAAATACCCGAGGTTTTCAGCTACGTGTTTTCCATCGAGGACAACGAGCTGCTTCCCGTGGAATAAAAGTCAAGCAGCTTTTCTTGCAAAATGAACGGTTGACGCCCCACCGCAAGCAAACCTACGGGAGAATTTTCACAAAATAAACGTTTAAGTCATCTTGTCGCGCGCAGCAAAGGAGCAGGCAAGCTCTTTGCGGAATAGACGTGTAACCTTTCCGAAGAATAAACGCTTGCGATGCCTGCAAAATAGAGCAAGCGCGATATCTTTTGCAGAACCGTACACAACCTAAAAGCCCGTCCTTCGGGCTTTTTGCTTTGCGCGGCGGGGCGGAGCGCAAGTCGGCATGCGCAAAAAGTTCAGTATGAGTTTTTGCGGAAAATTGCAAGATAACGGCACAAACTGTCGGCCGTGTTGCGACTGCGGCATTTGTCGTGGCGGCGGCGACAAACAAATTTGTTCCTTTGGTGTAAGAAAGGCAAAAACGGGCAACAATTCAGAAAAAACGACGGAGGCGGCAATGTATATTATTCACAGGGCGGCGCACTTTCTCGTCGGCTACGATTCGGCGGTGATGGCGTTCGTCTTTTTGGGAGGCTGGATATTTTTTGCGGCAAATGCGGTGCGCGATCCCTATCGGGCGCAAAACAAAAGTCTGCGGCGGTGCGCCTGCCGCGCCTTGGCGGAGCCTCGGCTGACGGCGGCTTTTGCTCATGCCCTGCCGGAGCAGTACGCCCGACAGTGGCGGGCATTCGAGCGGGGCGGGGCGGAACGTCCCTCCCTCACCTTTGAATTTGTGCCCATGCGGCGCAAGGTGGTGTTTTTGCACCTGTTTGTGGCTTGCGCGGCGGTGTCGGCGGCGTACGTCCCGCTGTATTTTTATCTGCACAAAGGTCACTATCTGGTGTTTCAGGGGGTGGTGTGGCTGCAATTCGCCCTTACCATCGTCGTCGGCAAAAGCCTTTTTGTCCGCAAAGAGGCAAGGGCGCGCAGAATATTCGGAACCTTTGTGGCTCAGCTCAACGCCCTGCACAAAGGGGGAGCAAACGTATTGCGTCAGCTGGACTGCATGCGCAAAAACCTTTGCCCCGACACCCTTTCCAAGGTGTCGGAGCTGCTGCGCAAAAACGGATTGCGCGGCAGGCGCACGGCAGAGGAACAGCGCAAAATAAACGACGCGCTCAACCGCCTGTTGCAGTCCTACTGCCGCACCTCGGCGGGCAAAGGGTAATTGCCTCGTAAAAAAAGGGCAAGGCTTTTGCTTCGCCCGCGGCGTCGTCCTTTCGACAAAAGGGACGTTGGCATTTTTACCCCGCAAAAAAAGGGCAAAAGTCTTTATACTTGCCGCAAATTGTGCTATACTGTACCTATGGCGCAGGACATTCAGACTAAACTCAAAAATCTGCCGTCGGATCCGGGGGTGTACATCATGTACGATTCCGACGGAAACGTGCTGTACGTGGGCAAAGCCAAGGTGCTCAAAAACCGCGTGCGGCAGTATTTTCACGCCTCCTCCAACAAGACGGAGAAGGTGCTTGCCATGCTCAGCCACGTTGCCGATTTCCGCTACGTCATCACGGCAAGCGAAGCGGACGCGCTCAGTCTGGAAAACACTCTGATAAAAAAGTACACTCCCCCCTACAACATACTGCTCAAAGACGACAAGCAGTATCCCTACGTCAAGGTGGATCTGCACGCCGAATTTCCGAGGTTCGTGTCCACGCGCAAGCTTGTCAAAGACAGGTGCCGCTATTTCGGTCCCATAACGCAGGGGGGAGCAAAAGCCTTTCTGGACATTTTATCGTCGGTGTTTCCCACCGTCACCTGCAACTACAACTTCCGCAAACTGCCCAAAAATTTCCGTCCCTGCCTCAACTACCACATAGGCAGGTGCTGTGCTCCCTGCGTGGGCAAGGTCACCAAGGAGCAGTATCGTAAAATAGTGGACGAGGCGGTGGCTTTTTTAAGCGGCGACTACGGCAGGGTAAAGGAAGTGCTGTACCAAAAAATGATGGACGCCTCGCAAAAAATGCTTTACGAGCAGGCGCTTACGTACAAAAGATATTTGCAGATAATAGACAAGCTAAACAGCCGTCAGGTAGTGGCGCTCAACAAAATTGTGGATTACGACGTGTTTGCGTTGGCGTCCAACGGCAAAAACAGCGTGGTAAACCACACCATGATACGGGGCGGCAAGGTGGTGTTTTCCGACAATATCGCCGTCACCGACGCGGGGCTCGACGAGGCGCAGACGCTTTCCAGCTTTTTGGCGGAGTACTGCGACATGGTCAAGCTTTGCGGCGAGGTGTGCGTCAATTTGCCGCTGGAAGACGCAACCGAGCTTGCCGCGCTCATGTCGGAAAAGTGCGGGCGCAAAATAGTCCTCACCTGTCCCAAATTGCAGGACAAAAAACGGCTGGTGGACATGGCGTACCGCAACGCCGTGGAATTTCTTACCAAAAGTCAGACGGCAATGGACAAAAAGTACAATTCCACTCAGGGCGCCGTCATGCAGCTTAAAGAACTGCTGGGGCTAAAACGCCTGCCCATACGGGTGGAGTGCTACGATATCTCCAACGTGCAGGGGGTGGACAAGGTCGCCAGCATGGTGGTGTTCACCAACGGGCAAAAGGACGCCTCGCAATACCGCAGGTTCCGTATAAAGACGGTGGAGGGCGCAAACGACTTTGCCAGCATGAAGGAAGTGCTGGTGCGCCGCTTTCAGCGTATGAAGGAAAATGACGGCGTCTTCGGCAAAACGCCCGACCTCATCGTGGTGGACGGCGGCTTGGGACAGCTGGACTACGCCCGTCAGGCAATGGAGCAGTGCGGAGTAAACGTGCAGCTGGTGTCCCTTGCCAAAAGGGAAGAGCTTGTGTACACGCTGCAAAACCACACTCCGATATGCCTTCCCCGCAACAGCTATGCGCTCAACCTGCTCATCAACGTGCGGGACGAGGCGCACCGTTTCGCCATTACCTATTTCCGCAAGCTGCACAACAAAAACAGCGTCAGATCGGTGTTGCAGGACGTGGAGGGAATAGGGGAAAAACGCCGTACGGAGCTGCACCGCAAGTTCAAAACCATGCAAAACCTTCGCGCCGCCACCGTGCAGCAGCTTGCTGAGGTAAAGGGCATGACGCGCCCCGCGGCGGAAAAGCTGTACTGCTTTTTGCACGACCAACCGACGTCCGAAAGCGAGTGAGGTGACAGTCAAAAGGGCAACGTTGCGCCCAACCGTATTGTCGGGCGCGGCAGACGCGCTTGCGCCGCAAAGCCGCCCGTCATCGGGCAAAACGCGGCAAGTATCGCCTCGTAGCAAAAAACGGGGCACGTAAAAAGCAAAAAACGTTGCCGAGGGCGTCGGATAAAACCCCAACCGTCGGAACGCAAAACAAACACAGCCGTGTTTTGTGCGCGCGGCAAGCCAAAGCCATTGTAAGCAAAGTGCCGACGGGTGTGTTTCGGGCAAAAGCAAACAAAACAAAAAAGCCGCAAATGCGGCTTTTTTCGTGCTCATTTTTCGATAACGGTAGGCGTTTTTTTTGTAACACGCATTCTTCATAGTACCTAAAATTACGACGGTAAAGCGGTTTTTTGGCGCAGACACCTTCGCGGCGGACACGCACAGGGCAAAGAGGGTGCGGCAGGCATTGCGACGCGGCGCAGTATTCCCAAAGTCAACCGCGCACCGCCTCGAAACAGTAGAGGTTTTTTGTTTTGCGTCATATATTTTACTATGGCAAAACACATTCATTTCGTAGGTATAGGCGGCGTGGGAATGAGCGCGCTGGCAAAGCATGCATTGAAAAGCGGATTTACCGTCACCGGCAGCGACGCCGTGGAAAGCGACGCCACCCGTGCGCTGCGGCGGCTGGGAGCAGAGGTGTTTATCGGCGAACGTGACGTTGCTTGCGACTTGCTGGTGCACACTTCCGCCCTGCCTCCCACCCATCCCGAATTGGTGCGCGCGCACAGCCGAGGCACTCCCGTGCTGCTGCGCGAGCAGTATCTCGGACAAATTTTCAACCATTTCCCCGTAAGGGTTGCGGTGTGCGGCACGCACGGCAAAACCACCGTCACGGCAATGATACACACCGTTTTGGAAGGGTGCGGCGTGCCCCATACCGCCTTTGTAGGGGGATACGTCAACGGCGAAAACTACTTCAACAGCGGCAACGACGTAATTGTCGCCGAGGCGTGCGAATACCACGCCGCATTTCTCAACATGAAGCCCACTCTTTGCGTGTGCCTCAACGTAAGGTACGATCACCCCGATTGCTACCCCTCCGCCGCCCACGTCAAAAGGGCGTTTTTAGACCTTTTCCGACAAAGCCAAAGGGTGCTTGCGCCCCGCGGACTTTATTGCCGTGCGCAGCCCTTTTTGAAGTGCCGCAAAAAAGGGGATTTCGGTGTTACGGAAAATGGCGTTTGCTTTCCCGTTCCCCCGTGCGGCGGGCACTCGCTGTACAATGCGGCGGCGGCGCTTTCGGCGGCGCACGCGCTGAACATACCGTTGCTTTCGGCGGCGCACGCGTTGCAAAGCTTCGGCGGCGTGGAGCGGCGGTGGAGCAAGGTTCCCTGCTGTGTAAACGCCATATGCGACTACGCTCATCATCCCGACGAAATAAAAAGCAGCGTTTCCGCCGCCCGCAAGCTTACCGACGGCAAGCTTGTCTGCCTGTTTCAGCCGCACACATATTCCCGAACAAAGGCGTTTTTTTCGCAGTTTGTCACCTGCTTCGACAAGGCGGACGAGGTGGCGTATCTGCCGGTATTCGCCGCCCGCGAACAGCCCATATGCGGCGCAACCTCTTTTCGGCTGTACGTGCAGGCAAAAATGCAGGGCAAACGCGCCTTTTACCTTTCGGATTTTCCCTCTGCGGCGCAGTGGATAAAAGCCCGCGTGGGCGCAAACGACCTGCTGCTGGCGCTGGGCGCGGGGGACGTGTGCAAGGTGTTTTCCCTTTTGGCGCCCTCGGCAGACTGAAAACAACGTCTATTGCGCAAAGGGGCTGCCTTTGCCAAAGCGTCGAAGGTGGCAAGCAGCTCGTCTCTGTAACTCAACGGCAGACAGTTGTCGTGGCACCGCTGCATTATCTCCCTTTGCTGCGGGGTAAATTGCGTCGCGTTGTTTTTTATCATAAAGTAGGCGGCAAGCGCCCATATCATGCCCTTCTTGCAGCAGTCGGGCGCAACGGCGTTTACCGTGCGCTTGTCGAAAAAGCCGTTTTTCCCCGCGCGCAGCACAGCCTGCGGCAGTTTTTGCAGACATTGGCTTAGCGACGGCAGCGGCGAAGGCATTTTGCCCTTTACGGTGTTTTCTTTCGCCAGCAGCAGCGCCACAACGTAAATATCCCTGAAATCGTTCAGCCGCATTGCCGCCAGCTTTTCAAATTCTTTGGGCGAATAGCAAAACAGGCACAGCTTGGGGGTGTGCAGATATCGGTAGTCGCACGGGCTTTCCGCCACTACGATAAAGTCGTCGTCCTTGTCGCTTCGGCAAAACAGCTTGCTGCCCGTCCTGCACACAAAAATTGCGTTTTCCGGTATCATCAGGACAGGGACAGCTGGCGTATCGCATACACGACGGAATCGTAGCTTTCCTCCGTCGTAACGCCTATGCCGAAATATTTCAGGCCGAAATCGATCATCAAATCGAAGTCCTGAATTTTTTCGTAGCCTTCGGTATAAAACGTCCCCCTGATGATAAAGGCGCGCAAAAAAATCAGCACCTTCATCACGGTGTACTGGGCGTTTTGCGGTATGTTTACGTACACGTCCTCGTAGTCGTTTGCCCCTCTTTTCCTAAAGGTAAGCTTTCCGTCCGTCAGGGCATTGCCGTAGGTCAGCAGGTCTAAGCTTCCGTGGCACATGTCGTCTATACGTGCGAACTCGTTGGCGGCAAGGCGGTAGCTGGTAAGGTCGGCGTATTGCGAGGTCACCAAGCTGGTTCCCGACGTGGTAAGACCTTTGCCTATGTTTACCTTTCCCGTCAGTTCTCCTACGGAGGTCACCCACGTAGAGGGCAACTCCGGTTTGTCCGTCAATTCGTCGTAGCTTCCGCCAAAACTGCTTGTGCCCGCGCCTATGTTTTCCCTTGCCTGCCGCTTTTGTTCTTCCGTCAAAGTCTGCTGGGAATATTTTACAATGTCCTGCGGCACCTGCGGAATAACGGGTTTATCCGTCAATTCGTCGTAGCTTCCGCCAAAACTGCTTGTGCCTGCACCTATATTTTCCCTTGCCTGCTGCTTCTGTTCTTCCGTCAGCGTCTGCTCGGAATACTTCACAATGTCCTGCGGCACCTGCGGAATAACGGGCTTGTCCGTCAGGTCGTCGTAGCTTCCGTTAAAACTGCTTGTGCCCGCGCCTATATTTTCCCTTGCCTGCTGCTTTTGTTCTTCCGTCAAAGTCTGTTCGGAATATTTTACAATGTCCTGCGGCACCTGCGGAATAACGGGCTTGTCCGTCAATTCGTCGTAGCTTCCGCTAAAACTGCTTGTTCCCGCACCTATGTTTTCCCTCGCCTGCTGCTTTTGTTCTTCCGTCAAAGTCTGTTCGGAATATTTTACAATGTCCTGCGGCACTTGCGGAATAACGGGCTTGTCCGTCAGGTCGTCGTAGCTTCCGCTAAAACTGCTTGTGCCCGCGCCTATGTTTTCCCTCGCCTGCTGCTTTTGTTCTTCCGTCAGCGTCTGCCGGGTGTGCAGCACGGCTTTTTGCACTCTTTCGACGGCTGATTGTGCCTTTTCTTCCGTCTGCGCCACCAACTGCTTTGCCTCGGAAAAAAAGTCCCTCACCGCAACGACGTCTTTGTCGGCATTTACCGAGCCGTTGACGAAAAAGGAACTTCTCTTGCTGTAATTGGATTTGAAAACCGTTCCGTCGGCGGGGTTTCTTACTATCAGCTGAAATCCCACAAAGCCTTCCTCCTGCAATACGCAGGCGGGCAGCGTGCAGCTGAAAGAATTCCCCGACGACGTTTTTTGCATTTGCGGCGAAACAAACCGTCTGTCGTGCGGACACAGAAATTCCGCATAAAACTCCTTTTCCGCCCATTCCGCAGGGACGGACACCGTCAGCTGTGCGCTGCCGCTTTCCCCTTGGTTTTGCATAGCGGCAGATTGGACGGTAAGGTTTTTGTCCTCGTCCATCACCGCCGATATGACGAATTTACTCAACTGTGCCTCCTCAAAGCAACTTCCGCACACCCTCATCTTATATAAAAAATACCATTGCTTCAAGCAATGCTATCACGAAAGATACGCCACGTCGCCGCCGCAGTCGCACACAAAGCTGTTTTTTTGCGCGCATTGCGGGCACATCTTTTTGCGACAGCGGGTGCACACGCAGTAGTCGTTAAGGTCTATTTCCCTGTTGCAGCCAAAGCACTTCACTTTTTCACCTCCGCATATATTGTTGCCGCAACGCACAGGTTTTACACGCGGAGCATCTCTAAACAAAACGGCGCGGGACACAACTTTTGCGACGAAGCTTCCGCGCGTCGGCAAAACGAAAGCCGCCGTGCGGCGGCATGCTCGGTTGTTACGAAAAACAGCGCACGTAGCGTGTTTTTTTGTGTCAGTTTTTGTCGAGAGATACAATTTTGCAGCGGCATTTCACCTTTGAATCGCGCAGTATCCTTTCCCCTATGGAGTCGGCGGTAATAATTCCGCTCAGCGGATTTTTCACCGAGGGGACGTTGCCCTTTATGCGGGCGTGCACCTGCGAATACTCAAAAGCCAAATCGCAGTTTGCCATGGTGCAGTTTTCCAGCGTGAGGTTTTTGCAGTAGCACAGAGGCTGCGTGCCGGTAATGGTGCAGTTGACAAGCGTCAGCCCGTCGGAATACCACCCGAGGTATTCGCCGTCCACCACGCTGTTTTCCACCCTTACGTTTTTGGCGTGCCAAAAGGCGTCCTTGGTGTGCAGCACGCTGTTTCGTACGACGACGTGTTTCGTGTATTGAAAGGAATATTTCCCCAAAAAGTCCACGTCCTCCAGCGTCACGTTTTGCGATTTAAGCAAAAAGTATTCGGAATTTATGCGGCAGTTTTTTACGTCGAGATTTTTGCAAAACCAGCCCAGCTCCGGCGAGTCTGCCGTGCAGTTTGTCATCTGTACGCCGTCGCACTCCCTCACCGCCTTTATTCCCAACTTTCCATAATCAAAGAACCTTGCTTTTGCTCGGTTTATATTCATCATACATCACGGTCACTTCCGAATTCAAAGCCGGAGGAGTATCGCAGGCTTTGATCCATTTTCTCCTTGTATATTCCTGACCGTTCACGGAATATTTTACGGTAATGATGTGTGGGAAGGTCGCACCGTCAAGAGCGTGCATCCTTACTGGCTTCGTATTGACCTTCAGCCACCATTGTTTCTTCACAGAAATTACGGTTCCAACTGTTGTCTTTTCCATAGCGAACCTCCTCAAAAAACACCCTTGTTATATTTGATCATTAAAGGTGGCAGTGGGAAATTTTTCCCTGTTTGCCGTACCACAATGCGGCGCGGCTGTCCTTTGTAAAGGTGCAGCCCTCAACGGAAAAGCGCAGCGCGTGCCAAAGGGGATAGCGCAACTCAAACAGGCAGTCCTTCACCGTCGTGTCGGAAGTTTCCTTCAAAGCCGATTCGCCGTCCCGCTCTCCGGCAAAGACGCATTTTTCCACTACGCACCCGCTCACTCCGTACAGGGCGCGTTCTTCATCGAAAGTTTTATCGCAAATTTTCATAAGTTACCTTATTATACAACTCAACGAAAGCCTTTGCAAATACTTTTTGGCTATGCCTTGCCATACGCGCCGTAAATTGCTTGGTCGTCCGCCAACGTTTTTGCAAAAAAGCGTCCTTCAACTTTTGTGCGAGCCTGTTTGCAGGCGGGGTGCGTTTGGCGTATTCGTAAACCTTGCGCCGCTGCGGTGTTTAACGGGGTGTGCGGTATGGCGGAGAATTTTTTCAGCTGGGTGCGCGGCATACGTTTTTTTAGGCGTGCGGCAGGCTTGGGCAAGCAGGCGCAACGTCGGTTTTATGGGCAGTTACCGCGCGTCCTCTTGCTTTTTAGGGAGAAAAAAGGTATAATAAGTATATCCGACAAAGGAGGGCGGCAATATGAACAACGACGCGCAAAATCAGGCGGAAAAGATTTATTCCACAATGTGCGACGTGCTGCAAAACGTGTTGCATTGGAATTTTCGCCGCGACGACGAAACAATGCATATTTTCACCACGGCGGTGGGGAAGGATCTTTCCATGCCGCTGCACATAATAGTGTCGGCGCAGCGCAAGCTGGCGTACGTCAAGTCGCCCATGCCCTTTTCCGTCGCCCCCGTCAGCCGCAAGGTGGTGGGGCGGGCGGTGAACGTGGCAAACTTTTCCATGCTCAACGGGTGCTTCGAATACAACGAGGACAGCGGCGCATTGGCGTTCAGGGCGGTGCTGCCCTTCGACGGCTGCGAGATTTCCGCCGAGGTGTGCAAATACCTTATACTTCTTTCCTGCCAGATGACGGACAAATTCAACGACAAGTTTCTGGCGCTTTCCACCGGCGAAATAGATTTGGACGGCTTCAAGGCGTTTGCCTACCCCAACTGAGCGGAGGAAATGCTCCACTCTTCGATTTTCACCGAATACCGGCGTAAAGCGCCAAAGAGGTTTGCCCTTTGCGTAATGCAAGGGGCATTTTTTGTGCCCCAAAGCCCTTGCCGCGTTTGCTTCAAGCAAAAAATCAAAGCGGCGCGGGGCGTAAGCGACGTTGCGACTTTCGCAGGGAAATAACTTTCTGTCCCTCCCCGGTGCGCGGCAAACGGCTGCCGTTTTTGCCCGCCTTGCGCAAGAACCTTTTGCACAACAGGCAAAGGCTCAAACGCCCGGCGTCGTTCTGCCCCGTCACGCACGCCTCGGGCGAACAGAAGCATTATGCGCAGCAGCGGGGCAAAAGCAAGCGTGCCCAAAAGCGGCGAAGCGTAGTAATAAACGGTAAAACGTGTCCGTAAACGCCTCCGCATCCCGTTTTTTGCCCCGTTTTGCGCATATTATGACAGACAAAGCACTATGTCTAACATACCATATCTTGTGGGAAAAATAAAAAAATACCACAATATATTGTGTTTCAATCATTGACAAGCGGGGCGTAATGTACTACAATAAAACGGCAGACAAAAATTGTTGGCGCAGCGAAGCGAGCGTGCGTATTTTGCGGCAAAAGGCA
>DVOC01000100.1 GCA_018713905.1 Candidatus Fimimonas merdipullorum
GCCGCAATAGTCTATGTGTTCGCCTATGATATTCACTCTGCCGGCGGCAGAAACTTTGTATTCGAAGTTATTGTTCAAAACCCAGTCCCTCCATAAATGCTTTCAGTTTGTCGCTGTCTTTGAACACCGCCGTGTTTTGCAAAATACGACGGCAAATGCTTGCCAATTCCTGCTGCATGGCAATGTGAACGGACTTTTCGTCCAATGCGCGGGCAAGTGCTTTGGTTTCGTCGTACACCATGGCAAACTCGGCAAGATTTTCGTCAAGCGGCTTGCCTTGGGAAATGCACGCTTCCACCTCTTGCAGCTGCCGTTGCAGACGTCCCGGCAAAATAAACAGTCCCTGCGCCTCGATAAGCCCTATGGATTCCTTTTTGATGACGTGAAACTCCGGATGAGCGTGGAACACCCCGTCGGGGTACTTTTCCGACGTGACGTTGCTGCGCAGAATTATATTCAGCTCGTATTCGCCGCCGCGCTTTACAACCGAGGGACTTATGGCGTTGTGCTGTCCCTTTTCGGTACGGCACACTATGCCCTGACTTTCGTCGGTGAAATTGCTCCAGCCCTGATTTATTACCTCCGCCGCGTGCACTATCGCCGCCTTGTCCGTGCCGCATATGCGCACAGCCGTCCCCGGCCAGTCAAGTTCGCCTATTCTGAGGTTTTCGTACCCCGGCAGCACAAAGAAGTTTTTCATGGCGGCGTTATGTAACGGCAGTATCTCGCCGCCCCCCTGATAGTGGTCGTGACTGAGTACGCTGCCCCCTATGCGTTCCAGACAGGCATTGCAGCCGATGAAATAACGGGGAAATTGATCCACGAAATCCATTAGGTTGACCACCGTCTGTCTGTCTACCTTCATGGGAGTGTGCTCGATGTTTACGGCGATGCCGTGCTGACGGAAGTATCCGTAGGGAGAGTACTGCCAGAACCACGGCTTGCCGTCCAGCGTTATGGACACGGTGCGCAAATTGCACTTGTTGCGCGGGGCATACCCCGTGTTTTCGCGACAGATGACGCATTTGGGGTAGCCGCCCTTTACGCTGTTGCCGCTTGCCGCCTTTTTGGGATCGCGAAATTCCGGCTTGGAAAGGTTGATGGTGACCACCAGCCCGTCCCTCTCGAAACGGGGATTTTTGTCCAACGCCGCTTTTTTTACGTAGTTGTTGCGCACGCTGTAATCGTACAGCCACTGCATTGCGGCGGATCCGCCCTCCTTGGAATAGACGGAACGGAATTTCTTATCAATTGCGGCAGGCATGAGGGACAGCATACCCATCACCTTGTCGCAGTAGTACGCCCCCTCTTCCTTGGGGAAAATCCCTTCGCTGTCGGCGGTTTGCACAAATTTGTTGAGCAATGCGTCCACGTCGTCGCTGACGGCGACTTCCTGCGGCTTTTCGTAAGAGGAAAGCCCAAGCAAATCCAGTATGCCGTTGACCACGTAGGATTCGTCCTGTTTGTTGAGTTCAAGATACTTTTTTGCGTATTCCGCAAGTTCGGCTATGCATCCGTATATCTTCATACTGCACCTCGCCTATATTATAGATATTTAATAAAAAATTATCAAGCGTTTTTTCGTCGATTTATGCCAAGAAAATGACCTGCTTTTGCAAAGCGCGCCTGCCGCCGCCCGCAGTCGGCAAGAAAACGCGCCGCAAGGCTAATGCAATTTGTATGCGACTCAGAAAACAGCCCTCGCCAGTGCGCAGAGGTCGTGCGTATCCCATTTGCGCAAACTTTTAACAATAGGCGCATAAGCCCTTACGCCTATGCAAAAAACGCAGGGAAACCCTGCGTCTGTCCTGCGGCAACGCCGCGATTATTCTTCCTTTTCCACTATTTTGCCACCGCACTTCGGGCAGAATTTCTCCTCCTCCGCCAGATAGCCGCACTTCTCGCATACGCGCAGACGCACCACTATTTTGCCGCCGCATTCGGGACAAAATTTCTCGTCCGCAGCCTTTCTGCCGCAGCTGCTGCACACGCGCGAATTTTCCCTAATGTGCTTTTCCCTGAGGCGGCTTTGCTTTTGCTGTTCGTACTCGTCCTCCGCCGCTTCACACACGGCGTCGGCGCCCTGCTGCTTGACGGAATCGGCAATATCTTCCGCTTCCGACTTGACGTTTTGCCACACCTGCGAAACGCCGCTTTTCAATTTATCCCAAAATCCCACGGGTGCGTCTCCTTTTGCTTTTTTGTTTTATTATACCACGACGGACGGCTTTGCGCTACGTTTTTGAAAAAAATTGCAGCAGAATATTTTTTATGTAGTGGTATCGGCGCGCATAACTGTTTTTGACGCGCACCAGCTGAAAATTGTGCTGTCGGCAAATTTCGTTTTTCTGCCTGTCTCTTGCTTCCACCCGCTCGCTTTCGTAGTGCTCGGGACCGTCCAGCTCGATGGCAAACAACGGCTCTTTGGTAACCTTGTCGTAAACCACAAAGTCGAACCGCCCCGTGTAGAACAAGTCGTGACAGCAAAAGTCCTCTCCGAAAATGTGCGAAACGGGCACTTCTTTGGCTACAAAACACTGTCTGCGGTTTATAGTCACGTTATCCAACGCATGATTCAGGCTTTGGAAAAACGCCTCCTCCGTCTGAGTGCTGTACGGCTTTACCCCCAACGCTCGGGAATCGACGTTCACGCCGGTAACGGCGCTTTCTCCGTCCGACATGACATAGTCAGCCAATTCATAGATATCGTCCCTTCCATCCGGCTGATGCAGCCTATCCAGTTCCTCCCTGCTTGCCAACAACACCAATCTGTCTTTGGCGCGTGAAACGGCAACGTTTATCAGTTCTTTGTTGTTTTTAAGCCAATCGTACGTTCCCTTTCCCGTTCTTTTGGTAAGTGCAAGAGAAAACAGTATTACGTCCTTTTCGTCCCCCTGAAATGCGTGAACTGTGCCGCAAGTGACGTCCTTCCTGCCATATTGCGCCAATTCGTCGTTTATAAGTTTTCGCTGATTCACGAAGGGCGTTATCACACCAATGTTCTGCTGCGGATGAGCCATAACGTACTTCACTATTTCTCCGCACTCCACAGGTGAAGTGTTTTTAAGCGTCGTTTCATTGCTGAGCACGTCCACGTACATCAACGAATGGCTTTCCTTGCTTGCCGAATCTATTTTCAGTTTGTTGTTGTAGTATTTCCTATTGCAAAATTGAATGATTTTAGGCGCGCACCTGTAATGGTGACTCAGAAGTATTTCGTTGCTGACGGCATCTGCCGACACAAAGGTTTTGTATATAGAATTTTCTTTGTAGTCGTATTTGTCATCCACGCAATATTTTTTGCGCAGTTGCCTGTTTGCTCTGTCATCCAACACAATAACGGGGTTAAGCTGCTGCGGATCTCCCACCAACACAAGGCTGTTTCCGCGCAAGATTGGCATAAGCGACACCGCCACGTTGCATTGGCTTGCCTCGTCTATTATAACCGTGTCGAAATATTGCTTGGGCGCGCCTATTTTGTGCGCCGATATGCAGGTAGTAATGACCACGGGAAAAACACGCTGCAATGAAACGACGTTTTCCTCCTTGGTCAGGTATCTGTTGAAATCCGCCACAAGCTTGTCAGAGTCGGGTTCGTTGACTATTTTCAACAATTCCGCATATCTTTCTTCCCGCAGGAGCTGAATGTGCCTGACAGACGTATAGTACAGATACCTGTACAGTTCTTCCGGTTCATCCGGCAGCAAAGAATAGATATCTTCTTCCCTGATATTGCCAAGTTTTTCCTTTTCCTTTTGCAGCAAAGGACGCTGCTTCGCTTGCAGCTCGACGGACAGCGAAAAATTGTGTATGGCGGATAACATGTCTTCTACGGCGCTTTCCTTCTCGTTGAGCTGCAATATTTTGCCGTATCTGTCCAACAATTCCGTAAGCTGCCTCGAACGCTCTATCTGATTTTCTCTGTATTTAGACAACGTTTTGGGATACAGCTTTACTCCCTCCACCGCCTGAAGCAGTTTTTTGATGATGCCTGCCGCTTCTTTCACCTTTTCGTTGTTACCAAGGCGCAGCACAGGGAAGGGTATTGTGTTGCCTCGATAGGACAAATTGGCAAGTGCATTGTAAACGCCGTCTATGGGATGATTGTTGTAGGAAGCAAACAGCACCGTTCTGTCATTGAAAAACGCCGACAGTATCATGTTTATGATTGTGTTCGTCTTGCCCGTGCCGGGAGGCCCCTGTACGTATGTCAGCGGATAGCGCAGAGAATTGTTTACAGCCAGCAGTTGATCGGCATTTATTCTGTTGTCGCGCAAAATGACGGGCAACTCCTTTCTGCGCGCGGAAGTTTTGAAATTATTGCCGAAGAAAGCGTCTATCGGTTTGGTGGCAACGCTGTCATTACGATACATCTGTTCGATAGCGGAATATTCCGAGTCCAAATCCACGACTACGTCGTAGCCCATGGCTATTATGTGAGGCAAATCGTCCACCACGTCATACCCTCGGCTGTTGGCGGTAATTCTGTCTTTAATGATTTCGCGATTGCCCTCGAAGTCGTCCAGCAGAGCGCAGTCGTCAGCATCCAGAAAGTAGTTTATGCTCTGTTTGACTCCGTCCACGGTATTTTCGCTGTTTACCGTGATTCCCTCATCCGCCGTGAGCATGTGCATTTTGACGTCCAAAAGCAGCTTTCTGTGCGCCAAAACGTACAGTCCTTTGGGAGTTTTGACACTCAGCACATTAAGACAAAGCTGTTTTATGTGCAATTTTGCGCTTGCCGACTGCGTCTGATACTGAAAGGTTTTTACTATAAACTGAAACTGTTGGTCGTCAAGATGACATTTGCCTTTGACAAAACTGTCTTCGTCCAGTTTGGACAGCAAAGCGTAATCCGTCTTGTAGGGCGTCGTGTCCAATTTGTTGCAATCGGAAAGATAATTGAGGATTTTTAGATTTGGAGCAAAGGAAAAAATTCCGGCATACTTGTGAGGGTATCGTTCGATATCCTCGATAAGCTGCTCGTTGCGATTGCAAACGGTACCTTCCACAACTGCTGCGGAAAGTATGGAATCTATAAATATAGTCAGTTCCGTTATACGGAAGTCACCCAGATGACACCCATCCACCGTAAGCTGCCGTTTTTTGACGTTTACGTCTTTGACCGCCACCCAGTATTTCGTTTGGTTTCCGCCCTTATTCTGATACTCTATCGACAGCCATTCGCCTTTGTGTATGGCTTTGAATATTTCTCTGCAAATTTTTTCCATATATGCTCCGACGTCCTCGCACGCTTTGCAAAAAAGTTATTTAACTTAAATATTATATAACGGTGCAAAACGATTGTCAATACTCAACTTGCTTTCGGAAGAAAACGCGACGTTATACGCAACAAAATTCTCTGCGCATAAACAAAATAGCGGAGTTTAGCGGAAAGTATATGGGTGTATTTCGGAAAATAATTGTAACACAATTAAAAAAAGACACATTTTATGCAAACAACGCTTCGGAAAAATATTGTTTAATTGGCTCAAAATACACGAAATACTCGGTGTGCAGAAAATGTAGCTCTCGCACAGCGGATATGGATACTCGTCTTGTTGTCGTCCGTCACGCTTTGATTTATTTACTATATGCATAGACCTCATAAACAAAAAAACGCAGAAGAATCTGCGTTAATAAGGCGGCAGATTTTACCGCCGCCGTTTATTTTTTACGACCGTGCCCGCCGTAAATGCCGGCGTAATGGCGGCGAACCAAGGGGACGCAGCCGCGCAATACAATCTCGGCGTGTGCTACTACAACGGTGAAGGCGTAACACAGAACAAAGCGGAAGCTGCAAGACTGTTCAAGCTGGCGGCAGCGCAGGGCGATGAGAACGCAAAGAATGCATTAAAAAAACTGGGATATTGACGTGCGGCAAGCTGCACCGCAAAAGAGGCTGCCGTTGTTGCAACCTCTTTTTTGCGACTTTGCGCCGTCACGGTTTGGAACAAGCCTAAACTAAACGACAGCCATACGCTTGTCTTGAAAACGTTGCCGCCGTGCAAGCCGCCTCTGTTGGTGGAGCTAAGGGGATTCGTCCCAAGGCGCAGCCACAGGGTAAGCGCAACCTTACGTTGACGCGGCGGCGCGCCGAGCGACCGGTTTGCTGATGTTGTTAATGACAATATTTGGCTTTTGCCCCGGTCAGAGTAACCGCACGTTTTTTTGCACAGTGGGCGCGGTTTGCTTATGTAACCGACGGCAACAGACCATTTTTGCCCCTGTCAATGTTTTTCGCACAAGCCACTACAACAACAGTCGCCGGCTGCGCAAGCCCGCTACGTTATTTCGTACTCGCCTTAGCGGAACCACGAGGCGGCGCAGGAAACGTCCGAGTAGCGCAGAGACCAAGTCTCCGCCAGCCTTCCCGACGGGTTTTCCTTGCCGATTGACACCCAGTCGATATACTCTGCCGCATTGTCTGCGCCAAAGTAGTAGATAAACCGCCACGCCGTTTCTTCGTCTACGCTATGCCGCTCAACAGTTTTTCGACATCTGCCGTATTTACGCCCATATTTCGGGCTAATATTGCGGCGGTGAGTTCGTGTTCGTCGAGATAGTTTTGCAACAACTCTGTTTTGATTTTCACTTTTCCACGCTCCCGTTTTTTAGTAGGTGGTTTTTTGCCTCTACCTATAAGCACGAAAACGGGGCAATTATAAGGTTTTTTCTAAAAATTTTTTAATTTTTACAGAATCGTTGCAAGTTGTTGCGTAACAGCGGGTTGCGAAACGCCTTTTTCCTTTGCGATTGCCGTTAAGGTCATACCTTTGAAAAATACTTTTTCTGCCAAGTCTTTTTGCTTGTCCGATAGTGCCACCATTGCTTTATGTATTTTCTTTTCGTCCTCTTGTTGTATGAGAACGGAAAGGAGTTCTGCAGCAGGACTTTCAAAGTCTATCCCGTTTTCGTTTAAGTTTTCCAATGAGATATGCCGCCGCGTTTCTTTCCAATGATTGCGCTTTTCCTGTTGCACCAGTTCGGCGTATAGCGTGTAAAATTCGTCCGTAACCTCGATTTCGCTTGTCGTGCCGTCCGCAAATATGTACTTGATTGTCTGCAAAATAATCGTCCTCCCGATTGAATTTTGAAAAGGTTAAATTTTCCAAAATTCGCACGGGAGAACTGCGGGCTTTTATAATGCGCCTTTTTTCGCAGGGCATAAAAAAAGCGCTCACGCCTTTGTGCGTGAACGCCTTGATTTTGCTATTTAGTTGTTTTCGTTTTAGCCTTTGTCGTTTGTACGAACTCGGCGGTTTAATTCTTTGTTATCTCGCCGTCTGTGCAGTAGATTGTATAGTTGCCTGTACTTGAATCCCAGTTACTACCTTTCTTAATATCGTTCCACTGTTCTTTTGTTCCTTTGAGTGTTATGTTCCTAAGCCTCCCACAACCGTTGAACGCCTTACTACCGATACTCGTTACGCTATCGGGAATGGTTATAGATATAAGAGAATCGCAACCGCCGAATGAGTAATTCGCAATTCCTTTTGTATCAACTCTCAACGTTGCGCTTTTAATAGAAGTATCGCAATCAATAACCCATTTGTCTACATATTGCACCCCGTTTTCTGTTTGTATTATACCAGTGCAACCGTAGAACGCCCCACTGCCGATACTTGTCACGCTGTCGGGGATTGTGATAGTTGTAAGCGAACTGCAATTTTCGAACGCATAATCACCGATAGTCGTCACGCCATTGCCGATTGTTACGCTTGTAAGATTGTCGCAACCATAGAACGCCTTACTACCGATAGTCGTCACGCCGTTGCCGATTGTTACGCTTGTAAGATTGTCGCAACGACTGAACGCATAACTACCGATAGTCGTCACGCTGTCGGGGATTGTGATAGTTGTAAGCGAACTGCACTTTTCGAACGCTTTATCACCGATAGTCGTCACGCCGTTGCCAATTGTTAGGCTTGTAAGTTTGCTGCAATTATAGAACGCAATATAATATATAAGTTTTGTATTACTGTTAATTGTACAATTTGTAACTGAGACATTTTTTGCTTTTATTAATACTAAATACGGGTTACTGGCGTTTCCGAGATAATATGCGTTTTCATATTCGTTATATTTCAAACTACTGCAATTATAGAACGCATCATCACCGATAGTCGTCACGCTGTCGGGGATTGTTACGCTTGTAAGATTATTGCAACTATAGAACGCCTTACTACCGATAGTCGTCACGCCGTTGCCGATTGTTACGCTTGTAAGAT
>DVOC01000101.1 GCA_018713905.1 Candidatus Fimimonas merdipullorum
TCGGTCTTGTTGACGGAACGGCTACGACTGTTTCTCCCGACTACACAACGGTTTCCGCTGCTGATCTGGCAGAAGGCGTAATCGGCGTAAGACTTGTTTATGTTGGTTCCACCTCCAGCAACATGCAAATCGGTCTTGAAGGACTTACACTTACGGTTAAGTAATTCAAACGGAAAACACAAAAAAAACCAAGCCTTCGGGCTTGGTTTTTTGTTGTTTTTGCATCATTGCGTCGGTTTGCGCTATTAAGCGACTTTACGTGCCTGATAGTAGTGCGATATAACTTTGTATTGTTGTGTAAGTTCACACTATTAAGCAACCGAACACATCAATGAGTTTGTCGCACAGGTTTGCGTAGTTTTGTCAGTTTGCGTTTAAGCAACGTCAGATACAGAACGTCATTTTGCCGCACGCTGTTTTTGCCTGACGTTTGTGTAAATGTGCAATTTTGCGTTCTGAAAGTTCGTCGGCAACTGCCTGTGAGAAAGTTTCCCTTTTCGGTATTTTTGAGTGAAGTTTGGCACAAAGCAAAGTCATCGGAAAATTTGCGTTTATCGGCAATGTGTTGAGGAAAATTGTCAAATGTTTTTCAACGGCGTTTCCTTTGCGTGTTTTGCAAAATTTAACAACAAAAAAGGGCGTTTTGCCCTTTTTATCGTTGCGTTTTTTGTGTTTTTGATTATTGCGTTTTTAAGTTTTGAAATGACGTGTATTTTGTTAAAATCAGCGTATTGTTTTGACAACTTTTTTCCACACGTCGACGTTGCTTCTGTCCGTACTCATCGGGGTTACGGAAATGTAGCCGTCAATGGTGGCGTCGGTGTCCAGCGTGTGGTCGTGCCTGTTTTCATGCACGCAGTAGCCGTTTTGTTGCCACAGTCCGTTGCCCATGTGTTGAAATTCGTCGGAAAAGTACGCTCCGCCTTTGCGTACGTTCGGCTGTTTGCGCTTTGAACAAACTACTTTGCTCCGCCAAAACGGGCGCGCAGCTTTTCCCACGTCGCCCTGTCGCTTCTGTCGGTGGTCATGGGCGTCACGGTGATAAATCCGTCCACGGTGGCGTCGGTGTCCAGCGAAATATCGTGCGTGTTTTTGTGCACGCAAAAGCCCTCCTGCTTCCAAAGTCCGCCGCCTACGTTCTGCCACTCGTCGGAAAAATACGCTCCGCCTTGGCGTGTTATCACTATCTCGCCCGCCTGCGGCGGTATATTTACGTTGTAGGCGAGGTTGTGCTCAAACAACTTGTTACCCAGCAAAAAGTCGAAAATCCGTTCAAGGCACCCTTCTGCGGGCTTAAACGAGGTGTATTCGGCAGAGAAGGCGACGGAAGGCGTATTTTGCAGCGCCCCCTCGAAAAGCGCACCCACCGTGCCGCTGTACAAAATGTCCTCTCCGAGGTTGTACCCTCTGTTTATGCCGGAAAGTATCAAATCGAACTTTATTTTCAGCCCCAAGGTGGCAAAGCGCACGCAGTCTACGGGGGTGGAGCCTACGGCAAACGCCGCCCTTTCCCCCAAGCCCAAACGCCTTTCTTCCACGCTTATCGGTTCGTGAATGTTTATGGCGTGGCTTTTGCCGCTTTGCTGCGCCGTGGGCGCAGCCACCCACGTTTCCCCCAGCTTTGCCGCCTGCCTTGTCAGCAGGGCAAGCCCCTCGGAAAGTATTCCGTCGTCGTTTGTAACCAGAATTTTCATGTGTCTCCTTGTGTTGCGGCGTTGCCGCATTTGTGTCTGACGCATAAAGCGGGCGCGCAGTAATTGCCGCCCGCAAATTTTTACATCCAGCCGCTGTTGTTCTGCTTGTATTGGGCAACCATCTCGTCGCCATCTTGCAGCATTGCCTGTATCTGTTTTTTGTCGTGCAGCGTCGCTCCGCAGGTGTATTCGTGTCCGCCGCCGCCGTACTTTTCCGCCAGCGGGTGAATTTGCATAAACCTGCTGCGTAGCCGCACGCGGATACTGCCGTCCGGCATTTCGATAAAGGCTATCCACGCAATGCACCCCTTTATTCCCTTCAAAAAGGAAACCGCCTCGCACGCCTGCTCGGTGGTAAGGGCAAACCTTTTTTGCATTTTTCTGTCCACCACAAGATAGGCTATGCCGTGCGCCGTGACCTGCATTTTTTTGAATACGTGCGCCTGAAATTTCAGGTAATCAAAGTCTTCCAGATACAAATTGGCGTAAAGCCAATCGGTGTTTATGCCCTGTTCCAGCAGCGTCGCCGCCAGCCGCAGCGTTTCCCCCGTCACCGTTTCGTAGCGGAACCTGCCGCTGTCCGTCACCATGCCGCAAAAGACGTACGTTGCCGCCGTGACGTCTATTTTCAGTTTGTCGCGAAAGGTATTGTAGAAAAAGGCTATCATCTCGCAGGCGGAGGAACGCAAATTTTCCACCCAGCACACGTCGCCGTAGGGCTGAACGTTTATGTGGTGGTCTATTTTGATAAGCTCCTTGGCAAGCGAATACTTGGGGTTGGAAATTCTTTCGGTGGTGGCGGTGTCTATCACTATGCACAGCGCCTCGCGGTAAAATTCATCTTCCGCCTGTTCGTCCTCTCCTCCCAAAAACGCCAGGTAATCGCTGCCGTCGCTGTTGATAAGGCGCACGTCCTTGTTTGGCCACGTAAGCTTTATTATCTCCTTCAGCCCCTTGGTAGAACCTATTGCGTCACCGTCGGGGCGCATGTGGCGGCTTATAACTATCTTGTCGTATTGCTCTATCTTTTGCAATATCTGTTGCATAAGTTGCATTTGCGTGTTTTGCGTCTGTTCCGTCATATATCTTCCCCTTTGCAAAGTTTATCCAAGTCGTTCAGCATCTGCATTGCCGTTTCCCTGTCCGCCACCGTGGCGCCGCTGGCTTTCAGGTGTCCGCCTCCGCCGTATTTCACCGCTATCCGGTTTATATTCAGCGTTGCCGAGCGCAGCTCGCACAGCACGCCCTTGTCCGTTTCCGTAAAGTTTACGCTTGCCTTCACCCCTTCGAGGTCGTTCATCACCCCTACCATGCCGCGCGAAATGGTAAATTCGCTCACTCCCAAACTTGCCAATTCCTCTTTGGTGGTGTATATGTACGCCGCTCCGTTTGGCGTAAATTGTATTTTCAATACGTACTGCGCCCGCAGCTTTGCCGAGGCGTAACTTTCCGCATACAGCGGTACGTACACCTCGCTTGTGTCTACCCCCTGCTCCAGCAGCATTGCCGCCAGTTTCAGCGTGCGGGCGGTGGTGCTGTCGTAGCGGAACCTGCCGCTGTCCGTCACCATGCCGGTAAATATAGCCGTCGCTGCCCTTTTGTTCCACTTCCAGCCGCACTCCGTGGCAAACTGCGCAATAAGCCCGCAGCAGCTTTCAAAGGAAGTGTCAACTATCTCCACGTCGCAAAACTGCTCTGCAAAAAGGTGGTGGTCAAAGCGCAGCGTGGCTGCCGCCAGCTTGTACCTGTCGTCGCTCACCAGACCGCTGCCGCCGCAGTCCAGCACTATGGCAAGGGCGCCGTCGTACGTTTCGTCCGCTATTTCCTGCGGGGCGCTCCCCTCCACAAAGCCGTATCTGCCGGGGTTGTCCCCCACGGCGTATATCTTTTTTTGCGGATAGTTCAGCTGCAAAAGCTCCTTCAGTCCCGTCTGACTTCCTATGGCGTCCCCGTCGGGGTGGGTGTGGCGGTGCACAACTATCCTGTCGTACTTTTCAATAAGTTTCAGTGCTTGCAAAAACATAATTTACCTTACTTATTTATTATAACATACCCTGCCCCCGCCCGTCAACCCACCTTGCCGGTGGGGCGACCGGTTTGCTTATGTTGTCAGTAACTATATTTTGTTTTTTCCCCTGTCAAAGATTATCGCTCAAAACCTATTTGTTTTGCCGGTGGGGCGACTGCGCGTCGAGCGGCGCACCTCGCCGGTGGGGCGACCGGTTTGCTTATGTTGGAGTAGACAATATTTTGCCTTTGCCCCTGTCAGCATTTACTGCATATTTTTTGTTTACGGCGCGGTTTACAATGTTATTGACAACAATACTCCGTCTTTGCCCTTGTCAAAGATTACCGCAAAGTCTTCAATAACACACGTCGCCGGCTGCGCAAGCCCACCTTGCCGGTGGGGCGACTGCGCGTCGAGCGGCGCACCTTGCCGGTGGGGCGAGCAGCGTATTTGTTTATGGCTGACGTTTTTGTTGTTGGCTTTATATGTTTTGAGTATGCGTTTGAGCGGCGCGGTTCGCTTATGTAGTCGGCTGCTGTATATTGCCTTTGCCCCTGTCAGCATTTACTGTATATTTTTTGTTTACGGCGTGGTTTGCAATGTTATTGGCAACAATATTCTGTTTTTTGCCCCTGTCAAAGATTATTGCAAAGTCTTCAATAACACACGTCGCCGGCTGCGCAAGCCCACCTCGCCGGTGGGGCGGCGCGGTTCGCTTATGTAGTCAGTAACTATATTTTGTTATTGCCCCTGTCAATATTTATTATATATCTCTGCATTGACGGCGCGGTTCGCTTATGTAGTCGGCTGCTGTATATTGCCTTTGCCCCTGTCGGCATTTATTGCATATTTTTTTGTTAACGGCGCGGTTCGTTACGTTGCAAAACCCGACAAAAGCGGAAAAATATTCTCAAAAACCGAAGGAAACTCTCAAAAATCGACAAAAACAGACAAAAGGAGAAAGCACCCGACAAAAATCGACAAAAGGCAACAAAAGCAAAAGCGCGCGCAAAAATGGCAAAAACAGACAAAAGGGCGCAAGTGGCGACGAATAACGACAAAAACGTGCAAAAACTGCCAAAAGGCGAACAAACCTCTCAAACGCAGACAAAATGGCACAAAAACCGACAAAACCTCTCAAAACAACGGCAAAACTTTTCCAAACGGACAAAAAGGAAACAATCCTCTCAAAACCCGACAAAAAGCGATAACTCCATCGGCACTCTCACAAAACGGCAGGTGCAATTCCGACGGCGTAAACGGCAAAAGGGCAAAAGAAAAACGGCTTTCGCCGTCTTCTTAAAGGTCCTCCAGCCGTTCTATGGAAACTATCTGCGGATTGTCCTTCATAAATTGCGCAATGGCGTCCGCCTTGCAGTTCTGCGTGGGGTATATCACCGTTTCCGCCAGCAGTCCGTCTTCCGTTTCAGTCCATTCCGCCGTCACCTTAAAGCGGTGGAAATTGCTTGCTCCGAAAAACTGCATAAGCTTTTTCTTTATGTTGTCGTCGTAGTGCAGCTTTACGTACAGCAGGTGTTGGCTGTTGCGCTTTATCAGTTTGGAATGCAGCAGCATCTGTACCACAATTATCAGCGCCGTCGCCGTCACCGCCAGCCAGTACATTCCCGTAGCCACGCACATACCTATCGCCGCCGTAGCCCATATGCCCGCCGCCGTAGTAAGTCCGCGCAGACTTTCGCGACGGAAGAATATCATTCCCGCGCCCAAAAAGCCTATGCCCGTCACTATCTGCGCCGCTATTCTTGCGCCGTCGCCGTAGTCGCCGTTTTCCTTGAACCAAAGTGAAATGCAGGTAAGCAGCGTAGACGCCGCGCCCACCACAAAGTGCGTGGCTTTGCCCGCTTCCTTTTGCCGTCTGCTGCGTTCTATTCCCACTGCCAAGCCCAGCAGACCGCCCACCAGCACCTGTATCATGGATGTAAGTTCAAAATTTTGCGGCCAGAATCCCGCCGCTGCAAGTTGCTGAAACATTTTTTCTATTCCTTTGCGTGTTACTCCATTTGTGTTGCACTATATTATAGTACAAACCGCACACAAAAGTCAATACCAAATTGAAATTTCTCCCGCGCTTTGACTGCCCTTTTGCGGCAGTTTTCTGCTTTTGAAAAATTCTTTGCCTGCACAGGTGGGGCAAACGACCTTTTCTGCGTATTTGCCCTCCCCAAAAACGCCTTCGTTTTTACTTTTCTGCGCAACGTGCGGGCGTAAACAATTTGTTTCCTCTTGCAGACAGTGTGCGCCGCAGGTTTACCGCCCGCGCAAAACAGCCGCACAGTCTTTACAAATGAGCCCTTTGGGTGTAAAATAAAGGCAACCATGAAAAGATTGTGCTTCACCTTTTTGGCGTCCTTCGTGTTTCTTGCCGTCACCTCGCTGACGGGGTACGCCGCCTACTTTTTCAATATTTCCAACTTTTGGATAATGTTCGGCATTGCAAGCGGTGTGTTTGTGGCAGGCATTGCGCTGGGCTTTGTCAAACACGTGGCAGCCAAAATAGTCGCCTTTTTCGTAAACGCCGTGGCAATGGGCTTCTATTTGCAAAGCTGGTACGTCAACCGCGGCTTCGACAATTCCCTCTGGCTCATGCTGGGAGTTGCCGCTCTTGCCGCCGCGTATATGCTGGTGTACGTGCTTCCGCTGTTCATACCCGCCGTAAACAGGCACTACGGCGTATATCTGCTGATATTCGTGCTGCTTTCGCTTGCCGGCTACGTTGTTTTGCTGTGCTTCACAAAAACCACGTGGGTTTCCACCCTCGGATTCTACGGCATTTTGCAGCTAAGCTTCATCATGGGGTGCAGTTTTTCCGACGTAAGCGACTTTGACGATCAGGTTCAGGTGTGGCTGGTGTCCTCGTACAGTCTGCTGGTGTGCGCCGCACTCATACTCATGGCGGCGTTGGGCAGCGACTGTTCCTGCGACTGCGACGGCGGCGGCTGCTCTCCTTCGGAAGGGATATCCTCTCCCATTCGCACCGTTCCCAAAAACAAAAAGTAACTTTCACGGCAAGGCTTGCGTCTTGCCCCTTTCCCTTCGCAGCAATGCGTCAAGCCGCCCTTTGTAAAGGCGGCGTTTTTATTAAGGTTTTCGCCTTTGCACCTCCTTTGCGGGCACAGCCATTGCGTGTGTTCTGCTCTCGCCTCTTGTTGTGCGTAGCGTCGCTCTCCGCTTCGTGCGTTGTATCGGCGGCAAAGGTTTTGCCTCGCGGGCGTCTGTATGCTCGAAAGGGCGCGGGCGTTTTTTTCTGCGCTTTCGCCTGCCCTTTTGTCAAAGCCTTTATCGGGCGCTGTCGCAAGGCGCATGGCGGCGTTGTAAAGGCAAAACGCCCTTTGTAAAAATGGGTATGGACAAAGGCGCGTTTGTAGGGTATAATGTAATTGCGAACACTCGCAATACGTTTTGGCAAATTGCCGCAAAGGAGGACAATATGGCATTTTTCGCAACACCGAATACGTCCGTAATAATAATAGCCGCAGTGGTGGCGGTGGCGATAGTCATCGGTATCATTGCCGACGTGGTATCCTCTCGCCGTCGCAAAAAGAAACAGGCGGAGGAGCAGCTGCAAACCCGTGTGGAACAAGGCGTACGGCAAAAGCTGATGGAAATGCGCAACGAATACCTCGTCATGGCGAGGGGCGAAACGTACACCGTGGGCGTCAACGGTCAGATAGCCCCCGGCAAATACCTGCTCAAAAATTCCGTCGAAGGAGGCGGCAACTTCAACCTGCGTTACAACGGCTTTGCGCAGCCCTATCCCGACGGCACCGTTCTTACGCTGGGCGCGGGCGATTCGCTGTGCGCGCTGTCCGCATCGGTGCTGATAAAGCCCTGCGTGGAGGAAGCGGCGACCGCCGAGTAAGTTTTTTACGGCACGCAAACGTTCAAAGCCCGATTTTTTCGGGCTTTAATTATATAAAAACGTCTTGCGCCGCAAAAACGACGTGTTCAAGAGGCGGTATTTTTTGCGTTCTATCCGTCGCGCAAGGGAGGGCGCAGTGCTTTGCGTGTACTGCAATTTTGCAAACGGTTGCGTGTTTTTTGCACAAGTCCGCTCAATTTTTGCACAAGAACGAGCGTTTGTTCGTTGCGACGGCGTTTCGTATTGTAAGACGCCGCGTTTTGTGGTATAATTTTTTTGTAAATAAGGAGAACGCGCCGTGCAAAGAGATTATAACGGATGGGAAGACCTCTTTTTTGAAGAGTTCTCAAAACCCTATTTCAAGCAGCTTAAAGCCTTTTTGCGGCAGGAGTATGCCCAACACAAGGTGTATCCCCCAAAGAGGCTTATATTGAACGCCTTCGACAACACCGCCTTCGACGAAGTCAACGTGGTGATTTTGGGGCAGGATCCCTACTACAACGAGGGACAGGCAATGGGAATGAGCTTTTCCGTGCCGCAGGGGGTGCAGCCTCCCATGAGCCTTGTGAATATTTTCAGAGAGATACGTGACGATCTCGGCAGGGAAACGTGCATAAAGGGCGGCGACCTTACCCCGTGGGCAAGGCAGGGTGTGCTGCTGCTCAATGCCGTGCTTACCGTGCGCGAGCGTCAGCCCAACTCCCACAAGGGCAAAGGGTGGGAAAGGTTTACCGACGCCGTCATTTCTGCGCTCAACGCGCGGGACAGGGGAATGGTGTTTATGCTTTGGGGGCGCAACGCGCAGGAAAAACGCCGCCTTATCACCGGCAGACAGCACCTCGTGCTGTGCGCGGCGCATCCCAGCCCTCTTTCGGCAACGCAGGGCTTTTTCGGCTGCGGACACTTTTCCAAAGCCAACGAATTTCTGGCGCTGCAAAACAGGGAAATAAATTGGTAGCAAATTGTTGCTCCAAGCCGTGCCGACGCCTATACGTCAGACGGGGCGTTGTGCACGCAAATGACGGTGCTTAAATCGGCTGTCTTTGCGGCGCGTCAGCCGTCAACGCAAAAAGGTCGAAGTCCCCTGTACGCCCGTACGGGCGGAACGTCTTACCCGTACAACAAACGTAGTTTTACGCCAAAGGTCTGCAATATGCCTCATTCGCCGCCGACACAAGCTGTTTTGCGCCGACGGACTGCGGCATGCGCTAAGCCTCTTTGCGCATGTCTTCCTTTCAGGCAACGGACAGCTTCGCCCCAAATGCGGCAGTTCATTTAACTTTTGTTAAATGAAAAGCCGTTTACTTTTGGAGGCGTTTTCAGCATAGGTTAAGACTGAAAAGTATAATGAGGTTAAACAAAAACGTTTTCCGCGTTTTTTTGCGTAAAGGAGCAGATATGTTACAACTCAAAAACATAACCAAAAGGTACGAAGCGGGCGAGTTTTCCGTAGACGCCTTAAAGGGCATATCGCTGAACTTCCGCACCAGCGAATTTGTTTCCATTCTGGGGCCATCGGGGTGCGGCAAAACCACCATGCTCAACATCATAGGCGGGCTGGACAAATACACCGACGGCGACCTCGTCATACGCGGCAAAAGCACCAAAAACTTTACCGACAGAGATTGGGACGCCTACCGCAACCACTCCATCGGCTTCGTGTTTCAAAGCTACAACCTCATTCCTCACCAGACGGCGCAGCAAAACGTCGAACTGGCGCTGGCGCTTTCCGGCGTCAACCGCACCGAAAGGGCGGCGCGCGCCAAGCAGGCGTTGGACGAAGTGGGGCTGAAAAATATGTACCACAAGCGTCCGTCGGAAATGAGCGGCGGACAGTGTCAGCGCGTAGCCATAGCCCGCGCCATAGTCAACAACCCCGACATAGTACTTGCCGACGAGCCTACCGGCGCGCTGGATACCGAAACGAGTATTCAGGTAATGGATATTCTTAAAGAGATATCGCAAAACAGGCTGGTGGTAATGGTGACGCACAACCCCGACCTTGCGGAAAAGTATTCCACCCGAGTGGTCAAAATGCTGGACGGACTGCTGGTGGAGGATTCTCACCCCCTCACCGACGAGGAAACGCAGGCGGAGGCAAATTTGGACGAGCAGCGTCAGGCGCAGGCAGTCGAGGAGGAAAAAACTCTCAAACGCCGTGCCAAAAAGCCCTCTATGTCACTGGGCACCTCTTTTATGCTTTCCCTCAAAAACCTGTTTACCAAGCGGGGCAGAACGGTGCTCACCAGCTTTGCCGGCAGCATAGGCATAATAGGCATCGCCCTTATCTTCGCCGTGTCGCAGGGGGCGACCAACTACATCAATCAGGTGCAGGAGGAAACGCTGGCTTCCTACCCGCTTACAATTCAGCAGTCGCACACCGATATGGGCAGTCTGTTCCAATCCTTTGTTGGTGCGGCAACCTCTGGCGAGGAGCACGAATTGGACGCCGTGTACGAAAAGATGGCGTTGTACAACCTCACCAAGTCGCTGTCTAACGTAGAGGAATCGGAAAACGACCTTGCCGCCTACAAAAAGTATCTGGAACAGCAGCTGCAAGATCCCGACAGCGTAATGTCCAAATCCTTAAACGGCGTAAAATACGGCTACAATCTGGATTTGCAGGTGTACACCAAAAACGTGTCCGGCGAGGTGATAGAGTCGGATATTTCCGAATTGGTTTTGCAGGTGATAGGCGACTTTTACGGGGTGGATCTGTCGCAGATGATGGTGTACAGCGGCGGACTGTTTTCCGAACTGCTGTCCACCAGCGGAACGCTCGTCATGTGGGAGGAAATGCTGCCGTCCTCCGACGGCGGCGTTGTCAACGACATGTTGAAATCGCAGTACGACCTTGTGTTCGGCAACTGGCCGGACGCCTATTCCGATCCCACCAACAAGGTGGTGGTAGTGGTAGACGGCGACAACGAGATAGATGACATGACGTTGTATGCGCTGGGGCTTAAATCCACCGAGGAGATAGACGCCATTCTGGAAGCGGTGCAAAAGGGAGAGGAACCTCCCGAAAGCTCCCAGAAAAAGTGGTTGTACGAGGAAATTTGCGGGCTTAAATACAAAACCATTTTCAATTACGAAAAGTATCGCAAAATGGGCAGCGTGTGGTACGACGCCACCGAGATAGACAACGTGCTGGAAAGTATGTACGACGATCCCAACGTGGGAATGGAGCTGGAAGTAGTGGGCATAATACGTCCCAACCCGTCCTCTTCCTCCCATATGCTCAGCGGCAGCATAGCCTACACCAACAGACTCACGCAGTACGTCATTCGGCAGGCGCAGCAGTCGCAGATAGTGCAGGAGCAAAAAGCCAACCCCAACGTGGATATTTTTACGGGCAAGTACTTCCAGAACAACAACCTGCCCGACGAGCAGAAAGCGCAGTACTTTGAAAATTACGTAAGCACCCTTTCCACCGAGGAAAAAGCACAGGTATTTCTGACCGTCAATGCACAGGTGGACGAAACGGAAATAAAAAGTGCGCAGGACAAGCTTTTCGCCATGGACGAAACGCAGCTGCGCTCCACTATACTGATGCTGTACAAGCTTGCCGCTTCGGAAACGGGAGGCAGCTCCTCGCAGCAGGCGCAGGTGGAAGACTACATCAACAGCTGCGACTACGAACAGCTGCAAAGCCTTGTGCCCACCATATCCGAAGGGTACGCAATGTGCCTGAAAATGCTGTCGGTAGCCATGCAATATCCCACCGCGGCGCTTCAGGCGGAGCAGCTGGACAAGGATATGGCAACCTACACCGTCGAACAGAAGGCGCAGTGCTTCGACGTGGCGGTGCCCTTTGCCGAAACCACCTATGAAGACAACCTCACCATGCTGGGCGATATCGACCTCGATTCTCCCTCCTCCATAAGCTTGTACGCCGTGTCCTTTGCGGCAAAGCAGGAAATCGAAAACGACATAGCGGCATATAACGCAAGCGTTTCGGAAGACAAACAGCTGCAATACACCGACTACGTGGGCTTGCTTATGCGCAGCGTCACCACCATCATAGACGCCATAACCTACGTGCTTATTGCCTTCGTGTCCATATCCCTCATCGTTTCCTCCATAATGATAGGCGTAATAACGCTCATCTCCGTGCAGGAACGCACCAAGGAAATAGGCATACTGCGCGCCATCGGCGCCAGCAAGCGCAACGTTTCCTCTATGTTCAATGCCGAAACGGTAATAATAGGCTTTGCTTCCGGCATATTGGGCGTGGGAATAACCTACGTGCTGAACCTCATCATAAGCGTGATACTTCGCGCCGTCACAGGCATAGCCTCTCTTACGGCGTCCCTGCCCATTTGGGTGGCGGCGGTGCTGGTGGGCATAAGCATGCTGCTTACGCTTATCGCCGGCATAATTCCTTCGCGCAGCGCCGCCAAAAAGGATCCCGTCGTGGCATTGCGCACGGAATAAATCACGCGCTTTTATGCATACGTTGGACGCACCGCAAAACTGCGGTGCGTTTTTTGCTCCGTGACGTTGCGCGCCCGTTTGTTTTTACCGTTGCGCACACGGCTGCGCCGTGGTATAATAAGAATATGAAACTTCTCGTTCCCGCCGCCTACGGGTTAGAAGCGGTGGTAAAAAAACAGATATTTTTGTTGGGCTACGGCGACACACGCGCCCGCAACGGCAGAATAGCGGTGGACAACTGCGGCTGGAAGGACGTGGCGCGCCTGAACGTGTTTTTGCGCAGCGGCGAAAGGGTACTGTGGCAGCTGGGCAGCTTTCCCGCCGTCACCTTCGACCAGCTGTACGAGGGGGTTGCCGCCCTGCCGTGGCGGGACGTGATAGACAAAGACGGCAAAATAACGGTGGTGACCAAAACGGTAAACAGCACGCTGTTTGCTCACCACTCGGTGCAGGCCGTGGGCAAAAAGGCGATAGTTTCCGCAATGGGCGGCACGCTGACGGAAAGCGGAGCGCAGTTTAAGGTGGAATTGGATATTACCGACAACGTGGTGTCCGTCAACCTCGACACTACCGGCGCGGGGCTGCACAAAAGGGGCTACCGTATTGTGCCCTATTCCGCCCCAATAAAGGAAACGCTGGCGGCGGCGCTTATCGACCTTTCGGTGTACAACCCCGACAAGACCTTTGCCGACCTGTTTTGCGGCAGCGGCACTTTGCCCATCGAGGCGGCTATAAAAGCGCAAAAGATCGCCCCCGGCAGAAACCGCACTTTCAGCTTTCAGCATTGGAAAACCGCCGACGCAACGGCGCTTGCGGAGGCGTTTGCCGAGGCGGACGACTTGCGGCTGCACAAAAATGTCGACATAATAGGGGCAGACGTCAACCCCCGCGCGCTGGAAGTGGCTCGGCATTGCGCAAAGCAGGCGGGCGTGGAGCAGTGTATCAAGTTCAACCTGCGTTCGGCAGAACAGTTCGTTTCCCGCAGCAGCTACGGCGTCATGATAAGCAACCCGCCCTACGGCGAAAGGCTTGGCAGCCAAACGGACGTGGTGCAGACGGCGCGCAACATGGGCAGACTGTACCGCACGCTGGACAAATGGAATTTCTGCTTCATCACCCCCTGCGAGAATTTCGAGCAGTATTTCGGCAGACGCGCCGACAAAAAACGACAACTGTACAACGCCGGCATAAAGTGCACCTACTACTGCTTCAACGGCCCCAAGCCGCCCAAGGCAGAGGACGGCGGAACGTCGGGCAAATAGGAACGGTCTGCCGCATAGCGGCATAGCGTATGCAGACGTATTCATGCGGTCAAAACAAAAAACGCCCTCCTCAACGGAAGGCGTTTTTGTATGCAAAAATCAAAACGTATGCAATTTTTAGTGACAAATACGCCGAAAAAAACGGCTTTCACGTCACGCCGCGGGGAAGAAAACTCCGCTGACGAAAATTTCCATGCCGATAAGTATCAGTATCGCTCCCCCTAATATCTCTGCTTTGCCGCCCAGCTTTGTGCCGAATTTTCTGCCTATAAACACCGACGCCACGCACAGCGTAAAGGTGACGGCGGCAATTATCCCCGCGCAGACAAACGCTTCTGCCGCGCCGTAAGCAGAAATGGTAAAGCCCACCGAAAGTGCGTCTATGCTGGTGGCGAATGCCTGCGTAACGAGCGTTTCCGCTGTCAGCGATTTGGTTTCCTCCTCCTTGTGGCGCACCCCCTCGTATATCATTTTGCCCCCAATAAACGCCAGCAAAGCCAAGGCCACGTATGGAATCGCCCTTTCAAAAGATTCGAACTGCTGCGCCGCGGCATGCACGCACAGCCAGCCCAACAGCGGCATAAGCGCCTGAAAAAACGCAAACAGAAAGGCGATAAGCAGTATTTTGCTCTTTCTCATTTGCGGTTCGTTAAGTCCGTTTGCCATAGAGGCGGCGCAGGCGTCCATGGCAAGTCCCAGTCCCAAAAGACCGCTGTTCAAAAAAAGACTCATAACAGTTTCAGAAATTCCTCTTTGTCTATGCCCGTTTCTTCAAAAAATTCTTTGGCGCGGCGTTGCCATTCAAGGCGCTCCTCTCGGGTGATGCTTCTTATCACCTTGCAGGGGTTGCCTGCGGCAATAACGCCGCTCGGTACGTCGTGCGTCACCACCGAGCCGCTGCCTATAACCACGTCGCTGCCTATGGTGACGCCGGGATTTATCACCGCGTTGCCCCCTATCCACACGTTGTCCCCTATTTTCACCGGATAGCCGTATTCCAGCTGCATATTGCGCACCTCGCTGTCGGTGGGGTGACCGGCGGTGTAAATGCACACTCTCGGCGCAAGAAACACGTTGTCGCCTATTTCCACCTTATTCACGTCCAGAATAACGCAGTCGTAGTTGGCGTAAAAATTGTCCCCTACGCTTATGTTGCAGCCGTAATCGCAGTAAAAGGGCTTGTTTACCACGCAGTTTCTGCCCGTTTTTTCAAAAATTTCCTCCACAAGACGGCGGCGCGTGTCAAAGTCTTCAAACGCCGTGTCGTTGAACCTGTCCAGGAATTGATTTTTGCGGACGCGCATGTCCGCCAGCTGCTTTTCTTCCGTTATGCAGGTGTAAAGCTTTCCTGCAAGCATACGTTCCTTTTGCAAATTACCGCCTCCGTAAAGCAATTAACGGAAGTGTATCACAGGCGGCAAAAATGGCAATCGTTTGGCGTAAAGTTCGGGGCGGTCTTACGGTTTGTAGTTAAATGCGAAAACAGATTTTGCTTTTGCGGGGTTGTTTTGTTGTTTTAACGTGGCAAAAGGACGGGCAAGCGTTGACTGCGCCGGCTGTTAAAGGACGGATATTGAAAAAAATTTCGCGCTGTGGTATACTGTGTGCAATAAAAGAGCATTATTCTGCGTTTAATAAGCGAAAAAGGGAGCATATGCGGGAACAAAAGACGGATTATCTTATACGTCAGGTGGCTGTCGGCAACATGGACGCGGCGGCGCAGCTGTACGAGCAGGTAAAAAAGGGCGTGTACGCCTTCGTTTATCCCTACTTTAACAACAGGTGGGATACCGAAGACTGTCTGCAAAGCGCCTTTCTTAAAATATGCCGCAACGCTCAAAGCTACAAGCCGCACACCGACGCGCGGGCGTGGATATTTCAGATAGCCAAAAACACCGCGTTGGATATGCTCAGGCAAAAAAACAGAGAAAAAGTCACCGATACGCTGCCCGAAAGGTCAAGCGGCTTGCAGGACGGCACGGTGTTCGACGCAATGCAGCGCGTGCTTTCGGAGGAGGAAAACCGCATAGTGGTGCTGCACGTGCTTTGGGGCTACAAGCACCGCGAAATAGCCGCGCTGCTCAATTGTCCCGTAGGCACGGTCACCTCCAAATACAAGCGCGCGGCGGAAAAACTTCGGCAGTTTTTGAAGGAGAAATGATGAACTGGAAAAGGAAACTAAACAGAGAATTGGACGGCATAGTCCCTCCCTACGGCGACGCATTGCCCGCCCCTGCCCGTCCCGTCCGCAGGCGTTTCGGGTGGATGGCTGCGGTGGCGGCGGTATTGGTGCTTGCCGTAGTTTTGCCCTTTCTGCTGCCCATAGGCAGCGCTTCGGCGTGCGTGGCGGTGGAAATAAACCCCAAGGTGGTTTTCGTCGTCAAGGGCGGCAAGGTGCAAAGCTGCGTTGCGCTTAACGAAGACGCCGACGTGGTGCTCAGCTACGACGGCTTGCAGCAAAAACTGTGCGGACAAAGCGTGGAAGAAGCGGTAAGCGCCTTTGCCGATACGGCGGCAAGACTGGGCTACGTGGATATGGACGACGTGGCTGCCGCCCGCATAAGCGGCACGGACAAAAACAAGGTGCAAAGCGTTTCGCAAGCGCTTTCGCAGTTCTTTGCGCAAAAGGGAGTTTACTCCGTCGCGGTACAAAATTTTGCAACCGTCAGCGAAATCAGCGACATAATCGGGCAAAACGTGCGCACTTTTGCGGCGCAGGCGAACAAAATTTCCCCCGTATATTCACAGCGCAGCGCCCCTAAGGACGCGCAGCAGGCGGAGGAATACTATCGCACGCACTACCTTTTCGGGGAAGTAAAGCAGACGGTGCAGCTGCTGGTGCAGTGCTTCATGCAGGACATTCTGGATTTTGCCGACGGCATTGCCGACCAGCTGATGCAATTTGTCGAATACGTTTCCGACGAAGTGTTTGAAAGCGTGGCGCATACCGTCGTCAGCCTGTTGCAAAGGGTGTGGCAGCCTGCCGAGGCGTTTTTCGACCTGCTGGAGTTGCCAAACACCCTCGAACAGTTCTACGCCAAAGTGCAGGAATTTTTGTCCGTGCAGGCGCAGATCAGGGAAAGAATGTTTGCGCAGGCGTACGAACAGGCGCGCGAAGCCCTTTCGCAGTCGCAGGTTCAGTCCTTCCTGCAAGACGTCATCGCTCAATACGGTTCGGAGCAGGCATATTGGCAAAGCGTCACGCAACAGCAATAATTTCGTTCCGGCTGCCGAGGCATGGCGGGGCATTTGCGCCAAACGAATTGCCCTTGCCGCAGCGGCTGCTCCTGCGGCGAACAGATAAAGTTCAAAACCTATCAAGGTCAAACAAAACGTCTTTCAAAGGCGTTTTTTTTTGTGCGCTGCCGCGCGTTTTGCCTAAAAAAATAATTTTTTTTAAAAATAGTGCAACAAACGCGCCTTCCCCTGCGTTTAATGGGTGAAAACAAAACTACAAGGAGGTTTCTTGTATGAAAAAACTTGCAATTATTCTGGCTGTGGCAATGTGCCTTTCGGCGCTTTTTACGCTATCAGCCTGCAATCCGCAAAAGACGGACGAATCCTTTGTATCCATCGACATCAACCCCTCCGTGGAAATGCTGGTAAGCGCCAACGGCAAAGTGACGAGTATCTACGGCTCCAACGAGGACGGACAGGTGCTGCTTTACGGCAAGACGTCCGACCTCGAGGGCAAGGACGTGTCGCAGGTGGTGGCGGAGATAACGGACGAAGCGGCGAAACTCGGCTACATATCCGAAAACAACAAGGTAGTGCAGTTTTCCGTTTCCTCCGCCAAAGGTGAGCACACGGCAAAATTGCTTTCCGAAAAGGTATCCGCCGGCGTAAAAGCCACTTCCGACACTCTTTCCTTCACCCTCACGGCAGATAACGAAGCGTCCTATGCGCTTATGCGCCGTCTGGAACAGTTCCAACAGGCTCATCCCGACGACGAAGCGATAGCAAACCTTGGCTTTGCGCAGTTCCGTCTGGCGCTGTCCGCTTCGGAAACGGGGCAGATAACGCTGGAAGCGGCGGTACGCGCCGACACCGACGAGCTGGTGGCTATGCTGTCCGAGGCAAAAGCCGACGTAGAGGAATTTGCCACCGCCGCCTACGAAAAGGCAAAATCGGTAGCAAGCGAGGCTTACGACAAGGCGGCTTCCGCCCTGTTGGACAGCGTTTACTCCACCTATTACACGCTGCACGCGCTGGAACACCCCAACACGGTGTACTACGGCGCGGTGTACGAAGCGTACGCCTTCTCCGCCCGCATAGTGGGCGCCGCAGCCGACGTGGTCAACTACGCACAGAAGGTTGCCGCCACTCCCTTGACTGACGAACAGACAAATGCGGTGCTGGCAGCGCTAAATTTGTCGGCGGACGAGGTGGACAAAATCTCCGACGACAACGGCAACGTCACTATCGACAGTATCGAATCTTACGCCAACGTGCTGTTCAAAAACAGCGATGCGGGACAGAAGCTGGACGAGTTGAAGGCACAGCTTACCCAATCGCTCAACCAAGCGGAAAGCGAAATAGTGGCGGAGATAAACTCCTTTACCGAGCAATACTCCGACGAGATAGCAGCCGTCACGGAGCAAATGCAAAAGCTGGTGACGCTGGTGGAATCGCTGCTTCCCCCCATAGTTACGGAAAACGTTTCCGGAGTGGTGACGGAGCTTAAAGAAACTCTTGCCGAGCTTTCCGACGTGTGCCAAGGCTTTACCGCCGCCGACCTGTACGAAGCGGAAAGGGTGCTGCGCGAAAGAGCCTCCGCCATGCTGGAAAAGATAAAGGCAGACCTCACGGAAGAACAGCTTGCCGAGGTGGAGGAGATACGCGCCGCCGCGGCGGAAAAACTCGCCTCCGCCAAGCAGACTATGGAAAACGCCATAGCGCAGGCGGAAGAGGAAGCTAGAGCGTACCTCGAACAGCTGCGTGAAAAACGCGAAAACCAAGCATAAAGAAAATCCCATAGCATATTGTCTTCCTTAAAGTGCGCCGAGGCAAAGGCTTGTTCCCGCCTCGGCGCTCTCCTTTTGCCGCAAGAGACGCGGCTTGCCCCCCCGCGTTCCCCGCAAGGGCAGGCAACGTTGCTTTTTGGCACAAAACCCCTGCGGCTTGCGCATAAAGGGACAAAGCGCAACCTTCAAGTGTTTAATTGGCAAGCATACGCCGCCCCCACGGAAGCGACAACCGTTTACCAATGCTACGGGCAGTGTCCCGATTGTGGACGTGCGCCCTCAACGGAAGCACGTTTTCAAAAGTCAGACAGCCGCCTCGCGCATGCGACCGCCTTTTGCAATGCGCCAAGCCGCAGGCGCACTGCTGTTTAGCACAATGCAAGGCTGTTTTAAGCAAATCGTCCTAAACTGACAAAAATGCCCTGTTTTACTTGCAGCGACGGGCGCATTTTGCAGCCGTCGGCAATACAAAACAGCCCGAATGCACATACTAACGGCAGAATTATGCAAAACTATGACGAAAAAGAAGGAAAAATCACGTAAAATGTGATTTAACCTCGTCAAGTCGTTTGACAGCGCATTGCCGTTAGAGTATAATGGGAAAACGCGAATACTTTCTGTTATTTATATATATATCAGAAAACGACACACCCGATAATTTACAAAACGTCGCGCCGTCCGACGGTGAAAGGCTTTGGCGCAAGGTCGTGCCGCCGCAAGGTTTTGCCAAATGCGGTGCGGGCAGGGCGGAGAATGCAAAAGGCGGGCGCGGCACAAGTCGAACTGCGGTCAGCCGTAGGGCAGCCTTGCCGTTACGGTGCGGCGAGGGATGCCAAGCGGGCAAATTGCCTGTGTCGGGCAGCACACGGGACGTCACACGCGGCGCATATTCGCTGCGTTGAACATATACAACTATAAAAACGACATTCCTACGAGGACGATAAAATGAAAACGAACAAGATTCTGATAATACTTTTGCTGACTGCGGCAATGGCGTTCTGCGGAGCGCTGGCGGCATGTCAGCCGCAGGAGGAGAATCCTATCGTCACCTTCATTTCGGAGGGAGAGCAGTTCTACTCCTACACGGCGGAAAAAGGCTCCGAGGTGCAGTTCCCCGAAAATCAGCCGCAAAAGGCGGAAGACGAGCAGTACACCTATCAGTTTGTGGGCTGGGCGCTTTCGGAAGGGGGCGCCACGGTGCAGTCGCACACGGTAACGCAAAGCGTGGCGTTCTATGCCGTGTTCGAAGCGCACGAAAAACAGCCTCCCGCTCCCGTGGAATACACCGTCACCTTTATCGACGGCGTAACGCAGCAGGTGCTCAAAACGGAAAAGGTGCCCGCAGGGGGCAGCGCTACTGCGCCGCAGGCTCCGCAGCACGTCGGCTACGAGTTTTCTCATTGGCAGGGCGACTATCAAAACGTCACCGCCCGCACCGACGTGACGGCGGTGTACGTTCAGAAGCAATACACCCTCGTGCGCCACTATCTGGGCAAACAGGTAACGCAGACGTTGCACTACGGCGACGCCATTCCTGCCGAATCGTTGGAAAACCCCGTCGGGCTCAACTTCTTGGGCTGGTTTGCCGACAGCGACTGCACTCAACCCGTCAGCGAGGTTTATCCCGACGGTATGCCCGACGCCGAGGGCGCGGTGGAGGTGTACGCAGGCTACGAGGTGGAGCTTTCCTCCGCAGTTATCAACCTGCCCGCCAACCCCGTCTACGGCGACAGCGTAACGCTTTCCCTGCCCAATACGGAAAACGTGGCGTTTTCCTACAAATGGCAGACTGCGGAGGGCGAAAGGGAGGGCGCAAGCTTTCCGTTTGAGGGCGCCGGCAGTCAGACCGTCACGGCGGTTATCACGGCAAGCTATATGGACGGCTTGGTGGTAACGCAAAAAAACCTTTCGGCAACTGCGGAAGTGGCAAAGCGTCCGTTGCAGATAAAGCTGGACGTGGAGAAGGAAATAACCTACGGTCAGACGGCGCAGCCCGTGGTGACGGTTACGGGACTTCTCGAAGAGGACTCCGAACTGAAAAACAACGTCACGGCGGCGTTTATGCAAAACGACAGCGTCTGCGACGGCGACAAACTTGCCGTAGGGCAGTATTCCGTAACAGTCGCGGCGCATGGGCTGGACAACTACTCCTACACTCTGCCGTCTTCTTCTCTCACGGTAAAACGCGCCCCCTTAAAGGTGACCGTTTCCGCCAATAACGTCACCTACGGCGAAGAGGCAGACGTAAATTACAGCGTTACGGGCTTTGTGTATGGCGAGGACGAAAGCGTGCTCAAAGGCACAATGCTGGTCATGCTCAACAACGTGGTGTACACAGGCGGCATTCTGCAATGCGGCAGCTACACCGTGACGGTGGGCGGCGCAACTGCGGACAACTACTCCGTGCAAGGTGGCGTAGCGGTGTTCGAGGTGACAAAGCGCACCGCGCAGATCACCCTTTCCGCAACTGACGTCACCTACGGCAATCAGCCCCAAGTCACCTTTTCTCACAGCGGCTTCATCGCAGAGGACGCAGACAAAATAAGCCTCGACTTTACCTTCGACGGCAAGCTTACCGTGGGCAGTCACACCGTAACGGCAACAATTACCGACGAATATATCAACAAAAACTACACCACGCAGGTGACGGGCGCACAGTTTTCCGTAACCAAAGCGACGCTCCAAGTCACCGTCACGGCGCAAAACGTAACCTACGGGCAAAATCCCGCCGTCAGCTACGACGTGACGGGCTTTGCCTACGGCGAAGACGACGGCGTGCTGGGCGGCAGCATTGTCTACACCTACCAAAAGGATAGTGAAAACTATACTCAAAGCGTGTTTACCGTGGGCAGCTACACCGTCACGGCAAGCGGTCTTTCGGCAGATAACTACGACTTCAACTATACGCAAGCCTCCTTCGAGGTAAGCAAAAAGCAAGTCACGGTAACGGTTTCGGCGCAGGACGTCACCTTCGGGCAAAGCGCCGACGTCAGCTTTACGGTTAGCGCACTTGCCTTCGAGGACACGCAGCAGGCGCTGGGAAACCTTGCCGTGCAGATATTGAAGGATGGCGAGCCCTACTACGGCTACGAGCAAAGTAAGCTGCTTGCGGCGGGGCGCTATACCGCCACCGTCACGGGCTTTAACAACGACAACTACGACGTACAGGTGCAGCAGGACGAGTTTACCGTGCAAAAAGCCACCTTCACCATCACCGCCAATATGCAGGGCGCGGCGGGCTCAAGCCTTTCCTACACCGTGCCCGAGGAATTTGGCATTTTCACCTTCAAAGGCACCTTCTATCTCAACACTACCGACGAAGGTGTGTACAAGGCAACGGACGAAACGTCCTTCAACAAACGTTTTGCGTGGCAAAGCGGCTACACCCTTACCGTCACACAAACGGGCGAGGACGTGACGGCAAACTTCCTGCTTGCCTACGACGTCACCTTCACGCTGACTATGTCGGACTTTGTCATAACGCTGCCCTCGCAGCTTACGGTGGTGTACACCGGCAAACCCAATTCTTACGGCATAACGGTGCAGGACGCCGACCAAATTGAGGGGCTTTCCGTAACCTACGCTGTCCAAAAGGACGGAACCCTTTCCGAATTTACCGAAACGGTGCCCGAGCTTATTTACGCAGGGCAATACACGGTGTACTATCGCGTGTCGGCACCCGGATACAAAATGCAAGCAGGCAGCTTCACCGTTACGGTGCAAAAGGCAATGCCTGAAATTCACGTGCCCCAACAGGCAACGGAGTTCACCTACACCGGCGAAAGGCAGTATTTCAACGGCACGGGCGTCACGTGGAGCAGCCGCGAAGATGGCGCAGAGCTGGCGATAGAGTCCTTTTCCTTCGTCACCGTGGCGGAAGGCAATGGCAAACAGATAAAGATAACCAGCACGGAAACGGCAAACTACCTGTCGGCGGAAATAACGGTAACGCTCACCGTCCGCAAGGCGCAGTTCACCCTGCCGCAGCCAGAAACGCAACGTTACACCTACACGGGCAGTGCGCAGGGCGCGCCCATTACGGTAACGGCGCTGGGCGACGACCAATTCACCGTTTGGTATAACGGCGGCACAACCGTGGCGCAGTTTACCGACGCGGGCAGCTACGAAGTGACCGTTCAGGTGGGCGGCAACGACAACTACGAGGTCGCAAGCACGGTGTACCGCGTGGAAATTGCCAAGGCAACTCACAACGAAATAAACGTTACAGGCGTCAACACGCAATACGTCTGGGACGGGCAGTCCGTCACCGTCAGCGGCGCAACGGCGCTGTTCGGCACGGTGCAGTACAAAAACGGCGTGCTTACCTCCGCCGGTCAATGGCAGGTAACGGCGTACGTCGAGGAAACGACCAACTACGTCGGTGCGGAAAAGCAATTTATCGTGTACGTAGCAAAAGGCACCTACACCGACGAACAGCTGCAACAGGCATTGCAAAACGCCGTGACGGGCGAAGTGGTGTTCGGCTTGGGCAAAACGCTTAACGACGTCCCCCTTGCCGACGGGTTTGCGTTCAGCAATCCGAGTGCGGCGCTTTCCGCTAAAAACTTCACCCTGTCCGACGGCGCCTACGTGGGCAGCTTTGGCGGCACCTATTGCGGCGACGCCGACAACTACAATCCCGCCGAGGTCACCATCACCTTTACCGCCCGCAAGCAAAAGGTAACGGTATCCGTGGAGGGCGTTTCCGGCGTCATCCAAGAGGTGACAAGCGCCGACGGGCTGTTTACCGTAACTGCGCAGGGCGAAAACGGCGCGCTTTCAGCAGAGGAGATAGATGTACTTTCCGTCAGCGTCAGCCACGGTATAAACTTTAACGTGGGCGGCACCTACGACGTGACGTACACCCTCGGGCAAAACGACTACTACGACGCCGCCTTTGAAAACGGCGAAAAGGAAATCACTTCGTGGTTCAAGCTTTGCTCCGTGCTGTACAACAACGATTGGTACACCTTGCAGGACGCGCTGTATCTTGCTCAAGAAAACGACACGGTCATAGTTGCCGAAAACACCGTGGCTTCCAACAGTTCGGCATACTGCGGCGACGCCTATTACACCGTCAAAAAGGGCGTAACGTTGCTTGTGCCCTACGACAAAAATCATAGCACAAACACCAAGGACTTTCAGCGGTGCTACGAGAACGGCGTTTCCGTTCCCGCCGTGGGCACGGCGTATCGTACGCTTACTCTGCCGGCAGGCGTAACTCTGACGGTGGAAAATGACGCAACGCTTATCGTCAACGCCAAGGTGGTGTCGGCAAGCGCACCCGTCACCGGCATAGTGTACGGCAGTAACTTTGGTCAACTGGAAGTGCAGAAAGACGCCCAAGTTGTCGTCAACGGTACCTTCGAGTGTATCGGCTTCACCTACGGCGAGGGTAGCGTCACCGTCAACAGCGGCGCATATCTGTACGAGTTGTTCAACATGATAGCATACAAGGGCGGCACGGCGTCTTTAAGTCTTAAAAATAAACTGTTTCCCTTAAACCAATACACGCTCACAAGCCTTTCCTGCCAAACCACCTTTGTGAGCGGCAGCAAATACTTCGCCAAGGCATTTGTGACGGGAAAACTTCCGTTTTTTGGTATTATGGATCAAAACGCCGACGTGCAATTCGCGTCCAACAGCAGCGACGCATTCATTCAGATGAACAGCGAAAACGCAAGCGTGGTCAAGCGTATCGACGAAAAAACCGGCAGGACGTACTTCGACTGCTACGGCGACGTGATCCTCAACAATATCACCCTGTCGTTGGGAGGCATATTTGCTTTCGATACCGCCGGCTTGCCGGTGCCCGTTCCGGGGCATTTCTCCATCACCGTGCACGGCAATGCTTCAATGGCAAAGGAAACGCAGATAAAGCTGCTGCCCGGGGCACAGCTCACGGTGGAAGAGGGCGCTACTCTCACCGTCGCAGGTTCCGACAGCTCCGACAAGGGCGGTCTGTCCTCCTACGACGGCAACGCCGCGTTCGATAGCGGCGTGACGCAATGGAAGGACGGCACTCATGCCTATCCCATAGCGCAGTTCAAAACGGTGTACCGCACCGCTCCCACACCCGACTACTCTGCGGCAACTCCCGCTGTGATATTGGTAAAGGGCAAGCTGAAAGTCAGCTCCACGGCGTACTTTGCCGGCGTGGTCACAGGCGAGGAGGGCGGTATCGTCGAGCTTGCAGAGGGAGCGGCGACAACCGTTACCTTAAAGGAAATTCTCAGCGGTTCAGACACCTACACGGCAACGCTCAACGCCATTCTCAAGGGCGCAAACACCATAAACCAAGTTACTGCGGGAACCTATACGTACACCGACGGCAGTTGGGTGCTTAAACCCGCTGCGTAAATGACGGAGAGCCCTCTTCCCATCGGGAAGGGGCACTCTGTCTGTACGGACATTTTTTGCGGCGGCTGTCGCACACTAATACAGGAGAAGCCTCTGTTTGGGGGCAAAGGATATGCAACAGACTATTCTTCAGGTAAAGGATCTTTGCAAAAAATATTCCGCCAAGGCGGACTACGCCGTGCAAAACGTCACCTTCGACTGCGCCGCAGGCGAGGTGGTGGGCATTCTGGGACACAACGGCGCCGGCAAAAGCACCACGTTGAAGTGCCTCGAGGGCATGATTCCCTTCGACAAGGGGGAAATTTCCGTGTGCGGCTTCGACGTAAAAACGCAGGCGGTGCAGGCAAAAAGCAATATGGGCTTTGTCACCGACGACCACGCCGTGTTCGTCAACATGACGGGCTTGCAGTATCTGGAATTTATGTGCGACGTCTACAAGGTGCCCGCAGGCGAAAGGCAAAGCCGTCTGGAGCAGCTTCAGCAGATATTGGATCTGGGCGACAGCGTCTACGACGTCATTTCTTCCTATTCCCACGGCATGAAGCAAAAAATCTGCATGATGGGTTCCCTTATGCATCGCCCCAAGCTGTGGATACTCGACGAGCCTATGACGGGGCTGGATCCCGTCACCATGCGTTCGGTGCTGCAATTTATGCGCAGCTACGTTTCGCACGGCAACACCATACTGTTTTCCTCTCACGACCTCAACGTGGTGGCGAAGGTGTGCGACAGAGTGGTTATGCTGCGCAAGGGCAAACAGCTGTTGAACCTCGACGTGGCGGCGCAAAAGGCGCAGGATCCCAATTTCGATTTCGAGGAGTACTTTTTGGCACATGAAGCAAAAAATTGATTTTACGCTTTTGCGCGCGCTGTTCCGCAAACAGCGTCAGGAGCGGCTTTCCGCCTTCAAAAAGAACTTCGATTTCGTGGGATTTGTCATGCGCATAGTGCTGTACGGCGCATTGATAGCGGTGCTTTCGGTGTTTCTGGCGCGGTTTGCCGATATGTATCTGGACGTAATGGTAAACTACGAAATCAACCCCGCCGAGCGCGCCTACGAGGTGCTGACATTGTGCTATTCGGCGGTGCTGGCGCTGATGGTGCTTTCCGCCGTGGCGCAGATAAACCGCGAGCTGTTTTTCGGCGACGACGTCAGGATACTTTCCGCCCTGCCCGTAAACGCCAAAACGCTGTACGTTTCCAAGCTTGCCTCCATCTATCTGGGGCAGGCGGCGTTTTCCGCAGTGACCGTCACGCCCATCAGCATTGCGCTGGGCAGCGTGCTGCCGCAGGGCGCGTGGTTTTGGTGTATGACGGCGGTGGCGGTGTTCACCCTGCCGCTGGTATCGCTGGGCATTGCCTCGCTGCTTGCCCTTCCCTCCTACTATCTGCGGCTTATTCTGCGCCGCAGGTACGTTTTGAATTTCGTGGTTGTCACGCTGATAACGGCGGCGCTGATAGCGGTGTATTGGGCGTTGCTGGAAGGCATAAAACAGCTGCTTTTGGGGGACGACCTCAAATACTTTTTCAACGAAAAGGTAATGAGCGGCATAGCGGCGACGGTGCACGCGCTGTTCCCCGCCAACTGCATAGCCTCCTTCGTGCTGGGTAGGTACGCCCTGTCCTCGGCGGGCTGGGTGGCGCTGCTGCTGGCAATATGCACGGCGGTGGGGCTGGTGTTCACCCGCCTGCTGCTGGTGCGCTCCATGCAGCAGGGCATAGGCGTTCCCCGCTACCGTGGCAGACGGCGCCCCTTCGGCAAAGCAAAAAAGCCCTTTGCGGCGTTGGTAAAAAAGGAATTTCTTGCCATTTTCCGCACCCCTAACTACACCTTTTCCTACTTTTCGATGGCGCTGGTGCAGCCTCTCATGGTGTATCTGTGCATGTCCGTAGGTTCCTCGCTGGTGGTGCAGCTGCTGGGCATAGCCTGCAACTGGGAAATAGCGGTGTTTCTCACCCTGCTGTTCGGGTGTCTGGCAAATATGTTCTGCACCACAAACGTCAGCCGCGACGGGGCGATGTTTTTCTCCGTCAAGGCAATGCCGCTGAGCGGCAAAGCCGTCATGTACTCCAAGGTGGCTTTGTGCATGGTGGTCACCGCCGCTTCGCAACTGTTTTCCGCCCTGCTTTTGGGCGTTACGGGCAGCCTTGCGTGGTACTATGCGGCGTATCTGTTCGTGCTGGGCACCGCCTTCGGCTTTGCGCAGGTGTGTCTGGCAACGGCTATCGACTTCCGCCGTCCGCATTTTGCCGTGGCAAAAGGCAACGCGGAGGAGGGCAACACCGTCAGCACCGTTGCGCTTTTGGGCATAGCCATAGCCTTCGTGGTGGGCACCTGTCTGCTGGTGCTACGCATGGCAATTTCCCTTCGCAACCTCAAAAATCTGGAATTTTTGTCCTACGTCGTTTGCGCCGTGGCGGCGGTAGCGGCTGCGACCGTGGGGGCGGTGTGCCTCACGCACAGGCTGGAAGACAAATACTACAACTTCGAGGGCGGCGCGCACTGACGGGCAAATTGCACGGAGGCTGCGTTGTGAGCGGCTTCGGCAATAGCGTTCGACGCCCTTTCAACCCGACCGACGTTTGCGGAAACCCCGCAACAACGGCGGTGCGCTTTGAATATACACAAACAACTATGACAATGACAACAAAAATTTTATGCAAAACGCAGCGCAATGCGCTTTTTTACAATGGTAAGTGAGGTAACGAATGAAAAAGAACGTAATAGCCTTGATGCTGGTTCTGCCTTTGCTGTTCGTGTTCACGGTGTTTTCCTCCGGCAACGTGGCAAGCCTCGGCGTGTCCGTTTCTGTAAACGGCGTGGAAATTCTCAACTCGCCGCAAAACGACACTTTGCACGTCGATCTGGCAAGCTATAACGGCGATTTTACGCTGGACGTCAAGGTCACTCCGGAAAACGCCTCCGACAAAAAGGTGTCCTTCGTGGTGGAGGAGGTGCCCGGCTCCGCCTTTGCCGACGTTTCCGTAAGCGAAGCGGGCGTCGTCACGGCAAAAAGCACGGGCATTGCCCGCATAAGCGCAGTCACTAACGACGGCGGCTACCGCGACAGCATAACCGTCAACGTCACCTCTTCCAAGCCCTACGGCATGAACGTTTCTCTCTACGGCTTAAACGGCGAGGAAAATCTGCTTACGCCCACGGCGAACGGCTACACCGCGCAGGTAACTACCGGCACCTACCGTTACGAAACCTCGCTGTATCCCGAAGGCTACGGCGTAAAGGCGGAGGTGCAAAGCGGCTTCGCCGTGATAGACGGCAACGCCGGCACGTTGCTTTTGCCCTTCGACGGCGAAACGGTGGTGGATTTTTACTACGACAACGGCGCCTTCGGCGTCATACGCAAGCGGGTGACGCTTTCCGTGCGGCAGTCGTCGGAAAGCGGGCTGACCGTAAACGGCGAGGAAAGCTGCACCTTGGCATTGGAGCAGGGCAGCACGTCCTGTGCCTTCTACGTGCAGGCGCAGCAATCTCCCGTGGTCAAAGAAAACGCATACGTACAGGGTTTTTCCGTACAGCAGTTGCAGCAAAACTGCTACAAGGTGACCGTCGAGCTTTCTCCCGACGCCACCGACACCGTTTTGGAAGTGGCTGCGGGCGACAAGACGGCTTTTGTAAACGTGGTATATGCCGAATTTGCCTTTTCCGTGCGCGGCGACGTGGCGGTAACGGATGACAGCGCGGTGGTGCTGGCAGGCTCTTCCGTCACCTTCTATGCCGTGGCAGAGGTTGCGGCGGAAAACGTCACCTATCTGTGGAGCGGCGACGGGCTGCAGCTGGACGTGGCGCAGGACGGCGCTTCCTGCACGGTTACTGCGGCGCAGGCGGGCAGCTATTCCCTTACCGTCACCGCATTGAAAAACGGCGTGGCAATGGATATCTACCCCGTTACGCTGTCCGTTCAGGCGGTGGTGCCCGTGTCCTCCGTGCAGTTTAAGAGCGTAGCCTCGGGGCTGGCAATGCAGCGCGCCGTGGCAGGCTACAAGTACAGCGGCAGCAGCCTTGTGCGCAACAGCTTCACGGTAGATTTCTTTGCCTACTACAACGGTCAGACGGTGCAAAACGCCTTGCAATATATGGACGTAGAGTACGACGAAAAAATTGCCGACGTGGAAATTTCCCAAAGCGGCATAATCGTCACTCCCAAAGCCAAAGGGGAGGTTACCGTTTCCGTCAGGTGGAAGGGCAACGCCTCCTTCGGCACCGACGTGGGAGCGCAGGTGACGTTATTGTGTCTTCCCGACGCGGTGGCCGTTTCCACAAGCGATCAGGCGTTTGCCGCTTCCAAGGCGGGGCTTGCCATGGTGCTGGAAAAGGACGTCGTGCTGGGCACGGCGGAGGACGGCAGCGTGTATTCGGTGGAGCAGCGCAAAGCCATGATGGGCACAATGCAGTCCACCTACAATACTCAGTACTACCACAATGTCGGTCAGGCGGAGCAGGCAAAGGTAAACTACGTGCTGGAATTCCGCAACGACGTGTACGGTAACGGCTATTCCATAAACGCCATGCACTTCACCGCCGCCAAGGATTCCTCCGGCGTAAGCCAGATTTTCCGCGGGCCGCTGCACTTTGTCAGCTACGGTCAGGTGGCTTCGGTGGCGGGGCAGGATAACTCGGCGTATCTGGTGCGCACCGACGGCATTACGCTGTGCAACGTAACGCTGCTGGGCTGTTCGGACGAAACGCTGTCCGACGGCAAAGGGGGCTACGACCTCTCCGCCCTCAATGAAACGGGCACCGTGCTGGAAGTCAACGCCGATTGCAGCATTATCAACTGCCGCATACGCAACGGCAGAAACGGCGTAAGAATTTACGGCGGCAACAGGCAGGGCAACGGCTACTTTATTCAAAGTCTGGCGCAAAACGACGGCGCATGGCGTCACCGTGCCGACGTCACCATCGAAGGGTGCATAATTTCACAGGCGAGGGAGTTTTTGGTAAAGATAGGCTCCAACCGCGCGTTGCAGGCAAACAGCGGACTTTCCTCCGACGTCAACGCCTGTGTGGAACCGAGTCTGCTGGACGCAAGTGGAAAACCCTACGCCGTGCAGACAAACGACTACCTCAACGACCAATATTTCTACGACACCTACGTCATGACGGACGTCACGCTTAAAGACAGCGTGCTGGAAACCAGCGGCTTGTTTTCCGTGGGCATAGAAACCAACTTTGCGGGAGCGGTGCTTTACGCACAGCAGGACAGCATACACTTCGAAGGCTGGCCGGGAACGGGCGGCACCTCCTTCCCGTCGGTGCTGCGGCTGGAGGGGGATGTCAGAATGTACGACTGGAAAGACCTTTCGCTGGTGGACAGCAGCACGCTGATAGACTCCGAGCAATCTCGCTTCAAGCTTAATATTTCCGCCATGCTGGACTACGTCTGCACCAACTATTCCGGCACGCAGTACGGTTACGAATACATCATCGACCGCAAGCAAAACGTAAACTACGTTCACGGCGGTATAGCCTTCTACGGCGGCGGCAAAAACTATTCGCAGCTGGACGTAAGCGGGCTGGACGAAAGCCTTGCCGATTTGTCGGTGTACCCCGTAAACCTCAATATGCTAAGCGGTGCCGAGGGCGAAACGGGCGAACAGGCGGAGTTCCTTCCCTTGGCTGCGGGCACGCAGGATTTCCGTTTCTATATGTACGGCAGCCGCAGCGTCAACAACGTGGACAAACAGCTGGCGGATCAGGCTTCGGGGCAAAAATACAGCGGCGTAAAGCCCGTCCCCTTCCGTTAGTTCGGCGTAAGAAACCCGCACAAATTTGCCCCATTTTTATCGCAAGAACTAGAGAATTTCCTTGTTATGCTTGTAAGAAAAAATTACTTGAATTGTAAAATTATAAAAACCAAGGATGCTTTAAGCCAAACTTATGTGGGAAAAACAGACAATTTATCAAAGTATATGTTAGCAGCGCTTGGCGCT
>DVOC01000102.1 GCA_018713905.1 Candidatus Fimimonas merdipullorum
AAATTGACGGACAGGTTGGCAATAGACCTTACCACATCTTCGAAATGGAAGTAGGTGGCAGAACAGTCCGCGTAGAAGTAGGCAAGTATGCCGAGCAGGCTAACGGCTCCTGCATGGTGCAGTGCGGCGAAACGGTGGTAATGACCAACGTCACGCTGGCAAAGCAGCCCCGCGACGGCATCGACTTTTTCCCTCTGGGCGTAGACTTCGAGGAAAAAATGTACTCCGTGGGAAAAATTCCCGGCGGTTTCAAAAAGCGCGAGGGCAGAGCCAGCGACAAGGCTATTCTCACCTCCCGCCTGATAGACAGACCTATTCGCCCCCTTTTCCCCAAGGGATTTCTGAACGACGTGTCGGTGATAGCCACCGCGATGTCGGTAGAACCGGACATTCAGCCGGAGGTGTACGCGATGATGGGCAGCTCCATTGCTCTGTCCATATCCGACATTCCCTTTGCAGGCCCCACGGGCAGCGTGGTGGTGGGCTACGTTGACGGCAAGTACGTCATCAACCCCACGCAGGAGCAGAAGGAGCGCAGCCGCCTGCACCTTAACCTTGCAGGCACCAAGGACGCCATAATGATGGTGGAAGCGGGCGCAAACGAAATTTCCGAAAAGGAAATGCTGGACGCCATTATGTTCGGTCACAAGGCGATAAAGGAGCAGTGCGAATTTATCGAATTTATTCAGAAGGAAGTGGGCAAGCAAAAGGCGGAAATAACGCTGCACCTGCCCGACAGCAAGCACGAGGAAGTCATTCGCGCCTATGCCGACGATATGCTTACCGAGGCGCTCAAAACCTTTGACAGATACGAGCGTCAGGCAAATCAGGACGAGGTGGAAAGAAAGGTCGTGGAGCACTTTACGGAGGTAGATCCCGACGTAGTGCCCGACGTGGGCGACGTGCTGTACAAAATGACCAAGGAAAAGGTTCGCGCCAGAATACTTAACGAAGGCGTGCGTCCCGACGGCAGAAAGCTTACGGAAATTCGTCCCATCTGGTGCGAAGCGGGCATTCTTCCCAGAGTTCACGGCAGCGGCGTGTTTACCCGCGGCATGACGCAGGTAATAACCACCTGCACGCTTGGCACCATATCCGAAGTGCAGAAGCTGGAAAACCTCGACGACACCGACACCTACAAGAGGTATATGCACCAGTACAACATGCCCGGCTATTCCACCGGCGAAGCCAAACCCCTGCGCAGCCCCGGCAGACGCGAGATAGGTCACGGCGCATTGGCGGAACGCGCGCTTGAACCGGTAATTCCCTCCGAGGAGGAATTCCCCTACGCTATCCGCACCGTTTCCGAAGTGGTAAGCAGCAACGGCAGCACCTCTCAGGCAAGCATTTGCGGCTCCACGCTGGCGCTTATGGACGCGGGCGTGCCCATCAAGGCTCCCGTAGCAGGTATCGCCATGGGACTTATGAAGTCGGAAGACGGCAGCAAGGTGGCTATCCTTTCGGACATTCAGGGGCTGGAAGACTTCCTTGGCGACATGGACTTCAAGGTGGCGGGCACCGCAAAGGGCATAACCGCCATTCAGATGGACATAAAGATAAAGGGCATAGACGAAGACATTTTGCGCACCGCGCTGGAACAGGCGCGTCAGGGCAGACTGTACATTCTGGACAAGATGCTGCAAGTGCTTCCCGCACCTCGCGCAGAACTTTCCAAGTATGCTCCCAAGATTATTTCCTTCACTATCGATCCGGACAAGATCCGCGAAGTTATCGGCAGCGGCGGAAAGGTCATCAACAAGATAATAGACGAAACGGGCGTCAAAATCGACATTACCGACGACGGCACGGTGTTTATCGCCACGGCGGATTCGGAAATGGCGGAAAAAGCCAAGAAGCTTGTGCTTGCCATTGCCAAGGATCCTGAAGTGGGCGACGAATTTACCGGTCAGGTGGTGCGTATTCTGGACTTCGGCGCCTTTGTGGAGCTTGCTCCCGGCAAGGACGGCATGATACACATCTCCAAGCTTGCCAAGGAACGTGTGGAAAAGGTCACCGACGTAGTCAATATCGGCGACACCGTGACGGTGCGCGTCATCAAAATTGACGAAAAGGGCAGAATAGACCTTCGTCTGGTAAAGAAGCTGTAAGCGCAGTTTTGCGCTTGCGCGCGGCTTACAAGCCTTAAATCAAGCAAAACGCCTTTTGCAAACGCAAGAGGCGTTTTTGTTTTGCCGCGCCGCTGTGAGAAAAATTTCCTCGGCATTGGCGGCGGAGGGTGTACGTCGTTTGGCTGTCGGAAGAGATTCTATTCCGTTTATTTACAACTCGGCGTTTAGCGTAGGGTGTATGTTGTGTGGCTGTCGGAAGCGACGGGTAACTTCAGAAATATTTGCCCGGCAAACAGTTTGCCGTCAGAGGAAAAAATGCGGTAGCAACCCACTGACGGGATAAGGACAGGTAAACAAGATAAAACAAACGCCCCTTGAAATGCAGGAGGCGTTTTTGTGTTGCCGCGTGTTGGCTGCCGAAATAGCGGTGTAAGTCGGAACCAAAGGCTTTGCGGCAAGCAGTGAAGCGCTTGGCGCGCGCCTGCCCGCAGTCGCGGTGTAAATATTAAATATTTAGATTATGCGCAGAAGTTTTGCCGCGCCGTCATGCCGTCACCAAGAAGGCGTGACGTCAAGCGGTGTAGTTGACGGAACGCGCCCGCACGCCGTCAAGGCGAGCATGGGTAAAGCAGACTTGCCTGCGTTGCTCCAAAGGCGCCTTCCGTACCGTTTTGCGGTCAATGGCGATATGCAGATCAAAAAACTATTGTCACGGAAACCGTTTGACGCAACGTATTCCCGCAAAGCTCCTCGGCAGCGAGAAATGCGGAGGAACGTATGAATATCGGACGCGCGGTTTTCTGTCGCTTTGAGTCTACGCGCTTTTGTCCCCCTCCGTCCCGTCGGACGTTTGTGTGTCGTCTGCGTCGCCGTCGGCAACGGGCTGCGTGTCACAATTTTCCGCAACCGTTTGCGGTTTTTTGAGCCAACCCAACTTTTTCCACAGCTTTTCCGTCTGTGCGAAAAGCAGGGGATACACGCCCAGCAGCAAAAACACTATCACGGCGTAGCGCAGCACGCGGAATATCCTTTCAAACCAGACGTCGCCTTCGTAGTCGGGGTAGATTGCCCCCACAATGCCTTTAAGTGCAGAGTTTATTCCGAGGTACAGTGCCCCGCCCACCAGCACTCGCAGCACTATGCGCCACCACGTGCGGGTGTTTTGGAATTTGGTGACTTTTTCCTCAAACAGCATTCCCGTCATAAAGCCTGCGGCTATGCCGTACGCCGTAAAGAAGTCGCTGGTGGTGCAGTAGAAAAAGCCCGCCAGCCCTACGATAAGTATCGCGCCGTAAATGTAGTATTTGTTTTTTACTACGGTAGTCAGCCAATCCATCAGAAACACAATACCCACGCCCAGCGCCAGTCCCGCCGCCACGTCGGTGAGGTAGTGTGCCCCCAGATAGTTTCGGGACAGCGCCACCAACAGGGGTATAACTACCGCTGCGGCAATAAGCCACTTGCGCTTTTTATCCTTGTAGGCAACGGCTGCGCCCACAAACACCGAGGCGGATCCGGACGAGTGACCGCTGGGGAAGGAATAGCCGTCCACGTCGCGCAGGTTATCTACAACGTCGGGGTGACTGTCGAATGGGCGGGTGCGGCACACTACGTTTTTTATCATGGGGTTGATCAGCGCGGTAGTCAGCATAAAGATGCCTATTTTTTCGCCGCGCTTTTTGTCCAGTCCCCAGTATACCAGTCCCATAACTCCCACCAGAATGGCTTCCTCGCCGAACATTGTAATGGCGTTCATAAGGTAGTACAGAAAACTGCCTTCGCCGCCCAAACCTTGCAGCCACGTGATGAAGGGTAGTTCAAAGGGAAGCTCCCACGTGTGACCTATGGCTGCGCATATCGTATGCAGCATATTTTTTCTCCTTTATTTTTTTATATTGTACCACAGGGCAACGAAAATTTCAACAGTCAAATTTATGCGCCGAAAAGAGTTTACGTTAACGGCTCTCCCTTTGGGGGCAACAAAAAAAGGCTTTCATGAGCCTTGTTTTGGTTGTCAGTTTTCTTTGTTTGCGGTTTTTTGCAGCGAGTGCAAACGTATTGGGTGGTTTCCTTTCCGTTTACCACCTTTACTTTTTTAAGGTTGGCGCTGTACGTTTCGGAAATTTTGCGGAAGAGAAGTGTTAAACGCACTCCTTGTTTCGGGGCAACAAAAAAAGGCTTTCGTGAGCCTTGTTTTGGTTGTCAGTTTTCTTTGTTTGCGGTTTTCTGCAGCGAGTGCAAACGTATCGGGTGGTTTCCTTTCCGTTTACCACCTTTACTTTTTTAAGGTTGGCGCGGTACGTTCGGGAATTTTGCGGAAGAGAAGTGTTAAACGCACTCCTTGTTTTGGGGCAACAAAAAAAGGCTTTCATGAGCCTTGTTTTGGTTGCCGGTTTTCTTTGTTTGCGGTTTTTTGCAGCGAGTGCAAACGTATTGGGTGGTTTCCTTTCCGTTGATTTCCACCTTTACTTTTTTAAGGTTGCGCCGTACGTAAGCGGAGCTTCCGTCGGCGGCGGTGCAGGGTGCGTAGGCGTCGCTCCCCTCGCTTCCTTCGGGGCAACAAAAAAAGGCTTTTGCAAGCCTTGTTTTGGTTGTCAGTTTTCTTTGTTTGCGGTTCTTATGCAGCGAGTGCAAACGTATTGGGTGGTTTCCTTTCCGTTGATTTCCACCTTTACTTTTTTAAGGTTGGCG
>DVOC01000103.1 GCA_018713905.1 Candidatus Fimimonas merdipullorum
GGTACGATGAACCCGTTGCTGGCAATAGCGGTAGCGCTTATACTCGGCTTGCTGTCCACTCGCGTAATGAAAATAGTGGGCTTGCCCAACGTTACAGGCTACCTTATCATTGGTCTTATCATCGGACCTTACGCCTTGGGGCTTATCAGCACAGAAGTCAATGATAATCTCAGTGTGGTAAGCACCGTAGCCCTCGGCTTTATCGGTTTCTCCATCGGCGTAGAGTTCAAAATTTCCCACATAAAGCAAATCGGCAAAAGCGCGATAACCATCACCTTCTGTCAGGCGCTTATGGCGACGCTGTGCGTGGACGTATTGCTTATCTGTCTGCATTTTATTATGCCCGACTGGATGACCTTATACGAAGCCATTATCCTTGGCGCAATAGCTACGGCAACGGCTCCTGCGGCAACGCTTATGGTGGTGCGTCAATACAAGGCAAAGGGTATCGTTACCGGTACGCTGCTGCCCGTCGTGGCATTGGACGACGCCGTAGGTCTGGTGGTGTTCGCCATTTCCAACTCCATAGCCCTTTCCCTCGCCAGCGGTTCGGAAGTTACCGTGCTCAACATTGCCGTGTGGCCTTTGGTGGAAGTTGTGGCTTCGTTGGGAATAGGTACGCTTATCGGTTTCCTGCTTTCCATAATTCCCCGTTTCTTCAAGTCCCGCGACAACAGACTTATCGCCTCTATCGTGGCGGTACTGCTGAGCTTGGGTATTTCCCAACTGTTCTCGTGGCTTAAACAAACCTACTCCTTCCCCTTCGGACTTTCCGACCTGTTGGTGTGCATGATGGCGGGAGCCACCTTCATCAACATGAGAAGCGAAGCAGGACAAGTGATGGAAAGCGTAGACCGCTGGACTCCCGTTGTGCTTATGCTGTTCTTCATTCTGTCCGGCGCAGAGCTTAACCTCGGCATGTTTGCCGAAGGCTGGAGCGTTATAGTGTGTCTGGCGGTGTACGTTGTGGCGCGTTGCGTGGGCAAATACACCGGTACCGTTATCGGCGCAAGCATCACCAAGGCGGATCCCAACGTCAAAAAGTACCTGGGTATCACGCTGTGGCCTCAAGCAGGCGTGGCAATAGGTATGGCGACTATGTGCAAAAACGAATTTGAAGAAGCCTCAAAGGCGGCTACCGATCCTGCCGTACAGGAAACGTTGGCTCACGTCGGCGAGATGATAGTCACCATCACCATGTGCGCCGTGCTCATCTACGAGCTGTTCGGACCTATCCTTACCAAGTGGGCTCTGACGCGCGCAGGCGAAATAGACAAGGAAAATTTGCGCAGCCATCGCAGAAAGGCGGTGCAGGCGGCAGGCGGAGCATCCTTGCCCGAACAACCCGCCGAACAGCCGGCGACGACGGAAAAGGAAGAAAAGTAAAGTGACTTCCAAGGTTACTTCCACAATGTACGAGCTTATGCGCCGCTCCGAATTGGAAGACGATGACGGCATGGATATATGCGACGCGCAGGCAAAAGAAACAACGGACGAAGCGCAGAAGTTCAAACAGAAGTATAAAGAGTTCTATTCCGACGTAAAGACCGACGTCCGAGAAGACTGGTAAAAAATAAGGAGCAGTTTGTGCCCAAAGTAGGACAATTGCTCCTTTTTGTTTGTTTCGTGAGCATATTCGGTAAAGGTTTGCGCTGATTTTTGAAACGTATTTTGATAGAAAGGTATATGCCTTTAACGTTTTGGGGACAGCGACCATTGCGGAAGGCAAAGCCAAGCGTGCCCTTTGAAACGTATAAAGCGACAACTCCAAGGAAAGCTTGCGTTTGGCGGCAGATACTACGCCGGCAAGCCCATATTTCTTTCGGAAGTAACTTTTATTAAACGGGAAACAATGCACGACAGCACAAGTGTTTGACTTTTCGGCGGAATTTTTTGAAGCGGGCAGCAGACGTTCTGCCGGCAAGCGTTTGATTCTTTCGGAAGTAACTTTTATTTAACGGGAAACAGATGTTGACGGCGCAGGAGTTTGAGTTTTCGGCAGTAGTAATTTTGAAGCGGCGGTAAGCGTTCCGCAGGCAAGTTTATATTCTTTTCGGAAGGAACTTTTATTGAACGGAAAGTAAGGAGTAGAATTGGGAGTTCTGTGGCTGTTCCGCAGTCAATTGCATAGCAAAACTTGTTTCGTGCCTGAAAATTGCGTTTTTTCTTCGTCGAAATGAATATTTTTTTTCGCACGCAAGGCTTCTTCCGTAATGTTATTGAGGGACGGTAGAAATGACCGCGCGATGTAGTTTTACGTTTTTTTGCGGTAGCAATTTGAAGTGAGCGGCAGATACGCCGCAGGCAAAGTCACACTTTCGGGCAGCTCGTAATGTATAACACAAACCAAGGCGCGGAAGAGGTGTGCGTTTTGGCGTCGGTACGTCAAGTTGAACGAGGGCAAAACGTCTCTGCCGTGCGTAAATGGGGCAGCGCCCGCTCCGCCACACAAGCGTATGACGGCAAAAAACAAAGTGCCGTCAGTAAAAGCGCACGTGTGGCACAGCGACTTGCACTTTTTTTCCGAATAATTTTCCTTTGATATTGAAAAGAACAAAAAAATATTGTATAATATCTTTATCTGAATACTTACTCGGAGTGCTTTATGAATATATTGAGCGTAATAGAGAAGAAAAAGAAAAAGCAGGAACTTTCCACAGAGGAAATAAACTTTTTCGTCAACGGCTACACAGAGGGCGTAATTGCCGATTACCAGATATCCGCGCTGCTTATGGCAATTTTGCTTAACGGCATGTCGGACAGGGAAACTTACGACATGACCATGGCTATGCTGCACAGCGGCGACGTAGTGGACATGTCGGCGCTTGGAGGAGTGGTGTGCGACAAGCACAGCACCGGAGGCATTGGCGACAGCACCACGCTGGCGCTCGCTCCAATACTTGCCTGCTGCGGCGTGTACGTGGCGAAAATGAGCGGCAGAGGTCTTGGCTTTACCGGCGGCACGATAGACAAATTGGAAAGTATCCCCGATTTTGACACCGCCCTTTCGGAGGAGGAATTTTTCCGCACCGTCAAAAAAGTGGGGTGCGCGGTAATAGGGCAGACGGCAAATCTTGCCCCTGCCGACAAAAAGCTTTACGCTCTCAGGGACGTGACGGGCACGGTAGATTCCATTCCCCTCATTTGCGGCAGCATAATGAGCAAAAAGCTTGCTTCCGGCTCCGACACCATATTGCTGGACGTCAAATACGGTAGCGGCGCATTTATGCCCACCAAGGAAAGCGCATTGGAATTGGCTCGCAAAATGGTGGACATAGGCACTCGCGCAGGCAAAAACATAGGGGCGCTTATCACCGATATGGAACAGCCGCTTAGCGACCACGTGGGCAATTCGCTGGAAGTGATTGGCATAATAGAAGTGCTTTGCGGCAAGCGCAACAGGCTGTACGGCGAAATAAAAGAAGTGGCAGTCAGGCTGTTGCAGCTGAGCGGTAAATACGACGCTCATTCGGCGGAAGAAGCCTTTTGCGACGTGGTGGAAAGCGGAAAGGCGCTGCATAAGCTTGCGGAGATGGTGACGGCACAGCACGGCGACGCAAGTTATATTCTGCACCCCGAAAAGTTCCCATTGGGCAAAAAGGTTGAAGTGGTGAGCGACGCCGACGGCTTTGTAGACAAAATTCGCGCCGACGATATAGGCAGGGCTGTTACCTGTCTTGGCGGCGGCAGAATGAAAAAGGAGGACAAGATCGACTTTTCCGTAGGCGCTGTCATGAACGTCGAGCTGGGCAGCAAGGTGAAGCGCGGAGACGTGCTTTGCACCGTATACCACAACGGCAAGGGTTTGGACGAGGCGGTAAATCTGCTTAAAAACGCCATTCACGTCGGGGATAAGTCGCCCGCGCCGCACAAGATAGCCTTTGCCTACGTAGACAAGAACGGAGTAGAGTTGTACTGATAAACCGCCGATAATTTCGAAAATTCGGCAATTACAGAATACTATGACTAACATACTATTGAATTACTACAATTTTGACGGCAGTTGGACGCAAGGAAAGCTGATAAAGTATATAAAGGGCAGAGTGCTTATTTTGCCGCTGGCTTTCAGAGAATGGGAAATCAACGACGACGACAGCTGGCAGAAGATATACGGCGAAGGGGGCGAAAAGTACGAAAATATCTTGTCGCCCTTTCTTTCCTACGGCATAGAGCGCAAAAATATCCGCTGGGTAAATTACTTCCGAGAGCAGGACGTGGTCGGCATGATAGAGCAAAGCGACTTGCTGTTTTTCACCGGCGGTATGCCGGAAAAAGCCGTTGCGCGTATCAATGAAATGGGCATTACCGACGCCGTCAGAAAGTTTGACGGCGTGGTGGCGGGAGCGTCGGCAGGCGCAATGCTGCAGCTGGAAACCTACCACGTCACGCCCGACGAAGACTACGACGGTTATCAGGTGCAGCACGGACTGGGGCTGGTGAAGGGCATAGACCTTGAAGTACATTTTTTGAACACCGATGTTCAGCGTCAATGCACCCGCAGGGCGGTAGATACGCTGGGGCTGCCCGTATATCAGATGTGGCACGAGGGCGGACTGCTCGTCGAGGGCAAAAACGTCACTCTTTTGGGAAACGTCCAAGTCGTGCTGCCGCAAAAATAAATTCAGAAAAACATAACTTGTATGGGTAAAAAGAAAATCGGTTTCTTCGCATCTATAAAGCAACGCGATCCTGCGGCACGCAACGCCTTGCAGATACTTTTGCTGTATCCCGGGGTACACGCCGTCATTAACCATCGGATAGCGGCGTTTTTTTACCGTATTCATTTTAAGTTTCTTGCCGAGCTTATTGCTAACCTCAGCAGGTTTTCTACCGGCATAGAAATTCATCCCGCCGCCAAAATAGGCAAAAATCTGTTTATAGACCACGGCGCGGGGGTAGTGATAGGTGAAACGGCCATTGTGGGAGATAATTGCACGATATACCAAAACGCCACTTTGGGCGGCACGGGCAAGGAGCACGGAAAACGTCACCCGACGCTGTGTAATAACGTTACGGTGGGCGCGGGGGCAAAGGTATTGGGCAATATCACCTTGGGGGACAACGTCAAGGTGGGTGCCAACGCCGTAGTGCTTAAAGACGTTCCGTCAAACTGTACCGTGGTGGGTGTCGGACGCATAGTCAACTGCCAACAATCGGCAGAAAAGTGCGGCGACTGCAAAAATTGTTGCAGAATGCAATAATTTTTCAGCCAAAATTGGCTTTTTTGTGATATAATAGCAATGTTTGAGTAAGTATATTCGGAGGAATTGAAATGAAAATAAGAATAACCGCAGACAGCACCTGCGACCTGTCGCCCGAACTGATAGAAAAATACAACGTAAAGATAATGCCGCTGTTCGTGTCGTTGGGCAGCGACAACATGTTGGACGGCATCGGTATCACCCCGCAGGACATCTACGATTATTACGCAAATACCAAAATGCTTCCCAAAACGGGCGCCCGCAGCGTGGAAGATTACAGAGATTTTTATCTTCAAACGCTCGCGGAGGGGTACGACGGAATAGTGCATTTCGTTATTTCTTCCGATATGTCCGTTTCCTACAACAACGCGGCCAAGGGCGCGGAGGGGCTGAACGTTTTCGTGGTAGACTCGCGCAATCTTTCCACCGGCATAGGACTGCTGGTGCTGGACGCATGCGACGCGGCGGCGGCAGGCAAAACGGCAAAGGAAATTG
>DVOC01000011.1 GCA_018713905.1 Candidatus Fimimonas merdipullorum
TATGCTCTTTTTTTTGTCGGAAGATATTGTTTTTGTTATGAGAAAAGTAAATTTCAAATTGAGAAAATACCGTGCGGGGGACGAGGTGGAAATGGCGGAGGTTTTCCGTGCCGCCGTGGACGGCTGCTACGCATATTACGACGAAAAACAGATAGCGGCATGGCGCGACGGCGTCAACTGCGACGTGTTGAAAGAAAAAAGCCGAAATTGCTGCGTCGTTGCGGAGGTTGACGGAAAAATCGTCGGCTTCGGAAATGGCGAGGAGGGGTATCTCGACATGCTTTACGTCCACCCGAGTTTTCAGGGCGCGGGAATAGGCTCGGCTATATGCGACAGGTTGGAGGGCGCACGCACCCTGACGTACGCCTCGGAGGCGGCTTTGCCCTTTTTTGTGGGCAGGGGCTACAAGGTGATTTGTCGCAGACAGGTTGAGAGAAGGGGCGTTGCGCTGCACAACTACGCCGCAGAAAAAACCGTCGGGCAAAAGCGACAACCATACGCGAAAAAATAGCGGCAAATTATTCTGCTGAAATATTGAAATAGTTTGAGGTTTATTATATAATATCAAGGGTATGTAACGGCGCGCAGAATTTAGGTGTGCGCCGGCACGCAGCGTTCGCAGCAGAACGGGAGGTCAGCCATGAATGAATATATGCAAGTAGCCATTGAGGAGGCAAGAAAAGGTATCCGCAACAACGACGGAGGCCCCTTCGGAGCCGTCGTAGTGAAGCAAGGCAAAATTATCGGCAGAGGGCACAACAGGGTGGCAAAGAACAACGATCCCACCTGCCACGGCGAAATGGAAGCCATTCGCGACGCATGCAAAAGCCTGAACACCTTCGACCTTTCCGGCGCAGACATATACACCACGGGACAGCCCTGCGTTATGTGTCTGGGAGCCATTTTGTGGGCAAACATAAACCACATATATTACGGCTGCTCCATTGCCGAAAACGACATGATAGGCTTTCGTGACGACGTGTTCAGTAAAACGCTGGAAATAAACATGGAAAAATTGCAGGACAAAATTTCCCAGATAGACCACGAACAGTGCCTGCAGCTTTTCAGAGAATACATGGATATTACCGAAAAAACCATGTACTGACAAAATACTACCATTTGAACGCCGCATATGCGGCGTTTTTTTTGTATGGCGAGAGCTTTACGAACGTGCCAACCGCAAAAGTACGAAGGTTGTGTTGTTGGCGCAACAGTCGAAAGTGAAAATTACCCCCTTAAACGAAACACCGCCAAAAGAGCAACATGACCAACTTATAAATACAACGCTTGAAAAAAAACTCAAAGGAGTTTGACAATGGTCTGCAAAAGGGCAGGCTAATTATATTGTTTGTACAACGCCGTCAAAACAGTTTGAGCGGCACTTGTATCGTTAAGTACAATACCTGTAAAATCAGTTCTGCCTGTTCCGTAAAACGCATGAAAAAGCAAGGCAACCCAAAGCGCCCGTGTGAATGACGCACATTATACACAAGAGCAAAATACGCGAAAAACAGCGGAAAGCGTTGCAACGCTTGTGCCTTACGAAACGAAAAATGCCGCAGCATAAAGCAAAAAAACTGCGTCAACACGGCATTGTCACCAAAAACAGCACACGTATGTGATTTTTTGTGACACACCACTATCCGAGCAAGCCAACGACAAAACAAAAAGACGCCTTGAAGCGTCTTTTTTTGCGGTTAACGGAATCCGCGGTTTATGCGCAGCCAATCGCAGGCAAGATCCACCCATGCGGCGCACCGCTTTTCTTTGTCGCTCGTGCAGCCCGTTTCTTCCGTTGCCAGCGACAATCCGTGCGCGCCCTCGTCAAACACGTGCAGTTCGCAGCTTACCCCAGCCTTGTGCAATGCCGAAGCGTAGTTGATACTGTTGGCGACGGGCACTACTTCGTCGTTAAAGGTGTGCCACAAAAACGTGGGAGAGGTTGCCGCCGTGACCAGCTTTACGGGATTTACGTCCTTTACCTCCACGCCGAAATTGCCCGTTACGTTGCGGAAGGTATCGGTGGTCCTTGCGGAATTTTCGTAGTCCAGCACGCCGTAGCATATCAGCGCCGCGGCAGGCTGTACTGCGGGAATATCCCCCAAGGCGCGCTTTACCTCGTCGTTGACGGAAAGGGAGGACAGCATTGCGCAAAGGTGTCCGCCGGCGGAAAAACCCACCGCCGCCACACGGCTTGCGTCGGTGCCATGCTGTTCGGCGTTAGCCGCCACGTACGCCATAGCCATTGCCGCTTCGGTAAGCTGCACGGGGTAGCGCTGCGGACGGACGGAATATTGCAGGGTGTAGCAATTGAAGCCGCGTTTCAGCCACTCGACGGCAACAGGCTCCCGTTCCCGTTCGGAAACGAAGGAGTAGCCTCCGCCGGGAAGTATCAGCAGGGCGGGACGGCGCTTGTCCGCACTTTCCTCAGAGTGGGGCGGGCGGGCGTAAACCGTCAGCAGCGCCCTTTGCGAAGGCTGTTTTTCTCTGTGAAAATAGTCGTACAGATCGACTTGCCCGTATATCATTATTCCTTGTATCCTTTGGGGTTTTTGCTCTGCCAATTCCACAAAGAGGAGCACATTTCATCTATGCCGTACTGCGCTTTCCAGCCCAGTTCCTTTGCCGCCTTGGAGGCGTCGGCATAGCTGGAAGCAACGTCACCGGGACGTCTGCCCTCTATCACGTAGGGAAGCTGTTTTCCGCACGCCTTGTCGAAGGCGTGTATCACCTGCAACACGCTGTAACCCACGCCCGTGCCCAGATTGTATACGTACACTTCGGGAGTTTTAGCCCCTTCTATTGCCGCAACGTGTCCTTTGGCAAGATCTACCACGTGAATGTAATCTCTTACGCCTGTGCCGTCGGGGGTGGGATAGTCGTTGCCGTAGACGTGAACCTTTTCCAACTCGCCTATCGCCACCTTGGCAATGTAGGGAGTAAGGTTGTTGGGAATGCCCTGCGGATCTTCGCCGATAAGTCCGCTGGGGTGTGCGCCCACGGGGTTGAAGTAACGCAACAGCACTATCGTCCATTCCTTGTCCGCCTTGTACAAATCGGTAAGCATTATTTCCTGAAAATACTTGGAGGAACCGTAGGGGTTTGTGGTGCCGCCCGTCCTGCACGTTTCGTCCAAAGGAAGTTTTTCCGGATCGCCGTACACCGTGGCGGAGGAGGAAAACACCATCTTTTTGCAACCGTGCTTTTGCATGGTTTCCAAAAGCACTATGGTGCCGTACAGGTTGTTGTCATAGTACAGCAGCGGCTTGGCGCAGCTTTCGCCCACCGCTTTGAGCCCAGCAAAGTGAATTACCCAATCTATTTTGTGGTCGGTAAATATTTTGTCCAGCAGCTTTGAGTCCCTTACGTCCCCCTCGTAAAACTCCACGTGCTTGCCCGTTATCTGCTGCACGCGCTGCAACGCTTTGGGAGAGGAGTTACTGAAATTGTCTATCACCACCACTTCGTAGCCCTTTTGCTGCAATTCCACGCAGGTGTGCGTTCCTATGTATCCTGCGCCGCCCGTAACCAAAATTTTCATCAGGAAAATCCTCCTTAAAGTTTTTCTACTATTATTCCGTCGGCAATTTCCGCCTGATAGAAGGAGGCGTCGTAGCCGATAGCGTTCTTGTATGCGCTGCCCACAGCGTCTTCAAACTGCTTTACCATGTTCTTTTTTACTATGGATATGGTGCAGCCGCCGAAGCCTGCGCCCGTCATGCGGGAACCGAGGCAGTAGGAAAGTTTCTGTGCGTTTTCCGCAAGTGCGTCCAGCTCTGCGCCGGTGACTTCGTATTTTTCTTTGAGCGATTTGTGGGACGCATTCAGAATTTTGCCCAGCGCCGCAAGGTCGCTTTTCTGCATTGCTTCCACCGCCTGCTGCACCCGCAGACACTCGTACACCACGTGTTCGGCGCGGTCGCGCACCTTTTGCGGAAGCAGATGCTTGTACTGTTCGAACTGCTGCGGAGTAACTTCCGCAAGGCAGGTGACGTCAACGTGCTTTTGCAAAATTTCCAATGCCTGCTCCGTTTCCTGACGGCGTTCGTTGTACTTGCTTGCGACAAGGTTGTGCGGCTTGTTGCAATTGGCAATAACCAACGTGTAGTCGCCCAGCTGCAGCGGAACGTAGGTGTGGGTGACGTTTTTGCAGTCCAGCAGGATCGCGCAGTCCCTTTTGCCGTTTGCCGAGGCGTACTGATCCATTATGCCGCAGTTGACGTGGGCGTATTCCCTCTCCGCCTTTTGCGCAAGCAGCGCTATCTCCTTTTTGTCGATAGGCTCGCCCGCCACCGTGGCAAGCGCGGCAAGTGTGGAAACCTCTATCGCCGCCGATGAAGAAAGTCCGCTGCCGAAGGGCACCGTGCAGTCGTGCAGCATATCGCAGCCCACCACTTTGTGCCCAGCCTGCTGCCAGATGTAGGCGCAGCCCGCCTGATAGTTTCCGTATTTGAGGTTGTCGTACTTGCCAAGATCGTCCACGTCAAGCGACACCTTGTCGGGCAAGGTCGTCCAACTGACGTTTATTTTGTTCGTGCCGTTGGCGCGCACGTAGACGGTGTTTTTCAGCGAAAGCGCAGCAGGAAAAACCTTGCCGCCGCAATAGTCTATGTGTTCGCCTATGATATTCACTCTGCCGGCGGC
>DVOC01000012.1 GCA_018713905.1 Candidatus Fimimonas merdipullorum
TAAGATCCTTGCTTACCAAATCGTTATCAAGCATTTTTGCCGTCTTGATAGCGCCGAAGCCGAATTTTTTGCGAATTTTGTCCAGCGACAATTCCAGCTTCTGCTGCTTGTCGTCGCCGTCGAACAGCGACTGCTGCACCCCCTCGCCCACGGGAGAGAGGTCGGACACGTTTACCGAAAGGGATCGCAGCGGCTTGTCCGCGCTGCCCTTCCACACGCTGCGCAGCAGCCTTGCCGCCGCGTTGTAGATATCCCTCGCCAGAAAGGTGCTGTGCACGGCGCACTGCTTACCGGCATGGGTAAGGTCGTTGCGCCTGACGTCCAGCTTGACTACGCCGCAGTTGAAGCCGTACCTTCTGAGCCGCATTGCCACCATTTCCGAAAGCAGCGCAATTACCGTTTCGGCGTCGGCGTAGGTGGTCATGTCCCTCAACGTCGTGGTACCGTGTCCGACGCTTTTTATTTCCCTTTCCTCGCCGCACCTGCGTACCTCGTCGCAGTCTAAGCCCAAGGCGCTGTTGCGCATACGCTCCCCCACCACGCCGAAGCGCGCTTTGAGCGCCGACGGATTTGCGTTGGCAAGGTCGCCCAGCGTAAAAATGCCCATTTCGTTGAGCTTACGCTTGGTGTGGCTGCCTATATACAACAGCTCCGACACGTCCAACGGCCACACTACCTTGCGAAAATTTTCCCGCGAGATGACGGTTGTGGCGTCCGGCTTTTTCATGTCGCTGCCCAGCTTGGCAAAGGTCTTGGTAAAAGAAACTCCCACCGAAATGGTAAGTCCCGTTTTTTGCTTGACTTCCTCGCGCAGCTTTTCCGCTATCTGAAAGGGAGTGCCGTAAATGCCGCTGTGCGTGACGTCCAGCCAGCATTCGTCCAGCCCGAAGCCCTCTACCCTGTCGGTGTACTGCTCGTAAATTTCCCTTACCCTCTTGGAAAAATGGGCGTAGTAGGGAAAGTGCGGCGGCACGCATATCAGTTCGGGACATTTTTGCTTTGCCTGCCATATCGCCTCGCCCGTTTTTACCCCCATCCTTTTTGCCGCCGTGTTTTTGGCAAGAATAACGCCGCTGCGCTTTTCCGGACTGCCGGAAACGGCAACGTATTTGCCTTCGAGATCGGGATTGAGCACCTGCTCCACCGAGGCGTAAAAATTGTTGAGATCGCAATGCAGAATATCCACTTGAATTCCCCTTGTGTTTCTTCCGTTATTTTAGAACGTTTGTTTTGCTTTGTCAACCCCTGTGCGAAAAAAAACACGGCGAATCCGTTGTTTTGCGAGGATATTCGCCGTGACTGTATGCAATTATTCGCCTTCCCGTGTGGGCGCCGCCTGCTCCCGTTCCGTTGCCGTTTGCCCGACGCCGTCGGCGGCTTCCTCGTCGGCAGAGGAAGTCTGAGTTACCGACTGTGCGCTCTGCTTTTTTGCACGGCGGCTGCGCACCACGTTGCGCACGAGGTTGAATGCCGTTATGCCTACGCCTATCAGAATGTAGATGTAGTACACGGAAAAACGCCACGTGAATATCACCCACATAAGGGTGGCGCCGGCAATGGAGGAAAACGCCGTGGTTATAAGCCCCTCCAGCGCGCCGGAGTTGCCGGGAGTGGGCACCACGGAGGCGGCGAAGGAGGCGAATGCGTGCAGCGCCATCACCTGAAACATCGTGGCAAAGCCGGCGTCCGTCTGCAACCCGTTGAACATGCGTATGATGAAGTAGGGAAAGGCAAAGGACAGCGACAGTTCCAGAATACAGCAAAGGGTAAGCAGCACCAGATGCAGCGGCCGTTTTGCCATTATCACGAAGGAGGAACGGAAGTCCCTGACGGCGGAAAGCGCCCTGTGTATTGCCGCCTCCTTGTTTTTGACTATTTTAAGCTTGAAACCGACGTGTATTATCCACGCCGTTATTCTTTTGGCAAGTTTGGGCATTGCCACAAACAGCACCATGAACACCGGCACGCACATATTGAGCGCCCAGCCTGTCCAGCCGGCTATGAGCAGCACGTTGCCGTTGCTTACGGGAGAAAGCACCTGTTTGTTGCACACCATTGCCACAAACGCCACCGCCAGCCACGCCGTGGTGTTGAAAAAGTATTTTATCATCACCACCGCCGACGATAGCCCCGCGCTGTAGCCTTTGGTGTACAGATAGTATATCTGCATGGGCTGCCCGCCGCTGGCAAAGGGAGTGATATTGTCGTAGTACCTGCCCAACAGCGACGTCTTTACCGAAACGAGGGGGCGCAGCGTGCGGGTGGTGGCGTGCAGCGTCACCACGTATTTGCACACGTCCAAAAGCAGAATGGCGGCAAGCGCTCCCACCGCCAGCAGCACGTTTTGCGGCTTTACGGAGGAGAACACCTCCACGAAGCTCAGCTGCTCCTCGCCGAACATCGAGGGCATCTGGAAAATAAGCACCAGACCAATGCCCACAGACAAAAGCAGCACGAGGGGAGTTACCCACCTGTGCTTTTTTGGCTGTAAGCGCTCCGGCGCCTGCTTGCTGCGGAAATTTTCCACAGCGTTCTGAAATTGCTGATTGCGGCGCTTTTGCCGCTCGGTAACCTTGCGGTCGCCGCCGTCATGCTGCTGTTGCAAATTATTCTCCGTCCGACTTTATATATTGGTCGTACACCTTTACGCTGTCTTCAACGACTTTTTCCCACTCTACGTGCAAGTCACGCAAGGCTTGTTGTCCTACTTTTTCGTAGCTGCCCTCTTTGAGTATATCCAGTACGCCCTGCGCGTATGCCTGCACGTCGTAGGGCAACACGTATCCGTTGACGTTGGGCGTGACCACGCAGCTGGTAACGCTGCCCTCGGAAAATACCGTGGGCGTGCGGAAGGTGGCAGCCTCTATCTGCACTATACTGGAAACGTCGTACTTGCTGGGGAACAAAAACAGATCCGCCGCCGCATAGAAGGGCACAAGCTGCTCGGGAGGCAGAAAACGCCCGTCGAAAATTACGTTCTTTTGCAAATTGCAGGCGGCGATCTTGTCCTTCATTCTCTTTACGTCGGGACCGTCCCCCACCACGAACATGGTGAAATCCACGCCCTTTTCTTTGAGAATTTTCAGCACGTCGGCAATAAACAGTATGCCCTTTTGCAGCACCACTCTGCCCACGAACAGAAACATCACCTTGTTTTGCAGCCCGTGCTCCCTGCGGAAATTTGTTCGCACCTCGTCGTAGTTATCCAACGGTTTCATGCTGGTGGCGTTGGGCATAAGGCGACAGCTGCCCTTGTAGCCGTAGGAATACAGCGTGTCCTTGGACGCCGTGTGCATAGTCCACACTTCGTCGGAGTCGTTGAACACCTTCATTATGTGCCGCAGCAGTGCGTTTGTAAGCACCTTGCTTTTTGTGGCGCGCATAAAGTCCTGCCTGAACTGGCTGTGAAAGGTGCTTATCATGGGCACGCCGCGTTTTTTGTGTATCTTTCTTGCCAGAAAACCGCACAAAAAGGGAGAGTGACAATGAATGACGTCTATTCTGAGCTGTTTCAGCCACCTCTGCGCCTGCCTGTCCAGCATGGGCAGCGCCATCTGATAGTGCATATCGCTGATATAAACGCTTTTTACGCCTATGACGGGAAACTTGCCCACGTAGACGTTGCCCTTGTAGTCGGGACCCATGAACACTACGTTGTAGTCGTCGTAACCGCACAGAATCTCGGCGCAGCTGCACAGCACGCGCCAGACGCCGTCCACCACGGGGTAGGCGTTGTCCGCAACCAGCAGCAGCGTCTTTTTGCCGTTGGAGTTATACTGCTCTATCACCTGCTGCACGTACTGTCGGTACTGTTTTGATGAACGCTTGTAAATCTTGTAATCTTCCATTATGTTTTCCGTTGCGCCGCCGCCCCTCCGCGACCGCGCAACACCTGCGTTTGCAGGCGTACGTATTGATTATACCAAATTACACAATGCGTTGTCAATACCATAAAGTAAACGGTTGTTTGCTTTTGGGTGCGCAGTTACAGTTTTTTTACGTAGCACCTTCTGCGCTTGTGCCGCTCCGCCTCGAACAGCTTCCACAGGTTGTTTATGCGGTCGTTGTATTCCAGCGTCAGATTAGTTTCGGCGTGACTTATCTTGCGCACTATATCTTTGCCTATTTTGGCTATCAGCGCGGTGCTTATGGCTTTGTTTTTGTACTGATCTGTGACGCCGATGACGCCCAATTCCAGCACCTTTGGGTGTTTTACGCTGCGCATTATGCGCAAAAGACACAGCGGAGTCACTCTTCCGCGGGAACGGCGCACCGCGTCGGCAATGGAGGGGAAAGCCACTCCGAACGCCACCATCTGCTCCTTTTCGTCTAATATGACGGACACGAAGCGGGTGTCCACTATCATTCTGAAGCTTTCCACTATGCTCTTTTTCATCTTTTCCGTAAAGGGCACCGTGCCGTATATGCCGTCGTAAGTTTCGTCCCACACGCGGAAAATGCCGTCGGCGTACTTTTTAAGAAATTCGTCGCTGTTTTTTGCCTGCCCGAAGTGCAGATTGTACCGCTGCATCATGTGGTTGCTTATGCGCTCTATTTTGGGATCCAGCCCCTGCGGTGCGCGCAGCTTGTGTTCCAGCCAGTCCACGTCCTTCACGTAGCCGCATTGCTCGATAAGCCGCTGATAGTAAGGATAGTTGTACTGCTCCTCGAAGGTGGAAAGACAGTCGAAGCCCTCTATCAGCAGTCCCTCCCTTTCCAAGTCGGAAAAGCCCAGCGGCCCCGCCATCTCCGTCATGCCCTTTTGTCTTGCCCAGCTTTCCACCGCGTCAAACAGCGCGCGGGCGACGTCAAGGTCGTCTATGCAGTCGAAACGGGTAAAGCGCACCCGCTTTTGTCCCCACTTTTTGTTGGCGGCGTGCTGCAATATGCCGGATATGCGCCCCGCCATTTTGCCGTCCAGATAGGCGTTGAAATACACCGCTTCCGCCTGATCGTAGTACATATAGTCGCTGCGGAAAATGCGT
>DVOC01000013.1 GCA_018713905.1 Candidatus Fimimonas merdipullorum
AGAGGTAAGCGTAGTGGAGGGACAGCAGGTGCAGAAGGGCGAAAAGATAGGCGTAGTAAGCACCACGGCGTCCTACGAGTTTTCCGACGGAGCGCATTTGCACCTCGAGGTGACGGAAAACGGCAACAGCGTCGATCCTACTCCCTACGTCAAAGGCGAAATTTTCCGCGAGGTGACTGAGGAATAGGCGAATCTTCCTACGATCAAGGAGGATTCGGACGTGTATCTTAAAAGTTCTTACTTTTGAGGTACACGTCTTTTTTTTGTGCGCAAGTTCGGGCTTGTTAGGACGGGCAGAAAGCAAGCGCCTTGCGTTTGGCGACAAAAAATGCCGCCGCCCCTACAATCTTTCCGATAATCTTCCTCTCGTTGCGATCTACAATGCCGTCATGACGGTTTACATCGAATACGCCTTTTTAGACAACTTCACAATGGACTGTCTTTTGCTGTTTTGCGCCTGCGTCACCCTCAAATTGCCCTTTGGCTTTGGGCGGATAGCTTTGGGCGCGCTGACGGGCACGGCGGTAGCCCTGCTTTCGGTGTATCTCAGCGGCTGGGCGGCATTTGTCGTAAAGGCGGCGTGTCCGTTGCTTATGTGTTTTGTGACGGTGGGCAAAGGAAAAAAGCTTTTTTGGCATATTCTGCTGACTTTGGCATATACCTTTGTTACGGGCGGCGCGATAGTGGCGCTGTTCAACCTCACTGCCGTGGATTACAGCTGCTCCTATGCGCTGTTCTACGACGCGCCGCTACCGCTGTTCGTGTATTTTTCGGGAGTGCTGGCGGCAGTAGTGCTGTGTTATATGATACACGCCTACGTAAAACAGTCCAAGCAAAGGGCGCAGTACGTCAAAAAGGTGCAGATAACGCTGGACAGGCGGTATTCCGTCACCGCCTTTTGCGACAGCGGCAACAACGTCACCGCCGACGGCTTACCCGTCTGCTTCGTCACGGCAGATTTCGGGGCAAAGGAGTATTTTGCCCGACAGTTGCTGCGTGGCACACGTCAGGTGCAGGTAAAAACGCTTGCGGGCAGCAAAAGCGTGCCTGCCGTAAAAGGGACGTTGCGCATAGACGGCAAGGACTTCGCCGTGTACGTCGCGCTGCCTGCGGAAAAATGCAACACACCATTTCAACTGTTGCTGCCAAGTCAATTTTGCGGAGGTATAAATGAAAGCGCTGGAACTGCTGAAAAAACTGCTGGACAGGCTTAGTCTGTCCTACAACACACTTCACTATCTGTGCGGGGCGGAGGCGCTGCCTCATCCGCTGGACGCGCAAAGGGAAAAGGAACTGCTTGCCCGCGCCGCCGCAGGCGACTGCTCGGCAAAGGACGTATTGGTGGAGCACAATCTGCGGCTGGTGGTGTTTCTGGCTAAAAAATTCGAATCTTCCTGCGCAGATATGGAGGATATCGTTTCCGTCGGCACCATAGGTCTTATCAAGGCGATAAACAGCTTCAAGGCGGAAAAAAACATAAAGCTTGCCACCTATGCCAGCCGCTGCATAGAAAACGAAATACTAATGTACCTGCGCAAGCTGTCCCGCCGCCGTCAGGAGGTAAGTCTGGACGAACCGTTGAACGTGGACGGCGAAGGCAACGAGCTGCTGTTGGCGGACGTGCTGGGCACCGACGCCGACGACGTGTACAACAAACTGGAAAAGCAGGTGGAACGCCGTCTGCTGGAAGAAGGCTTGGCTCGCCTTTCTCAAAGGGAACGGAAAATAATTCAAATGCGCTTCGGCTTAGACGGCGGCGACGAGCGCACGCAGAAGGAAGTTGCCGACGCTCTGGGCATTTCCCAATCCTACATATCCCGTCTGGAAAAGAAAATAATATGCCGTCTTAAAAAGGAAATAGGCAAGCTTATGTAACGAATTTTGCAAACGGTGCGCGTTTTGCGTGACATATTCGGCAAAGACAACCCAAACAGGGCGACTTTTCGAGGCGAAATTATCAAGGCAAACAAAAAGGGACTGCGAAAGGCAGTCCCTTGTGTTTTCAAAAACTGTGCGGTACGGTTGACGTTGCACGCCGAAACGGTATCTGCGCAGGTGGCTACTCCAAAGCAACCTTGTGGCACACGATCAAACTGCGTAGTGCTGCTGCGTTCCCGCCCTGACACGGTTAACAGCGTCACGTTGCACAAGACCTTGGTATCAACGCTCCTTACGCCTTCCTGCTTTCCACGCACAAAGCCGCCCGTACCATTCAGCCCTACTGTAGCGGATTGTAGGCAACAGGGCACCGCTAGCTCCCCGCTTAGCACAGCGATAACTATTATACACTATTTTTACCAAACTTGCAACTGTTTGCGCCTCGCGCGTTTTGTCGCGGCAGGGCGGGGCGTGTCGAAACAACGCCGCACGCAAATTGCGCCGGCGGCAGTGTTTTCAAAGCGCGGCGTGCAATTGCTATCGGCAAGCGCTTTGCGGGCGCGCCGTGTGTGCTTTGCGTTGCGCCTGAAAGCGCATGGCATAAGTCGTAATTGGGGCGCATTGCCGCCATTACAAACATGTCGTCTTTTTGCGGCTTTGTCCCGCCTGCGTTCGGTGCGGCAGGGCGCTTCGTTGACAATGCGCACGGCAGGTGGTAAAATAAAAATACTTTACGGCAAGCTTACCTGCCGCGCGGGAGGAAATATGATCAAGGAAAAGATAGACAGAATAAATTTTTTGGCAAAGAAATCTAAAACGGAAGGACTGACGGAGGAGGAAAAGGCAGAGCAGGCTACGCTTCGCGGCGAATACATAGCCGAGTGGCGCGAAGGCGTCATTCAGACGCTGGAAAACACCTACGTAGTGGACGAAAACGGCAAGCGCAAGCTGCGCAAAAAGCAATGATATTCCTTTCCGGAATAAAAATAAAGGCGGCGGAAGGGTATCCCTTCATTCCGCTGATAGTCAACACGCCCTCTTTCACCTTTACCAAAAGCGTCACCGTAATATGCGGCGACAACGGCTGCGGCAAAACCACCTTTGCCAAAATAGTGGCTACGGCGTGCCGCTCCGCCTGCATAGCGGAAGAGGGCGTATTCGGGCATGTTGCCGACAGGTTCACCGCCCTGCGCAAGTTCATTCCCAAGCGCAGTTTTTATTTTTCCGCCGAGCAGTTTGTGCAGTTCGTGCGTGACGTGGAAGCGCGCAGAGAGGACGCCAAAGCAGCGTTAAGGGAAATAGACCGCTCTGACCTGTCCGACTACGCCAAGTCCCTTGCAAAAATGCCGCACGCCGGCACTCTTGCCTCTTTCGACAGGATATACGGCGCCGATTTGTCCCAAGCGTCGCACGGGCAGGGTTTTTTGGCGTTTTTCAACGGCAGACTGAAAAAGGACGGGCTGTACGTCATCGACGAGCCGGAAGCGGCGTTATCGGCGGAAAACCAGTTTCTGCTTGCCGCCCGCATAAAGCACGCCGCAGAAAAGGACAACTGTCAGTTTATCATCTGCACTCATTCTCCGATAGTTTCGGCAATACCCGACGCCGACGTCTACGAGGTGCAGAACGACAACTTCCTGCCGACAAAGTGGGAAGACCTTCAAAACGTCAGCTTCCTTTCCATGTTTTTCAAAAACAAGGACAGGCTGTTCTGAAACCAACGCTTGCGCACTTTCACATATGCGCATATATTGAAATTTACGGCAAATGACGACGAAAGCACAACTTGATTATTGCCAAAACTGCCGCCTCCTGATCGGGCAAAGGGTAACGGTGACGGTGACAAGACCTTTGGGCAGCGTCCACCCGAAACACTCCGATTTGCGCTATTATGTAAACTACGGTCACGTCAAAGGCTTCGTGGGCGGGGACGGCGATTGGCAGGATGCCTACGTCTTGGGCGTGGAGCAGCCTGTGCAAAGCTTCACGGGCAGAGTGATTGCGGTGGTCGTTCGCAGGAATGACGTCGAAACCAAGCTGGTGGTGGCTCCCGAGGGAGCACACTTTCCCAAGCGGCAAATTGCCCGCACGGTGCATTTTCAGGAAAAGTACTTCGACCACATAATTTTGACGGAATAAGGCGTTTGGGTATACAGCGCATTCCGTCCGTAGGCAGAAGAGTACCTCGTCCGACGTCTGTACCCGTCGGTTGCGCACGTGCGCCGTTTATTATGCTTATAACCACCGTTACCCCACTCGTTGAATTTGCACGCACGGGTATATTTTCTTTCGGCGTCGGCGTATAAGCATTCCTCCGTGCGCCTGCCGTTCTGCAATGCTCGCCGTCGGTAAACGCGTTGCACCGCAGGAATATTTTTGAATGGTCGGCGTTCAAAACGCTCTTTCGGTGCGGCAGGCATCGGAGCGTTACGGCGCCTGTTTGCAATATATCGTGCGCCTGCTTTCGGCGGTGTCTGTTGACAAGGTGTTGTCACCTCTTTCAGATGCAATTTTCGTCAAACAGTTGCATTCCGAGTTTTTTTTTGATAAAATATAAACAATATTTGCTTGTAAATGCGTCAGAGCAGGGACAAGACTGCAAAAACCACCGCACAGAGAGCGCGCCGCAGGGTGAAAGGCGCGACGGAAAGGGTTTGCAAGCCATCACCTTGCGAGCAGACCTGCCGAAATTGCGTAGGCGGGTACGGCGGCGCCCCGTTATCACGGCGCAGGGTATAACTCGTCTTTTGGGCGAGCGTACTTGTTTGAAATGGTAACGCCTGTATTTTGTCGGAGTGTTTTTCAGACACGCCGACTTTTTGTTTAGCGGGCTATCAAAGGGCAGGCGCTGCGGAGAAATTTACGCTGTTCCGCCGCGCACGGTTAAAATTGTTTCCGCACAGGAAAAAGGAGCAGAAATGTCTAAGTACAAAAAGGTAGATAGTTCTCTGAATTTTGTGGACAGAGAAAAGCAGGTTTTGCAGTTCTGGAAGGACAACAAAATTTTCGAGCAGACAACGGCGAAGGGGGAAGGCAGCTTTACCTTCTACGACGGTCCTCCGACAGCCAACGGCAAGCCGCACATCGGGCACGTGCTCACCCGCTCCATAAAGGATCTTATTCCCCGTTATCAGGTGATGAAGGGCAAAAAGGTGCTGCGCAAAGCGGGCTGGGACACTCACGGTCTGCCGGTAGAATTGGAAGTGGAAAAGCTTTTGGGCATAAACGGCAAAAAGCAGATAGAGGAATACGGCATAAAGCCTTTTGTGGAAAAGTGCAAGGAGTCGGTGTGGAAGTACGAAAGCGAGTGGGAAAAGCTTTCCGAGCGCGTGGGCTATTGGGTGGATATGCAACATCCCTACGTCACCTACGACAACGATTACATCGAGTCGGAGTGGTGGGCGTTGAAAACCATCTACGACAAGGGACTGCTGTACAAGGGCTTCAAAATAGTCCCCTATTGTCCCCGCTGCGGCACGGCGCTTTCCAGCCACGAGGTGGCGCAGGGCTACAAGGACGTAAAGGAAAAATCCGCCGTAGCTAAATTCCGTCTTGCCGACAGCGCCGACACCTTCTTTTTGGCATGGACGACAACGCCGTGGACGCTGCCCTCCAACGTGGCGCTGTGCATGAACGCACGGTACGACTACGTGCTGCTGCAATGCGGTGAGGAAAAGTATATTCTTGCAAAAGACTTGGTGGCAAACCACTTTGAGGAAGGCAGCTATACCGTTTTGGAAACGCATAAGGGTAGCTTTTACGAGGGAACGCACTATCTGCCGCTGTTCGACTACGCCAAAACGCAGGAGGACTGCTACTACGTCACCAACGACGACTACGTCACCCTTACCGACGGCACGGGTATAGTGCACATTGCACCCGCCTTTGGCGAGGACGACGCCAACGTGGGCAGAAAGTACAATCTGCCCCTTGTGCAGCTTGTGGGCGAAGACGGTAAATTTGTCGAGGGCTGCGGCGAACTGACGGGAGTGTTCTGCAAAAACGCCGATAAGCTCATCCTTGCCGACCTCAAAAGCAGGGGGCTGCTGTTCAAGGAGCTTATGTACGAGCACAGCTATCCCCACTGCTGGCGGTGCGACACTCCGCTGATATACTACGCGCGCAAGTCGTGGTTTATCAAAACTACCGCCATAAAGGAACAGCTGCTCCAAGCCAACGCTTCGGTAAATTGGATACCTCCCACTATCGGCAGCGGCAGAATGGGCAACTTTTTGGAAAACGTCATCGACTGGGGCATTTCCCGCGACAGATATTGGGGAACGCCGCTTCCCGTGTGGGTGTGCAACAAATGCGGCAAGGTTCACGTCATAGGCAGCCGCAGCGAGCTGGCGGAAAAATGCGGTTGCGGCACGGACGTGGAACTGCACCGTCCGTATATCGACGAATGCAAGTGGGATTGCGACTGCGGCGGGCAGTTCGTGCGCACGCCGGAGGTCATCGACTGCTGGTTTGACAGCGGCAGTATGCCGTATGCGCAGTTCCACTATCCGTTTGAAAACAAGGAGCTGTTCAAAAACAACTTCCCCGCCGACTTCATAAGCGAAGCGGTGGATCAGACGCGCGGCTGGTTTTATACTCTGCTTGCCGTATCCACCCTGCTTTTCGGCAAAGCGCCCTTCAAAAACTGTCTGGTTTTGGGGCTTGTAGGGGACGAGCACGGCGTAAAAATGTCCAAGCACAAGGGCAACGTAGTGGATCCGTGGGACAGCTTCAACAAACAGGGTGCCGACGCGGTCAGGTGGTACTTCTACACCTCCTCCTCGCCGTGGCTGCCCAGCCGTTTCTACGACGAAGCCGTTTCGGAAACGCAGCGTCGCTTTTTGGGCACGCTGTGGAACACCTACGCATTTTACGTGCTGTACGCCGATATCGACGGCTTCGATCCCTCCAAGTACTCGCTTGACGAAAGCGCGCTGTCCCTTATGGACAGGTGGATACTGTCGGAGGTAAATCAGCTGGTAAACACGGTGGACAGGGGGCTTTCCGCCTACGAGATCACCGATACCGCCCGCAGCATAGAAAAGTTTACCGACATGCTTTCCAACTGGTACGTGCGCCGCTGCCGCGAAAGGTATTGGGGCAGCGAATGGACGGCGGACAAGCAGGCTGCTTACGTCACGCTGTACACCGTTTTAGATACCTTGGTAAAGGTCGCCGCGCCCTTCGTGCCCTTCATTACCGAAAGCATCTATCAGAATATCACGGCGAACTTTTTCGCCGACGCGCCCCGTTCCGTGCATCTTTGCGACTTCCCCAAAGCCGACCAAGGCAAAATAGACGCAAAACTCAACGCCGACATGGAAAAGGTGCTGGACGTGGTGGTGCTGGGACGCAGCGCCCGCAACGCCGCCAACGTCAAAAACCGTCAGCCGCTGTCGGTGATGTACGTGTCTTCTTCGCACCCCTTTACCGCCGAAATGACGGAGATAGTCAAAAACGAGATTAACGTCAAAGAGGTGCGCTTCATCGAGGACGCGGGAGCCTTCTCCGGCTACGAAATAAAGCCGCAGCTCAAAACTCTCGGCCCCAAATACGGCAAGCTGATAGGCGCCATACGCAGCGCCTTTGCAACGCTGGACGGCGCTACGGCAAAGGAAATGGTGGAAAAAACGCAAAAGGGTGAAACGTACGTCTTGAACGTAGAGGGCAACGACGTGCAGCTTACCGCCGACGATCTGCTTGTTTCCACCAAAAACAAACAGGGCTACTCGGTGGCTTCCGACTACGGCGATTCCGTCGCGCTGGACGTCACCGTCACGCCGCAGCTTGCCCAAGAAGGGCTGGTGAGGGAAGTTATTTCCAAAATCCAGACCATGCGCAAGGAGTGCGGTTTTGTGGTGACGGATCACGTGGATATAGGCTACGACGGCGACGAGGAAGTGTGCCGCGCCATATCCGACAACGTAGAGGAAATTTCCCGCAGCACCCTTGCCCGCAGCGTAGTGCGCGCGTCCGTCGGCAAATTCGTGAAGCAGTGGGAAGTAAACGGTAAAAACTTTACTCTTTGCCTTTCCAAGGCGTAACAAGAGGCGCGTTCGCGCGCCTTTTGCCATAAGCCGTTTTCGTCGAAAAAGGTTTGCCGCTCCGCAAATTTTTGCCGGCAGGCTGCTCCGCAGCCCCTCGTTTTAGCGGCAGAAGAATACGTAAGTAAGCGTAAAAACACTTTGGAGAAGATATGACTGATTTGTTTTGCGAAAGACTAAAAAGCTTGAGGAAATCTGCCGGCATAACGCAGCAGGAGCTTGCCGACGGGTTGGGCGTTCACTTCCAGACTGTTTCCAAGTGGGAAAGGGGCGTTTCCATGCCGGATTTCGCTCTGCTGGGCGAAATAGCGCAAAAATTGGGCGTTTCGCTGGAAAAGCTGCTGGGGCAGTCGGAGGAGGAGTGCTACACGGGCAGTTACGATATGTCCGCCTTCGGCAAAGCGGTGGCGGCCGCCCGCAAAGGCAGCGGCGAAAGTCAGGAGGAGCTTGCCTCCGCGCTCAACGTTACCGGCGACGTCGTTTCCAAGTGGGAAAGGGGCGTGGTATGCCCCGACGCAGAGCAACTGTGCGCTATCGCGCGGCATTTTTCCCAGCCTGCTTCCAAACTGTACTACGCCGTGCCAAGCGCCTACACGCCCAAACTGATAGCCAAACGCAACGTAAAAACCGTGACGTGGGCGGTGGTGCTGACTGCGCTGCTGGTGGCGGCGCTGTGTCTTGCGGTGTTTTTGGGGCTGGCGGAAGGGACGTACGACGTGACGGTGGACGGCAAGGTGTACGCCGTGTCTGCCTCCGACTGGTTTTCTCCCACTCCCGCCGAAAAGACGGGGTACGTTTTCTCCCACTATATCGACAAAAAGGGCAAACGGGTAGATTTTCCGCTGAAAGTCCGTTCCGACACGGAATTTTTTGCCGTGTACGTGCCCACAGAGTACAAGCTGGACTATTGGCTCAACGGCGGCATAATGCAAAACGCGTCCTACTCCTTCACGATGGAAAGCGGCGTAGTGCAACTGCCCGTACCCACCAAACGGGACGCTCAGTTTTTGGGGTGGTATCTCACTTCCGATTACAGCGGCGAAGCGGTCACCTCGGTGGTGTGCCAAGGCAACGACGTAAGTCTTTACGCGCGTTGGAGCGACAATCAATGCTCCGTGCGCTACGTGCTTAACGGCGGCATGCTTATAGAAAACAATCCCGAAACCGTCACCGACTACGAGGTGGCGCTCAACGTTCCCGTGCGCAGCGGCTACGTGTTCCTCGGCTGGTACGACTCTCCCGAAGGGGGCGACAGATACGAAAAAATCGGCGGGGGCAGCAACCTTACGCTGTATGCGCTGTGGCAGAAGGAAGGAGGCACCTTCGGCATAAGTTACGAAACGGACGGCGGCAGCGTGTCCGGAAATAATCCGAGCGAGGTGCTGGCAGGCGACGTGCACTTGCTTGCTCCCGCACAAAAGCATGGCTACGACTTTGTGGGGTGGAACACATCCGCTGACGGCAGCGGCAAGTACGTCGAGGTGCTGTACGGAGTGCAGCAGGACATCGTGCTGTACGCCGTGTTCACGCCTAAGATATACACCGTGGTGTATCACTTGGAGGACGGCTCCTACTACGGTTCGGAGGTCAATCCCAACAAGGTAGCATACGGCGACGTCGTGGAGCTGTTGCCTCTGCGCAAGGCGGGGCACGTGTTCAAGGGGTGGACGGACGTCCACGGCAATGAAGTAACGCAGATTGACAGCGGCAACGTGGAGGGTATCACGGCGCTGTACGCCCGCTTCGAGTCGGTGCTGTACACCGTCACCTTGGACGGCAACGGAGGAACCTTCCTGCTGGAAGACAGGCAGATGGGGTATGCCGAACTCAAAATTGCCTTCGGCGAAACGCTGACGCTTCCGCAATGCACCTTTCTGGGCAGCGTGTTTTTGGGCTGGCAGGACGAAACGGGCAGCTTTGTGCAACAGGTGGACGTTACCAACGTGGGCAATATGTTGCTTACGGCGGCGTACGTCGAGGCGGACAGGCTGTTTACCGTAACCTTGCAAACGGAAGGGGGCGAAATGGATTCGCCCAACGTAATACGGGCGGCTTACGGTCAAAACGTGCCTCTGCCCGAGCCGGAAAAGAACGGCTATCTGTTTTTGGGGTGGAACACCTCCTCCGACGGCAGCGGCGAATACTTTTTCGCTATCGACGGCATAAGCGACGACGTTGTGCTTTACGCCGTCTGGCAGGAAATAAAGGTAGTGGGGGACGAAAAGGACTTCAGCTACCAAGCGGGCGCGGAGTCGGCAACAATTACCGGCTATCACGGCGCGTTCGGCGCAGAAGTAGATTTGGTCATTCCCGATTTTGTGGGAGGCAAGCCCGTGGTTGCGCTAGGCGAAAATTTCTTTGCCGGCTTGTCGGAACGGGGCGAAGTGGTGTTCAACAGCATCGTCATTCCCTCCTCCGTCACTCACATAGGCGAGCAGGCGTTCTGCCAGATAAAGGTAAATCAGCCCTTGGTCATTCCCTCTTCCGTGCAGACGATAGGGGAAATGGCATTCTGGTACTGTAAACTGGAAATAAAATTCCAAGGTACAATAAAGGAAATACCCCAAATGGCGTTTCAGGGCACAAAGTTATTGGGAAACTTCGTTCTGCCGGAAGGCGTGCAGCGCATATGCAGACATGCCTTTAACAATGCCATAATAAGCGGCGGCGGCATAATTTTGCCTCAATCCTTAAAATACGTCGAAACGAGCGCTTTCCACAATGCTTCCTTTGCCGTGTATCTGCCCGAGGGCGTCTTTGTAGAAAGATATGCCTTTGGGGAGAACTGCACCGTCTACGTATCGGAGCAGCAGGTGGCAAGCTACCCCGACGAGTGGTGTTTGGGCAACGTTATCTACCTTACCGACGACGCCGGCGTCACCCTTGTGGACAACGAACAGACGTTTGTTTCCGACAAGGCTTTCTACTTGCCCAAGCCCTACAAGCAAGGATACCTGTTTTGCGGCTGGCAGGACGAGCAGGGAAGCTTGCACAACGGTTTTTACGTTGCGCAGCAAACGGAGGTGCTGACGGCGGTGTACGCTAAGCAAACTTCGGACGGGCAGTCCGTGTCGGCGGACGTCAGCAAAACCTTTGCCGTAAAATGCGATGAGAGCAGCGGTTCCGTCAGTTTTACTCTCGACCTGCCCGATATGCAAACCTACACCCTTTCAGTCAGCGTCGCAACCTGCGGGGCGAAGGTAAAGGTGATTTCCGACTATTACTATGAAATTGAAGACGGCGTCGTATATACCCACCGTGGCGAAACTTTCCGCGCCGACGTAAGTTGTCCGGTGTGGGGAACGACGGTGGTGTTCACGATAACGGTAACGCTTGTCTGAACGCTTCCTTTCAAAACGCAAGCCGCGGCATACCCGTATGCCGCGGCGTCTTTTTGCTTTTGACCATGTCGCAATTCGTATTTGGTTGTTTCGCGTTTCGCGCAACACCTTTGCATAAACCGCTTGAGTTTGCCGCTCTTGCTTTTTTGTTCCGCCTTTTTCACTGCGTCCCCGCTTGCGGTGGCGCATTGTTTTTTCGCGCGAACGTCCTTTGTGCGTTCGTCCGTTCCCCTTTGACTGCTTATTATCTGAGGTTTACGTGCGTCTGCTTGCCCTGTTTGTCCTTGTTTTTTTTTACGGTTTGTTTTGGCGCGGAACCAAGTTTTTTGCCGTTATTTTGTTCCGTCCGCCCTGCCGCAAACGGGCATTAAGCGTGTTTTTCCATAAATTAAGCGCATTTTTCCACCGCAAAAGAAAACGCCGCTAAACAAAACTATTGCAGAAAGTGATATACTTAACTCAGTTGCAACAGGGTGCGGCGCACTTCAGGAAGGTGCTCTGCGCTAATACGAAAAAGGAGAAAAAAAGAGCGCTCCTAAGTTGTTTCTATGAAAAACAAAAGCTACATAGTTCTGCTGATGTACGACGCAATTCGTATGGGAACGGGAGTAAAAATTGACGAGTGCTGCGGGATGTACGATATATCCGTCGCCACCTTCCGCCGTCACGTTGCATTTTTGCGCGCCTACTTTATGGAACAGTTTGGACAAAACGTCGTGTACGATTCTTCCGAAAAGCGCTACCGCTTGGAATCGGCGTAACGGGGCGTAACAAGGGCTTTCCATGCGGCAAACGCCGTTCTCCTCAAAGTCCTTGCGCTATAAGTTTGTTCGTTTGTCGTCTGCAACGGTTTTGTGCAAGAGCATTCGAACGCCTGCCGCGGCCTACTGCCGCGGTTTTTTTGCGGAACTGCCTCTCGGTGCATCGAATTTGCCTTGCGTCGGGCGCATATCTGCTAACCTTTTCGAAATCCCGCCCTTTGTAAAGTCCGGCGGTTACGCGCCGCCAAACTTTTTCTAATTCATATCTCCCGTTTTGAAGCAACCTTTCAAACGGAACTCTGCAACTTGCGCGGACGCAATAACACCGCAGGCTTGTTGCGACGTTGGCGCAGGGGCAACAAATCCAAAACGTCCGCGCCCGCCGCAGAAAAAGACGCCTCTACGGCAGTTTTTGAAAGCCGTTACAGGTCGTGCAGACAAATGATTTCCGCATTCCCCGTTGCCGCCAGAAAGGCGTCGGGCAGTTTTATGCAGGTAAATTTTTTGCCGGTAGTGTCCGCTCCGCGCACCGTAAGGGGCTGCGGCGACATGCTTTTATACAGCGCTTCCTTTTTGCACCAGATAAAGAAAAACGCTTCCTGCCTGTTTTGCGCCTCTTCCCATTCGCGCATTTCCCCTTCGGAAAAAAATCTGCGCGCTATTTTTTCCGTATGGACGTCTGCACGTATCTGCACGTCTACACCTACGGGAATATCCGCCGCGGCGGCAGCCACGTATTTTCCGCTGTGCGAAAGGGATAGGAATTTGCCAAAACGCTTTGCTTTTTCGCAAAGTTTTTTTCCGTAGGAGCGTTGCAGCTCTTTTGCATTGTCTTGCGTTATTTCAAACAGCAGCACGGTAGTTTTCATGGCAATATTTTATATCTACGGCAAAAAAAAGTCAAACGAAGGGGCATTTCCGTCAAAACAGTTGAACAAAAAGCAAAATTACAGTATAATCATTGTACACAGTTGTTTGGCGGGAAAGTATGAGAATAAACGACGAATGGAAAGACTATCGCATATACGCCACCGGCGACGGCGAAAAATTGGAGCGGTGGAAGGACGTGGTGCTGCTGCGCCCCGATCCGCAGGTCATTTGGCATGCCAAAAAGCCTCTGCACACCGTAGTTTCTCCTCACGCCCGTTATCTGCGTTCCTCTACGGGAGGCGGACATTGGGAATACGACAAGCCCGTGCTGGAAAGCTGGCAGGTTTCGTGGCGAGATCTCACCTTCAACGTGCGCCCCATGAACTTCAAGCATACGGGGCTTTTCCCCGAGCAGGCGGCAAACTGGGACGTGATGATAAAGCTCATCAAAGGAGCGCGCCGCCACATAAGCGTGCTCAACCTGTTTGCCTACACGGGCGGCGCAACCGTCGCCTGCCTTTCGGCGGGAGCCTCCGTCTGTCACGTGGACGCCGCCAAAAACATGGTGGAGCTTGCCAAGCAAAACGTAGCGGCGTCCTCTCTTTCCGACAGACCTGTGCGCTATATTGTGGACGACTGCCGCAAATTCGTCAAAAGGGAAATAAACCGCGGCAGACGGTATGACGCCATAGTGCTGGATCCCCCCAGTTTCGGCAGGGGCGCGGGCGGCGAGGAATGGAAGCTGGAAAGGGACGTGTGCGATTTTCTTTCGCTGTGCGCGGGGGTGCTTTCCGATAATCCCCTGTTCGTACTGCTCAATTCCTATACCACGGGATTGCAGCCCGCCGTATTGGCAAACCTGCTCAAAAGAACAATGCCCGTCGGCGGAAGCGTAACCTCCTACGAGGTGTGCCTTCCCACCGACGAAGAGGTGGTGCTGCCCTGCGGCGCAAGCGGGCTGTACTTGGCAAAAGGAGTGCAACTATGAGAAATTTTACTATGCAGGACGTCACCGTCTTGTACGAAGACAACAGTATTCTGGTGGTGGTAAAACCGCAAAACCTGCCCAGTCAGGCGGACAAAAGCGGCGACGTCGATTTGCTTACGCTGCTTAAAGGGTACGTAAAGGAAAAATACAACAAGCCGGGCAACGTCTACCTCGGGCTGGTTCACAGGCTGGACAGGCCTACCGGCGGCGTTATGGTGTTTGCCAAAAACAGCAAGTCGGCACAGCGCCTTTCGGAAAGACTGGCTTCGGGCAAGGTGTCCAAGCGCTACCTCGCCGCAGTGGTGGGGTGTCCCAAGGAACAAAAGGGCACGCTGGTCAACTATCTAAAAAAGAACCCCCTCACCAACACGGTGTACGTGGCGACGGTGGGAGATCACGACGCCAAGCGCGCCGAATTGTCCTACGAGGTGCTGCAAAGGGGCGGCGTTTCGCTGTGTTCCGTGCAGCTGGGCACGGGGCGCAGCCATCAGATACGAGTGCAGATGTCGGCAATAGGCTGTCCCGTGTTCGGCGACGCGCGTTACGGCGGCAACGTCGTTAAAGGCAGCAATCTTGCGCTGTGGGCGTACAGGCTGGAATTTCACCACCCCGTCACAAACGACCATATGGTGTTCGTGGCATATCCGCCGCAAATTGCGCCGTGGACAAGCTTCGACTTGCCAAAATTTATCGAAAACTTTTCCGACAGCGACTACGACGACGGCGCTTCGTTGCAGCAGATAATGCGCTCCGACGTCATCGACGAGTAACGTAAAACCTTTTACGGTCACAAAAAAATGTGACCGTTTTTGTTTTTTGCGCCCATTTACAGCGTCAGGCGAAGTACGCACAGCGCAAACAAAATTACCGCCGAAAGTCTGTCGGGGCTTTTTACGGGAAAACGCACTCTTTGTCCGCAGGCTACGGCAATGCCGTGCGCGGCGGCAAACAGCAGCGGCAAAAACAGGACGTCCGTCTGCCGCGAGTACAGCGAAAGACAGGCGGCTGCGCCGTCCCCCGCCACGGAAAACCCTGCCGCCACGCCTCGTCCGAAGGTGTTGGGCACGCACAGCGGACTTGGCTTTTTTACGGCGGAGGCGCACCCCAGCGCAAACAGCAGCGCACAGCCGAAATATCTGGACACTCTTTGCGACAGCAGCGCTATCCAGCCGCCGCAAAGGCACAGCGCAAGGCAGGCGAAGTACGTCAAGGCGGTGGTAATGCAGGGCAAAAAGGGGGTATGCCTTTCGGCAATGCCCGCAACGAAAGCGTCCACGGACACCGCCGCGGCGGTAGCGGCGGCAAAAACGTAGCAGTGCAAACTGCTCTGCGCAAGCAAGTAAAGCAAAATATCACCTCTTACACCCTATGACGTTGCGCAAGCTAAGGTTCACGTTGACTTGCTTGCTTTTGCAAAAACCTTTTCCGCATTTCGAGGAGCGCAAGCGCGGGCGTTCTGAAAACCTTGCGCAACTGCGTTTTGACGGTTGCGTAGGCAAGGCGGCTTTGCCGTGGTTGTCCTTTTTGCGGCAAGTCTGGCAGGGGCGTTTTCCCCCGTACCGTTTTTATACCGCGCAATTGTTGCTTTGCGTCGCAAAGGGCAGGGCAAAGCGGCTTAGTCAAGGTTTTCGCCTTTATGCCTGTGCTTGCTTTGCCACAAAAAATTGGCGAGCAAGCGAGCAGCCGTCCCACGCTCGTTGCGCCGCAAGCAAAGGGCGCTCCCCGCTTCGGGCAGGCAAAAAGCGTATCGGCAGGGAAGCCTTTGCAATGGGCAAAAGCCCAAGCGTCAAGGCAAGGCGCCGATAAAACTATAATATATACGGAAAACAAACAACACAAACAGATATTTATGCCCAAATCGTTGACAATAACGGCGTAAAAAGGTACAATAATTGCATATGCGGCAAAAGTTTCCACTGTTGTCCGCAAACGCAACAAAGGACGTTTTACGTCCGCAAGCGGAGGAATATTGTGAAAAAGATTTTAAGTTTGATAATAGCTCTTATGCTCTTGTTCAGCCTCACCACGGTGGCAACGGCTTTTGCCGAGGAACCGACGGAAGGCGAAGAAGAACAGCCCGCCCGCGTCGTGACGGTGGCGGAAGACGTATTTACGGCTTTGGAGGATATCACCTCTCTTCCCACTCTGCACGCGGCAGGCAATTTCCAGCTTAACTACGACTGGCTGCTGGACGAAACCACCGTCAAAAGCGTTTTCGTCGGCGCCGAATACACCCTTGCCACCCCCGAAGAGGGCGAGGAGGAGGATACCGACAAATTTGCCGTTGCCGAAGGCTCCGACAAGGTAAGCGTTGAATATTGCTCTCCCAGCAAGGACTACAAGGACGAAAACTGGTCTACCACCTCTCCCGGAAAGGATATCAGCATTTCCGCCTCCGGTTGGTGGAACTTCCGTTTCGTGCTTAAAGACGCCGACGGCGAAGTGCTTGCCCGCACGTCCTACGTCAGCATCTATTTCAGCGATGAAAAGGCTCCCGTCATAAACGACCTCAGCTCCGACATGAAAAAGGTGCAGGAAGAGGGCATTACGGTGGGCAGCACCTACACCATCCGCACCAACCTCAGCATCAACGACACCTCCTCCACAACCGTCACCTACGTAGTGTATAAGTACGTAAAGGGCGCGTGGACGAGCGAACCCATCTACGACAGCAAGACCAAGGTGGTGGCGGAAGGCTACGAGGACGGCATTTCCACCAGCGGCGTTATCACCATGCACGAGGATGACGTGCTTGCAGGCAACAGCCCCGTCTACAAAATCGTGTACACCGTTACCGACGCGGTGGGCTACGTCAGCGCCACCAAGGAAATGACGCTGTTTGCCAAGGAGGCAGAGGACGACGCTCCCAACAAAATGCAGGTTTTGCAGATAGTGCTGTACTGCGTGGCGGCTGCTTCGGCGGTAGCGATAGTCGTTCTGCTTTTGGTAAAGCCCAAAAAAGCTACCGATTCGGTAAATAACGATTCCGGCAAAAGCAACAAATAACAACTGACAAAAAAAGAACGTCGCAAAGGCGTTCTTTTTTTATGTCCTCTGGCGAATTATATCATCGGGTAACGCCTGCGAATTGTACCGTTAAAGACTAATGCCTGCGGGCTATACCGTGACATATAAACATTTGCGAATTAAACTATTAAGCGGAATATCTGCGAATTATATTGTAAATGCTCATGCCTGCCGATTACATTGTTAATTGTTAATGCCTGCGGATTATACCGTGAAATGTTAACATTCGTGAATTAAACTATTAAGTGAAACATCTGCGAATCATATTGTAAATGTTCACGCCTGCTGATGATATTGTTAATTGCTAATATTTGCGAATTAAACTATTAAGCGAAACGTCTGCGAATCATATTGTAAACGCTAACGCCTGCTGATGATATTGTTAATTGCTAATATTTGCGAATTGAACTATTAAGTGAAACGTCTGCGAATCATAATATTATAAATGTTAATGGCTACGAACCATACTATTAAGTGAAACGCCTGTAAAGAGGAAGCTCGTACAAATTGTGGTAAAAAGCCGAGGCTTGTGTCAAACTCCGCCATTTGCCGATAACTGTGCGCAAGTTTTACGGCGGCGGTGCGGCGTGCAAGCCTTGTCGGTGAGGCGACGCTCAGCGGCGCGGTAGCATTCGTCGTGCGCATCAAAGCGCTTTTCGGGGCGAACCGTGCATTGCGGCAAAAGCACGCAGGGGCGTAGTGTGATCCAAGCAAATTCGGCAAAGGTGTTTGCGCAGTGCACACCAACCGCAATGACTGCAAAGGCGCGGTCAAGTCAGCCGTGTGCCGATGATTGCGTGCGGCAAGTTGCCGTATGCTAAAATTAGGTATTGACTTTGCCAAATTATTTATATATAATAAAAAGAAACGAGGCTGTTTTCGTTTTAGAAGGAGGTAATCGTGAAGGTAAACACACCGTCGCCAGCCAAGGAGCTTGCCTTTTTCGGCGCACGGCTGGGCAAAATATTTTTCAATATGAGCATACCCATGTTGCTGTTGTCGGTAATGGCAGTGCTGTCCGTGTTTTCCGCCATACTGGTGCTGGTCATCGCCTTGCTGATAGTGTTGGTGACCTTCGGCACGATATTCGTCATTGTGCCGGATTTTTGGCAGAACGTAGTTGACGGCACGGGCATTGCGTCGGATATCACCAACTTTTTGTTTAGCAACGGCGTAGCCTTTTCCGCCGTTACCGCAGTGTTGGCGGCGCTTGCCGTCATACTGCTGGCTTTGGACAGAAAGCAGCGTCACCCCGTACGCATAACTTTTGCCTGCATAATTCTGGTCGTGGCGTTGTTCTGCGCCCTTATTTCGGCATGGGGGAATCAGTAATGAAAAATCTCAATCTCAAAGTTTACGGGCTTACCTCTTTGCAGAACGTGGACGTACAGATAAACGGCAAAACGATAAGCTGCGCCCGTAACGAGTTCGACGCATTCGAAACAAATTTTCAGACGGAAGACGAGGTGGTGGAGGTGCGCGTTGTGCGCAATCTGGAGCTTGCCGGCAAGTTCTGGTGGCTGTTCGCATTTTTGACGTACGTCATCAGTTTTTTCGGCATATTTCAAGCGGGCTACGAAAAAAACTGCAACGTGTTCGACTGCGTATGGCAGGTGCACGTGCAGCCCTATTCCGCCGTTACTCTGCGGTTCGATCCGTCGGCAGTCGGCGTGGCGGCGACAGTGCAGGCAAACGTCGATGTGACGGAAATCAGCAACGTGGCAGCGGTGGACGTAAAGGCGCGCCGCCGCCGCAAATGGCTCATAGCGCTGAGAATAGTATCCTTTATTGCAGTCATAGCCGTCATAGCGGCGTTATTGGCGAAATGATCAGACGGAGGTTAAACGTATGAAAGTGTATATCAAAAACAAAATCGTCAGCATAGGCGGAGGCTCCGACGTGTTGGACGTCAACGGTCAGCCGATATTCAAGGTGAAGGGCAATGCGGTCAGCTTCCGCCGCACCAAGTATATCTGCGACATGGCGGGCAACGTGCTGTACACCGTCAAAAACAAGCTGATAAATCTGTGGAAGCACAGAGCCTTTATGTACGACGCGGCGGGTACCAAAATAGCCACCGTAAGCAACAAGGTGTTCACCGTCAAAAAGGAATTTTTCGTGCACGGCTACAAGGACGAAATAAAGCTGGAAGGTAACATTTTCAGCTTCAGCAGCAATATTCTGCGCAACGGTCAGGTGATAGGCACCATGCGCAGGCAGATAGAGGTCATGCGCGGCATTATCGGAGCCGACTCCTTCGAGCTGGAAGGCAGCGAAGAGGATATGCCCTTCCTCATTGCCCTTATCATAGCGGTGGATAATATCTGCGACAACGCGCGAAGGTAAATGCGCCTTCGCGCGCCTAAAAGGCGCAGTCCGCACGAGGTTTTGCCCACAAAATATCGTTTTGCAAGCGTGATATGTTTTGTAAGCGTATAATATGTCTTGCAAGCGTAATATCGTTTCGTAAGCGTGATATCGCCCTGCAAAAATATTGTTTTGCAAGTGTAATATCGTTTTGCAAGTGTAATATGTTTTATAAGCGTGATATTGCCCTGCAAGCATAATATTGTTTATCAAAGGTAATTTCAAACAACGGCAAAAAACCGCCCTCCGACAGTCGTGTCGAAGGGCGGTTTGTCGTTGAGTGTCGTTGTGCCTGCGCAGAGCTTGCGTCGGGGCGTCAGGCGCTTTGATGCGGGCGTTCGCACAGAGGCGTCCGCGCACGGCGTTTACGCTCTGCCATTTGTCAAAAGCAGGCAAGCACGGGTGTTCATGTGTGCATGCGTACAATTTGTCATCGCTTCACAGTCGGTGCTTTTTTCGTGGGCGCAGCCCCTATTCAATGGCTTTCAGACTGTCGTTCATGTCTATTTTCAGTATTCTGGGGCGCAGTGCAATTGTCACGAGGAAGGTGAACAGATACGCCACCGGCAGCGCCGCCAGCCACATAAACCAGCTTACGTCGGAAACGGTTCCGCTCCCCATGGCGGTGTACAGCAGCTTTATCAGCACCGCCCCTACGGGATAGCCGAATATTACTCCTACGGTGGTGTTGATGTACACCTCGCGGAAAATGTACCCCGTAACTTCGTTGTCCCTGTAGCCCAGCACCATAAGGGTGGCTATTTCGCGGTTACGCTCGCTCACGCTGATGTTGGTAAGGGTGTATATCACCACCGCCGTAAGCAGTCCGGCAAACACAATTATTACCACCGATATTCCCACAATGGCTTGCGAATTGGAAAAGCGGAACAGGCTCATATCCAGCAGGGCAAGTCCCGCCAGCACCAGCCCTGTGGAAAAGGCAATGGAAACGACGGTCATCAGAAATCTGCTGGCATAGCGCAGCACGTTTCTGGTGGTGGATTTGTACTTAAAGGACAAACGCTTCCAGATAAAGGGTATCTTTTCCAATATCACCTTTTTGCCCGGCTTGGGAGCCTTGGGGCGCAAAAGGTCGGCAGGGTGGCTGCGAGTCATTTTCAGCCCGCTGACGTTTGTCACAAACAGCGTGCCGCCTACTATCGCAATGGCTGCAATAAAGTAGAAGGTGGGCATGATCACCGGCGACATGGGCGGCATAACGAAGTTAGAGCCGAACACGTTGTAAACCAGCACGCAAATGCCCGTGCCCACAAAGTGCGCTCCCGCCGAACCTGCCAGCGTTGCCGTAAAGGCAAAGAGCATGTATTTGAAAATTATCTGTATGGACGAGTAGCCCAGCGTAAGCATGCACGCTATCTGCGAGCGTTCCTCCTCCAACAGCCTCGTCATGGTGGAAAAAGCCACCAGCGCCGACACCAGCAAAAACGCCGCCATGACCACGTAGCCGAGTTTAAGCAGTTTTTCGCTGTAAGCGGCAAGGGATTTTATGCTGTAATTTTCAAACAGCGTAATCACCTCGCAGTTCAGCGTGCTTTTGATTTTTTCCGCGTCCTTTTCCGTCATGGCTTGATAGCTGTCGGAAAGGGCGTTGAAGCTGTCCCTGTCTGCAAGGGCGACGTATATGTCGGTAGTGCCTATCAGCGGCTTGTTCATGGAGTCGGGCAGGGCGGGAATAACGTCCTTGTAGGTGGGAATGACGTCCACCGATAAATACAGCACGTTTTGCAGCAGATCCATGTCCTCCACGGCGTCGGCGGTGTCGGGCATTTCCGTAACGTCGGTGTTGTTGTAGCTGGGATCTCCCGTGGTGACGAAGTGGAGGGGGCTCTGGACGATACCCGTCACCGTCACTTCCGTCGGTTGCAGCATATCCAGCATGGCAAGCGTCTGGTCGTCCGGTGTCGTGCCGTTCTGCTCGCTTACCGCCACAAGAATTTCCTTGAAATCCAGCGTCACCTTTTCGCCCAGCGAATAGCCTTCTATTACCTCGTCGGACATCTCCGCCCAGGCGTTGTTGCCTTCAAGCTTGCCGTTGCCCGCCGGCATATACGGTTTGTTCACTTGGCTGTCCGTCTGCACGAATTGCAGCCGCAGCGAGCGCTTTTCTCCCACGCTTACGTCCAGCGACGCTCCCGTTTCCACCGTAGCATCGGGAAAAAGCTGACGTATTTTCTCTACGTCCTCGTCGGAAAAGCCCTCCTGCGAGGTGCTTTTTATTATGTAGTCGCTTATGTTCTGCGCCTGATAGTAGTCTGTAAGGGAGTTGTCTATTTCGTCCGACGCCATGCCGAAACCGGAAATAAACCCCACGCACACCAGAATAATCAAAAACAGCGAAAGAAACCGCGTCTTGTGCTTTTTGAACATTCTGGAAATAGATTTGATACTTGTTTTCATTACCACTCTATCTCCTCTATGTCCTTCGGGTGGGCGTTGTCTTCCGTGTATTCTATTTGTCCGTTTTTGATGTGTATCACCTTGTCCGCCATGTCCTTCAAGGCGGAGTTGTGGGTGACGATTATCACAAGCTTGTTGCGTTTTTTGCACACGTCGTGCAAAATTCCCAAAATCTTTTTGCCCGTGACGTAGTCCAACGCTCCGGTAGGCTCGTCGCACAGCAGCAGTTTGGCGTTTTTTGCTACCGCTCTCGCAATGGAAACGCGCTGTTGTTCTCCGCCCGAAAGCTGCGCGGGAAAGTTGTTCAGTCTGTCTTTAAGACCTACTTCCTCCAATACCTCCTGCGGTTCAAGGTGATCGGGACAAATCTCCACGGCAAGCTCTACGTTTTCCAGCGCCGTCAGGTTGGGCATAAGGTTGTAAAACTGAAACACAAATCCCACGTCAGTGCGGCGGTATTGCGTAAGCCCGTGCCTGTCCAGCGCCGTCACGTCCCTGCCGTCCAGCGTAACTTTTCCTCCTGAAACGGTGTCCATTCCGCCCAGCACGTTCAAAAGGGTGGTTTTGCCTGCGCCGGACGAACCGAGTATCACCACAAACTGCCCGTTTTCCAAATGAAAACTTACGTCGGAAAGCGCCTCTACCTTGACGTCCGTGCCGTAAATTTTGCTTACGTTTTCCACAGAAAGATAACTCATTTTCCCCTCCAATCTTGTCTGCAAGATTTTTGTTGTGCGCAATGCGCTTTCAAAAAATTTCGCCGCGGCAGCGTACCCCACGCGCCGCAGTTATTTGTCGGTTTAGTAGTTATATTAACATTTTACTGTGTAATGCTTAAAATTGACTGCAATTTTTTTTGTCTGCAAAAAGTTTGTATCATGCGTGCAATGCGCCAAAACGCAACTTGCTTTTGCCTACATTGCTTCAACCCCGACTTATTTTTTCATCCGCAAAACCTTTGTGTCACACCGATAGGTACGAAAAAATGCAAACGGTTGCATATATTGCTTCAACACGACGGCATTTTTGTCGGCAAAACGGTTGTTTCGTGCATACGAAATGCCGAAAAGCGCAACTCGCTGTTGCCGACGCTGCTAAAAACCAACTGCACCCTTTATCGACAAAACCCTTTGCCTTTGCGTATCGGCGCCGAAAAGCGCAAACGGCTGTCGTCGGACTGCGCAAAGTTCGGCATTACCCTGCGGCGGTGTAGGCTCATAGACGCGCCATTAATATTTTGGCATATCGCCGCAGCGCCAAAAGACAGGTTTTGTCGCAAAACAGCCGAAAGGTGCGCAACCTGACGTCGCCGCGCCTGCGCGCCGAGCGGTGCGGTTTGCTAATATTGTCAGCAACAATATTTAACTTTTGTCCCTGTCACAGTTGACCTATCAACACCTATATGTATTTTTGTTGGCAAGCGTCGCGGTATGCTTACGTTACCGACGGCAATGTTTTGCTGCTGCTTTTGTCAATATTCACCATATCGAGATTAGGCGAAAGGCTTTTTCTGCGGTGACAAACGGTGTGCTTACGTTGCAGCTAAATATTCGCTGTTTTGTCCCTGTCGAAGCCTGCGGCACAACTTGCTGATGAAACACTCCGCCGGCTGCGTAAGCCGTCTTGCCGGCGGGGCGACCGGTTAGCTTATATTGTTAGTGACAATATTTTGCCGCTGCCCCTGTCATTCTTTGAACAATAGGAAAGCTTCAACACGGCGCAGCACAAGAAGCAACAAAAAAGGAAAGGCGTTTTACCTTTCCTTATTTTGGTGCGACACAAAGCAAGTCTGTGCCAGTGGTGGAGAAGTAGTAGCGTAAAACGAATTTTACATTTTTGTTACTTTCCCAATCGAAATCATACTGGTTGATACTCCGTGTTCTTTTGCATATTTGCTCCAAGCAGCTTGTTTAGCAAATGTTTCACTATTTGCCTGCACAATTATCACCTCTGAACATAATGCACCGCCAAAATGAACAATTTTTCCGCTTTTGTCTTTGCGCACCAAAACTTCGCATACATATTTTTCCATAACTACCTCCAAAAATTTTAATTTTTGTTGTTTCCAAAAATGCGTGTACTGAACACTT
>DVOC01000014.1 GCA_018713905.1 Candidatus Fimimonas merdipullorum
GCGACGGTCAAACTAAACGTCCTCTTTCTGAATCCGCACGTGGAAGCGGAGGGGGAGATAGTGTGCAAAATCGTCGGCTGCTGCGACAGATGCCTTGCCGAAACGGAAAAAACCGAGGTTTTGCCCTTTCATCAAATCTTTTTCAAGGACAATGCGGAAGAAGACGGCTATTGCTACTTCGGCAGCAAGCTGGACGCCACCAAAGCGGTGTGCGACGAGATAGCGCTGTCGTTGCCCACCTTGTTTTTGTGCAAGCCGGACTGCAAGGGGCTGTGTCCCGTGTGCGGCAAGGATCTCAACAAGGGGGAATGCGGTTGCAGCCGCGAAAAGCAAAACGTTTTTTCCGCCCTTAAAAATCTAAAATTCTAACGGAGGTGCAGTAAAATGGCAGTACCCAAGAGAAAAACATCCAAACAAAGAAAGCATAAGAGAGCAGCAAACTGGACGGCTTCTGCTCCCACTTTGGTGGAATGCCCTCAATGCCACGAACTTAAAGTCGCTCACAAGGTGTGCGACGCTTGCGGTTACTACGACGGCAAGCAAGTAGTGGAAGTTACCGCAAAATAACGCCGTAACCGTTACAGATCCGGCCACCGACTTTTGTCGGTGGCTTTTTGCGTTGTGAAACAAATGTTATATTTTGTGAAACATTTGCTGTTTTGTGGCAAATAGTCTTGCAATGAAAGGGAAAATGATATATAATATTATTTACTTTAACACAGGTGCAGGCAAATGAAGTATCTCGATTACAACTGGATAGAGCAGCGCATAGGCTACGAGTTCAAAAACAAGGAGCTGCTGCGTCAGGCATTCGTACACTCCTCCTATGCGCACGAGGAAAACATACGCGACAACGACAGAATGGAATTTTTCGGAGACGCCATTTTGGAGTATCTCGTTTCGGAGTACATATTCAAAAAGTACCGCGACTGCGACGAGGGGCAGCTTTCCAAAATGCGCGCCGTGGTGGTGTCTGCCGACGGGCTGCGCCCCGTAGTGGACGACTTGCGGATTCTGGAATGTCTGTTGGTTGCGGGCAGCTCCTCCAACATACGTTCTCTTTCCCGTAAGATAGAAGCCAACCTGTACGAAGCGCTGCTTTGCGCCATCTACTTGGACGGCGGCATGCCGGCGGCAAGGCGTTTTGTGATAAAGACGCTCAAAACCTCTATGGACAACGCCGCCAGAAATCTGCGTCAGAACTACAAATCGCTGGTGCAGGAATACTGTCAGCAAAGGCGGTGGAACGTGGACTACAAGCAGCTGGAAAAAAGCGGCCCCGACAACACGCCGAGGTTTACCTATGCGCTGTACATAAACGGCAAACGGGTAAGCGAAGGCAGCGGCAGCAGCATCAAAAACGCCCAGCAGGAGGCGGCTCGGAAAATAGTAAAACAGTGGGGAATTGATTAGTGCTTTATCTTAAAAAAATAGAAATGTACGGCTTCAAAAGCTTTGCCGACAAGGTGGAAATGCGTTTCGACCACCCCATAACCGGCATAGTGGGGCCCAACGGGTGCGGCAAAAGCAACGTGTCCGACGCCATAAGATGGGTGTTGGGAGAGCAAAGCACCAAAAAACTGCGCGGCAAAGCCATGCAGGACTTGATATTCAACGGCACGGACAGCAGAAAGTCCATGAGTTACTGCGAGGTGTCGCTGTTTCTGGACAATACCACGCGTATTTTCCCTATCCAGCTGGATGAAATAATCATCAGCAGAAAGCTTTACCGCAACAACGAAAGCGAGTATTCCCTAAACCGCAACGTGGTGCGCCTGAGGGACATTCAGGAAATGCTGCGCTCGGTGGGGCTGGGCAAAGAGGGCTACTCCATAGTGGGACAGGGGCGCATGGACGCCGTGCTCAACGCCCGTCCCGAGGAGCGCCGCGCCATTTTTGAAGAGGCTTTGGGAATATCCAACTTCATCAACAAGCGCAACGAAACCAACAACCATCTGGACAAGACGAGGGTGCAGATGGAGCATTTGCTTGCCGTAATGGAAGAGGTAAAAATTCGTATTCCCGAACTCAAACGGCAGTCCACCAACGCCAGAAAGTATCTTGACATATACAACGAGCTTAAGCTCAACGAGATAAACGCCTATATCTACGGCTACGACCATGCCAGTCAGGACAAGGAAGACGGCAAAAAACGTCTGGACGGACTCAAAGAGCAGTACGCCTACAAGGAATCGCAATACGCCGAGGTAAACGAAAGGTACGACGAGCTTTTCCACAAGCGTAACGGTATCGACGGCGAAATTCAGCGCCTGCACGAGCAGCAGGTGGCTTTGGCAGTGGAAATGCAAAAGCAGGAGGGGGACAAAAACCTCATTCAGGAAAAAATAAACAACTGTCAGCGGGATATCGCCAACAATGAGGTGCTTATTTCCGACGCACAGAAGGAGATAGAGCAGCTGCAAAACGCCAACGACGCCTTGGAAACGCAGATAGCGCGCAGAAAACAGGAACTGACGTCGGAGGAAAACGAGGAGCTTACCGCCGTGCAGAAGTTCAACGAACTGTGCCGCAAGGCGGAAAACGTCGCCGCCTCGGCGGAAAACGCACGGGCGAAGCTGGACGGCATACATCAGAGCGTTGCCGACTGCAAAAACGCCGTGGCCGCCTGCGAAGCGGAAAAGGTGGCGTTGGCAAACCGAGTAAGTCAGATAGAAATTTCCGAGCAGGAAATATCTCAACGGCTGAACAAATCGGCGGGCAAGGAAGGCGAGCTGGTAGAAAGATACAAGAGAGCGCGCGAGAACGCCGAAAAGCTTGCGGAAAAGGTGGCGCAGCTTAAAAAGGACATAAAACAGACGGAATACCGCCAGTTTCAGCTTGCAGGAGAATTGCAGCGCAAGCAGCAGGCATATTCCGGCGAAAAGGGCAGTATAGACATGCTGCGCGACGTGGCGGACAACTACAAGAGGTATCAGGCAAGCGTTCAGTATCTTATGCAGGACGCCCGCCGCAACAAAGAACTGTCCTCCCGCATATGCGGAGTGGTGGCAAATCTGGTGCACGTCCAACCGCAATTACAGCTTGCCATCGAAGTGGCGCTGGGGGGCAGACTGCAAAACGTCGTCACGGAAAACGAGCAGGACGTAAAGTACATAATTCAGTACCTCAAAGACCACGACTACGGCAGAGTGACATTTTTGCCCGTCGCCTCCATGAAGCCGCACGGTATCGACCGCGCCGACGTACTAAAAGAAAAGGGCGTCTTGGGCGTAGCCGCCGACTTGGTGCAGTACGACAGGCACTACGACAGTGTGTTCCAGTCCATTCTGGGCGGAATAGTGGTGGTAGACACCTTCGACAACGCCGTTGCCATAAGCAAAAAATACCGCTACGCTCACCGCATGGTGACGCTTACGGGAGAACGCATTTCCAACGACGGCTCCTTGGAAGGGGGCAGCAAGCGCAGCACGGGCAGCGGTCTGCTTTCCTACGAAACGGAAATTGCCGCTCACACTCAAAAGCTGGAAGAGCTGAGCAGGCATCTCGCCGAGGCGGAAGATCAGAAGGCGACGGTGGACAAGCTGCTTGCGGGGCAGCGTCAGACGCTTGCCGCGGCGGAGGAAAAAATAAACCTGCTCAACGTGGAAATTGCCACCGCAAAGGAAAAAATAGAAACGTCGGGCGTGTTGAATAATTCCGACAAGCAAAGCATTTTGGGACTTTCCTCCGAAAAGGAAAAAATTTCCGCGCGTGTAGCCGAGCTGGACGCTTTGGTGCAAAAAAACAACACCCGTTTGCAAGAATTGGCGACATCCGAAGCCAACGCAATAAACAATTTGCAGCACTTGAAATCCACCTTGGAAAAGGAAAACGCCGCCAAGGAAGCCATGCAGAGCGCGCTGTCCAACAAGCGCTATCGCATAGTAATGCTCAAAGCCAACGTCGAGAGTGCCCAAAAGGAACAGCAGAACAACCTCAACCAGATTGCGGTGTTCGAAAGCAACGTTCAATCGCGCAAGCGCTACTGCGAGCAGGTCAAGCACGCCATAGACGCGCTGTACGACGCCTTTAACGAAAGCGCGGCGGACACCGCCTCCAAGCAGCAGATGACGGAGCTTTTGCAAAAGATAAAATCCGCCGATACTTTGAAGGAGCAGCTGGAAAGGGACTTCAACAGAGCCGCCGACGAACGGCTGGCGCTTTCCGGCGAATTGGAAGGGTTGCGCGGCACTATCGACAAGGAAGAGTATATTCTGGGTACCATAGACGACAACCTGCTGGAATTGCAGCAGAGGGTGCAGGACGAATACGGCATAACCTATTCCGCCGCAATGGAGTACAAAAAGGAAGACTTCGACAACGAGGCGGCTAAAACGCGCATTTCCGAACTGAAAGTTTCTTTGCAGCGGCTGGGCGGCGTAAACGTACACGCCATTCAGGAATTGGAAGAAACGCAAAAGCGTTACGACGACTACGCCGCGCAGTACAACGACGTGAAAAAGGCGGAGGAAGACCTCAAAACCTCGCTGAAAGTGCTTACCAACGACATAGAAACACGCTTCAACGAGGGTATGGCAAGGATAAACGACAACTTCCGTCAGGTATTCCGCGAACTGTTCAACGGCGGTAACGCCCGTCTGTACGTGGAGCACGACGAAACCAAGGAGCCGCTGCGTCAGGGCGTGGAGATAGAAGCGCAGCCGCCGGGGAAGAAATTGCAGAATATATCGCTGCTTTCCGGCGGAGAACGCACCATGACGGCGGCGGCGATACTGTTTGCCATTCTCAAATCCAACCCGATGCCCTTCTGTGTGCTGGACGAGATAGAGGCGGCGCTGGACGACGCAAACTCGGCGCGCATAGCCAACTATCTGCGCAAGTTTTCCGAATCCACGCAGTTTGTGGTCATCACCCACAAAAAGCCCACCATGGAAAAATCCGACGTGCTGTACGGCGTCACCATGGAGGAAAAGGGCGTTTCCAAGATAGTGTCCGTCAAGCTCACCGAGGCGATACGCGACGCCATGTAGGGCAATGCGCCCGTGCCGATAAGTCGGGCGAGGCTGCGAGCACTTCTCGCCAAAGGAGATATCAATGGGATTTTTTCAGAAAATAATTGACGGCTTGCGCAAAACCAAGCAGCAAATAGGCTTCAAACTCAACGAACTGTTCAAAAGGGGAATTTTCGACGAGGATTTCTACGAGGAATTGGAATACATTCTGCTGAGTAGCGACGTGGGGGAGGAAACCACCGAGGACGTGATAAACACTATGCGCGAAAATATGCGCAAGGATTCCGTGTCCGATCCCAAAAAAGCCAACGAATACCTCAAAAAGGTGCTCACGGACATTTTGGGAGAGGAAAAATTTTCCTTCAATACCCCCTGCGTCATCACCGTGGCGGGGGTAAACGGCGTGGGCAAAACCACCACGATAGGCAAGCTTGCCAATATCTTCGTAAAGCAGGGCAAGTCTGTGGTGATAGCCGCCGCCGACACCTTCCGCGCCGCCGCAGGCGAACAGCTTGAGGTGTGGGCGCAGCGCGCAAAGGTGCGCATAATAAAGCACGAGGAGGGCAGCGATCCCGCGGCGGTGGTGTTCGACGCGCTGTCTTCGGCAAAGAGCAAGGGCACCGACGTGGTGCTGGTGGACACGGCGGGCAGACTGCACAACAAAAAGAACCTGATGGAGGAACTCAAAAAGATAAACCGCGTTATCGAGAGGGAATTCCCCGGGGCGGACAGAAAAAACCTTATCGTGCTGGACGCCACTACGGGACAAAACGCCCTGCAACAGGTGGAGGTGTTCAACGAGGCGATAGATATCGACGGTATAGTGCTTACCAAGCTGGACGGCACGGCAAAGGGCGGAGTGGTGCTTGCCATAAAGCACGATATGGATATCCCCGTCTACTTTGTGGGCGTGGGCGAAGGCATAGACGACCTTATGGAATTTGACGCTCAAAGCTACGTCGAGGGCATTGTGTAAAGTCTTTTGCGCTTTTGCTTCGTTGACGGCAGGCATGCCGTTTATGCGAGGTACAAAATACGCTTGACAAAAAGGGAAGGCTGCGGCTTTCCCTTTTTTGTTGCGAAGCAGGCTTGGGGCAGTCCGTCCGACGGGCAGAGCGGTTTTTCGTTTATAAATACGCAAACGGCTGTTTGCCGTGGCGTTCCCTGTACGTCTGCGTTCCGCCAAACTATTGCTTTTGCATACGTCCGTTTTTCCTTTTGTTATTTTGCCGTTGTCTTGCGCGCAAGTCGTTGCCGATAAATAACGCAAAAACAGACAGTTCGCAAAGGCAAAAGACCGTTTTCGCAGTTAATGATAAACTATATGATACACAAAAAGTAAAGCAAAAACGCTTGACATAACTGTCCGTATGAGGTAAAATGTACGGCGGTAAAGCAAAATGACTTTACAATTTTTTCCGAGAGGTGCAAACATGGCGCTTTCCAAATTGCAGTTGTCGCAGCTTCTGGCTGTGTACGGAGCAATGCTTCCCCCCGCCCAAAGGGAAACGGCGGCATTGTATTGCGATTGCGACTGCACCCTGTCGGAAGTGGCGGAGGACAAAGGCATATCCCGTCAGGCGGTGCGCGACGCCGTCGTCAAAGCGGAAAAAACGCTGGTCAGGCTGGAAAACGAACTGCACATAGCGCAGTTGGCGCACGACTTGCTGTCGGCGGTGGAGAAGGAGGACTATGCCGAGGTTTCCCGCATTGCAAAAAAATTTGTAGGAAAGGAGTAACAAGTGGCTGCATTTCAAAATCTTACGGACAGACTCAACCATGCCTTTTCTAAATTGAGAAACAGAGGCGCCCTTACGGAACTGGAAATAAAGCAGGCCATGCGGGAGGTGCGCGTTGCGCTTTTGGAGGCGGACGTAAACTACAACGTAGCCAAGGACTTTATATCCAAAGTCACGGAAAAAGCGGTGGGCGAGGAGATACTCAAAAGCCTGACGCCGGGGCAACAGGTCATCAAAATTGTAAACGAGCAGCTTGTCGAGCTCTTGGGCTCCAAGCAAAGCAAGCTGGGCGTTTCCCCCAAGCTGCCCACCGTCATCATGATGTGCGGCTTGCAGGGCGCGGGCAAAACCACGATGTGCGGCAAGCTGGCGCTGTATCTGCAAAAGCAGGGCAAAAAGGTGCTGCTGTGCGCCGACGACGTCTATCGTCCCGCGGCGATAAAGCAGTTGCAGATAGTGGCGGGCAAGGTCAACGCCGGCTTTTTTGAAATGGGGCAGGGCAATCCCGTCAAAATTGCGGAAAACTCCGTAAAGTTTGCCGAGAAGAACGGCTTCGACACGGTCATTATCGACACGGCGGGGCGTCTGCACGTCAACGAAGAGCTGATGGCGGAGCTGAAAGCCGTAAAAAAAGCGGTAAACGTGTACGAAACGCTGCTGGTGGTGGACGCCATGACGGGGCAGGACGCCGTCACGGTAGCCAAGACGTTTGACGAGCAGCTGGATATCAGCGGCGTCATCATGACCAAGCTGGACGGCGACACGAGGGGCGGTGCCACCCTTTCCATAAAGGCGGTAACGGGCAAGCCCATCAAGTTTTGCGGCACCGGCGAAAAGCCGGAGGATATCGAGGCGTTTCACCCCGACAGAATGGCTTCGCGCATACTGGGCATGGGGGACGTGCTGACGCTCATAGAGCGGGCGCAGACGGCGATAGACGAAGAACAGGCGCAGAAGCTTGCCAAAAAAATAAAGGACGCCTCCTTCGACCTCAACGATTTTCTGGCGCAGTACGATCAGGTTGCCAAAATGGGGGACATAAACGACATAGTGGGTATGATCCCCGGAGCAAGCAGGCTGAAAGGCGGCGCGAAAAAAATTGACGAAAAGGAATTGGCAAAAAACCGCGCAATAATCCTTTCCATGACCAAGCAGGAGAGGGAAAACCCCAAAATACTCAACTATTCCCGCCGCAAGCGCATTGCACAGGGCTCGGGAACGCAGGTGCAGGACGTCAACAGGCTGATAAAGCAGTTCGAGCAGTCCCGCGACCTTATGAAAAAAATGGCGAAGTCCAAACGGCTTCCCTTCTGACCAAGACGCAATTCTTTTGAAAAAAAGGTTGACAATAAATAAAATTATTCGGAGGAAAAAAACAATGGCAGTAAAAATGAGATTGACCAGAATGGGCGACAAAAAGAGTCCCTTCTACCGTGTGGTGGTTATCGATTCCCACAAGGCTCGCGACGGACAGTACGTGGACCTCGTCGGCACGTACGATCCCATAAGCGAAAAGCTTAACATAGACACGGAAAAGGCAAAGAAGTGGATATCCTGCGGCGTTCAGCCCACCGAAACGGTTCGCACGCTGTTGGTGCGCACCAACGTTTTGGAAGCAAAAAAGTCTAAGTAAGGTGCGGCATGGTAGATCTGGTAACGTACATCGTAAGTCAGCTTGTAGATGACAAGTCTGCCGTAAACGTCACTACCGACAACGGCGACGAGGTGGAAACCGTCACCATAAACGTTGCGGAAAAGGACGTAGGCAAGGTGATAGGAAAGCAGGGCAAAATTGCCATGGCTATACGCACCCTTGCCAAAGCCGTAGGCATGAAGCAGGGCAAAAGGTACAATATCGAAATTGCCGACTGAAACGGCGCCGAGGATATTCTCGGCAATTTGCCACAAGTATTTGTGGCAATTTTCTTATGCGGCAAACGTTTTTCAGGCGCAAGGGCTTTGCGCGCGTTTGCACGGGTTGCGGTATGGTAAAAATAGGCAAGGTGTTGAAGGCGCAGGGCATAAAGGGCGAGGTAAAAGCCGTCTGTTATCTTGACTGCGCCGAAATGGCAAAAAACGTAAAGCAGCTGACCGTTGGGGGCAGCGAACTTACCGTAAAAAGCTTTCGCAGTGCAGGCGGGTTTATGTATCTGCAATTTGAAGAGATACCCACCCGAAACGACGCGGAAGCGTTGCGCGGCATGGACGTTCTGTGCCAAAAGCAAAGCATATCTCTGCCGCAGGACAGGTACTTTGTCAATGACGTGCTGGGCTGCGAGGTGGAGCTTACCGACGGCAGAAAGGTAGGAAGGGTAAAGGACGTGTTGCAGTACGGCGCCGCGGACGTTTACGTGTGCGCCTGCCCCGAGGGGGAGGTGTCCTTTCCGTTGCTGAAAGATTTGGTAAAAAGCGTGGACGTGGACGTCAAAAAGATAGTGCTGTCTGCCGACAGATTCGACGAGGTGGCTGTGTATGAGGATTGACGTACTTACGCTTTTTCCGGAAATGTTTTCGCCGCTGGACAGCTCGCTGATGGGCAAAGCAAGGCAAAAGGGGCTGTTTGAACTGTACTGTCACAACGTTCGCGACTATTCTGCCGACAAGCACAAAAAGTGCGACGACGCTCCCTTCGGCGGCGGCGCGGGCATGGTGATGATGCCGCAGCCCATTCACGACTGCATAATGACGGTAGATCCGTTGCACGAGGCAAAGCGCATATATCTTTCCCCCCGCGGCAAGGTGTTCAATCAGCAGATGGCAAAGCAGCTTTCGCAGGAAAGCCGTCTGCTGTTTCTGTGCGGGCACTACGAGGGGGTGGATCAGCGCGTGCTGGACATGGACGTGGACGAGGAAATTTCCATAGGCGACTACGTTTTGTCCGGCGGCGAACTGGCGGCGATGGTGGTGGCGGACTGCGTGCTGCGGTACGTGCCGCAGGTGCTGGGAAACAGCCAAAGCACCGAGGAGGAATCTTTTTCTTCGGGATTGCTGGAATATCCCCAGTACACCCGTCCGCAGAACTTTTTGGGAATGCAGGTGCCGGAGGTGCTTGTGAGCGGCAACCACAAAAGCATAGACGATTGGCGCAGGGAGCAATCTCTGAAAATAACGGCGCGTAACCGCCCCGACCTGTTGGAGGAAAAATGAGCATACAATGGTTCCCCGGGCATATGACCAAGGCAATGCGCACCATGCAGGAAGCAGCCAAGACGGTGGACGCCTTCGGCTACGTTCTGGACGCGCGGGCGCCCGCCTCCTGCTTCAACCCGGAATTTGAAAAGATAGTGGGCGCAAAGCCCTGCGTGTTTATCCTGAACAAGTGCGACCTTGCAGACGAAGCCGCCACGCAAAAGTGGCAGGAGTTTTTGTCACGCAAGGCGCCTACGGTAAGGGTAAGCGCAACGGCGTCCAAGGACGCGGGCAAAATAGTGTCCGCATTGGAAGCCGCCACGCAAAAAACGCGGGAAAAGCATCAGGCAAAGGGAGTGTATCGCCCCGTGCGCTGTATGATAATAGGAGTGCCCAACTGCGGCAAGTCCACCATAATAAACTGTCTTGCCGGCAGAAAAACCGTCGTCACGGGGGATAGGCCGGGCGTTACCAAGGGCAAACAGTGGGTGCGGCTCAAAAACGGGCTGGAGCTGCTGGATACTCCCGGCACGCTGTGGCCGAAGTTCGAAGACCAGCAAAAGGCGTACCGCCTGTGCTTTATAGGCAGTATCAAGGACGACGTGACGGACGGAGCGGAAGTGGCGAAAAAATTGCTTGCAGCAGTGTGGCAGCTGTACCCGCAGAGCATATCCTCACGCTACGGCTTTGAATTTTCAGACGAGCAGCAGGCATTTGCCCAAGTGGCGGCGCGGCGCGGCTTTTTGCTGCGCGGCGGCGAAATAGACGAGGAACGCACGGCAAAGGCGGTGGCGGACGATTTTCGCAAGGGCAAGCTGGGCAGAATAACGCTGGAGCTGCCGGAGGAAGTATGAAAGACATGCTTTTTTACGAGCGGCAGGCGGCGGAGGGCGGCTTGCGCATTGCCGGCATGGACGAGGCGGGCAGAGGCCCGCTGGCAGGGCCGGTAGTGGTGGCGGCGGTGGTAATGCCGCTGTCGTCGGACAAACTGATTTCCGGTGTGGACGACAGCAAAAAGCTTTCGGAAAAAAAGCGCGAAGCGCTGTACGAGCAGATAATGCAAGTGGCGGAAGAAGTGCAGGTGGCGTTTGCCACTCACGAGGAGGTGGACAGCCTCAACGTGCTCAACGCCACTAAAAAAGCCATGCTGCAATGCGTAAATTCCCTCACCAAGGCGGACAAGGTGCTTATCGACGCCGTAACGCTGTCGGCAAAAATTCCCACTCTGGGCATAATTCACGGCGACGCGCTGTCATACAGCATTGCCGCGGCAAGCATAGTGGCAAAGGTGACGAGGGACAGGCTTATGAAGCAGTACGACCGACAATACCCCCTCTACAACTTTGCCAAGCACAAAGGGTACGGCACGGCGGAGCACATAAGGCTGCTCGGTCAGTACGGAGCCTGCCCCATACATCGCAAAACCTTCATAAAGAAGTTCGTCACGGAGGAACAATGAACACTCGGTTGGAAGGCACCGCCGGCGAAAACGTCGCGGAGGAATACCTGAAAAATCTCGGCTACAAAATTCTGGAGCGTAACTTCACCGCCCCTCACGGCGAAATAGATATTGTAGCCAAAGAAGGGAAATATATCGTCTTCGTGGAGGTCAAGCGGCGCAAAACCTCTCGCTTCGGGCTGCCGCAGGAAGCGGTAACGGTGCAAAAGCAACGGGTAATTGCGCAGTGCGCCGCCTATTGGTTGGCAAAAAACAAGCTGTACGGCGCGCCCGTCCGCTTCGACGTAGTGGGCATATTGGACGACGACGTGACGCTTATAAGGGACGCCTTCCGTCCGTAAAAAAGCACCTTTGAAACGCCTCCGCTCGACAAAAAGGACGTTTTTCGTTGTGGCGCGGGCTTGGCTTTTTTAGCGCCCATGACGACCTTTTAGCGCCGTTGCCGCTTGCGGTAACGGATACTGTCACAAACGATACTTTCCTTGCGGTGGCGGCGGTGCGCCGCAGTAGCGCGGCGGTAAAACAGGCGCAAGGTTTGCCGAACAAAATGCGGCGAAACGGACGTTTTTTCCTGCCGTCGTACGCACGAGGCTTGCCCGCAAATTAAAATAAACTTGCCGTTGCCGTAAACGCCTTTGCAGGCGTTTTTTGTTGCTCAAAAGCAAAAATACGCATAAATTGCCTTGGCTATGGCAAGTTTAAGCGTTTTACAGAATACTATGTTTGGCATAATATAGCCATTTTGTCAACAAAACTGCATATTTCCGTCGTACACGGCAAATAAATTGTACCGCAACGAGCGCCTCTGTTTATTTTGCGGCGCGCCGAGGACGTGCAAGGCGAAGCCGAGGTAGCCGCTCGGCAACGGCAAATGGCATACGGCGGCGGTGCGCACTGCCGCAAAAGCTTATCCTCGTGGCGCAGGCGTTGTACCGCAAAAGGTGCGGCAACAGACTATCAAAGATTCAAAAGGTGCGGCGTCGGTTTCTGATTGGAAGCGGTTGCTTTCGGTACAAGGCGGAAGCTTGGCGGAAAAGGTGGGGCGACAGGTATCGGTCGAGGGGCGACGGAAAAAATTGTCAACCTGCGCTGCCGATTTGGCGGATATGTCGCCTATCGAGGCTGTCCGCAGGTATCTTTGTCGCTCGGCTTACGGCAGGGCGTGTATTGCTTGCGACGTTACCTGCGGAGGCTTTCTTTATGCAAATTCCGTCGCAGGGCGGTGTGCGTTGTAGACAAGCGTTCCGTCGGCAGTCGCTCCGTTGCGGCGGGGCGCAGGTCGCCTCATTCGGCCGCCATTTTCGGGCGAGCGTGCCCGTTGTGTCTGGCGGCATTTTCCACCTCGCTTCGTGGCGCATTTTCTCGTCTTGTGCAGTTTGGCTGGCGTTGGTTTGCACGCTGGAAATATTGCTTGGGCTTTTGACGTCGGCGCGCCGCTACGTACTTATTGAAGCCGGCGTTGCCGAGGCGTCGCTTTTTACGCCTACGCACTCTTGTCTGCGTCCGTTGCGCCTTTTACGCTTTATTTTACTTCGCAAAACCCTTTCAAAGTGGCAAAAAACAGTTGCGTTATTTTTGCTTATATGCTACAATACACAAGTGACTTCGGGCGGTCCTCTGGCTTTACTGCGAATGAACGCTTAGTTAACAAAATATTTTGGAGGAAAAGTCAAATGGACATCATCAAGACCATCGAAGCGGAATCTTTAAGACAGGTTGCGCAATTCAACATCGGAGATACCGTGCGCGTAAACTTCAAGGTTATTGAAGGCAACAAGGAAAGAATTCAGGCGTACGAGGGTATCGTTATCGCGCGTAAGCACGGCGGACTGAGGGAAACCTTCACCGTAAGACGTATATCTTCCGGTATCGGCGTGGAAAGAACCTTCCCCCTGCACAGCCCCAAGATCGAAAGCATCGCGGTGGTAAGAAAGGCAGCCAACGTAAAGCGCGCAAAGCTGTATTACCTGCGCAGCCGCACAGGCAAAGCCGCAAAGGTAAAAGGTCAGAACTGACGGCAAAATCAAGCAACTCGAAAAAAGAGTTGCTTTTTTGTTACTATTTTCAAAAAACCGCTTGTTTATTTTCAGTTTGAATTGTATACTAAAAGATAAGTCACGGGGACGCACTGCGTGCGCACAAAGGAGAAGGATATGCTTGCTGTAATAAAAAGCTACGGACTTAAAGGTATGGACGGGTTTCCCGTCAGCGCCGAGGTGGATATGCACAGCGGCATGCCCACCTACGACATAGTGGGGCTTGCAGATACCGCCGTGAAGGAATCCAAAGAGAGGGTGCGTTCCGCCCTCAAAAACAGCGGCTACAACTATCCCGTGGCTTCGGTGGTGGTAAACCTTGCTCCCGCCGACGTAAAAAAGGAGGGCAGTCTGTACGACCTGCCCATAGCCGTAGGCATGCTTGCCGCCAGCAAGCAGGTGGAGTATCAGACGCTCCGCCCCGCCGTGCTTTTGGGAGAACTGTCCTTAAACGGCGAGGTGCGCAAGGTCAACGGTATTCTGCCCATGATAATTGCGGCGCGCCAGCAGGGAGAAACGGTTTTCGTCATTCCGCAGGAAAACGCCGACGAAGCGGTGTTTATCGAGGGGGCGCAGATTTTCCCCGTAGCCTCGTTGCGTCAGGCGGTGGATTTTTTGCGCGGCGAGCAGCAGATAGAACCCGTTGCCGTGCGCAGCTGGCAAAGCGATATGCAGCACAGCCACGGCGACAACGACTTCAAGTACATCAAGGGGCAGTACGCCGCCAAACGCGCCATGGAGATTGCCGTGGCGGGCGGACACAATATTATAATGATAGGGCCTCCCGGAGCGGGCAAAACCATGCTGGCAAGGGCGGTGCCCTCCATTATGCCCGACATGACCTTCGACGAAGCGCTGGAGGTGGCAAAAATTCACAGCATAGCGGGGCAGCTTAACGGCTTCGTGTACGAGCGTCCCTTCCGCACCCCTCACCACAGCGCTACCATGGTGGCGTTGACGGGCGGGGGCAACAAAGCCCGTCCCGGCGAAATAAGTCTGGCGCACAACGGCGTGCTGTTTTTGGACGAACTGCCGGAATACAGCCGTCAGACGCTGGAAACGCTGCGTCAGCCGTTGGAGGACGGCGTGATTACGGTGGCTCGCAACGCCATCTCCGTCACCTATCCGGCGGACTTTATGCTTATCGCCAGCATGAATCCCTGTCCTTGCGGCAACTACGGCAGCGCCACGGCGGAGTGCAAATGCACGGCGGCGCAGATACACAGGTATCTCAACAAGCTTTCCGGCCCGCTGTTGGACAGAATAGACATTCACGTAGAGGTGGACAACGTCAGCTACGACGACTTGCAGGAGGAGCAGCTTGCCGAACCCTCCTCCGCCGTAAGGGAGAGGGTTAACAGGGCGCGGGAAGCGCAGCTTGCCCGACTTAAAGGCAAGGGCAGGCACTGCAACGCGCAGATGACCTCCGCCGACATAAAAAAATATTGCAAGCTGGATTCGGAAAGCGTAAAACTGCTGAAAGAATCTTTTGAAAAACTGAATCTCACGGCGCGCGCCTACAACCGTATTCTCAAAGTTGCGCGTACCATAGCCGACCTTGACGGCTCGCAAAATATCACCGCCCGACATATTGCGGAATCGCTGCAATACAGGGCTCTGGACAGGAAGTACCGAGTTTGAACTACACTCAACAGGAAAAAATCTGCATATATCTTGCTCACCGCGAGGTTTCGGCGGCGCACTTTTACGCCGCGCTGGAACAGACGGACGTTTTGCATATTGCCGACGTTGCCGACAATCTTTTCGGCAAAGAGGGCAAAAGCATAGCGCAGGGACTTGCGGCGGGCGAAGCGGACAGGGTGTGCGACGAGCTGGACAAATTGGGCGTTGTCGCCGTCACCTGTTTTTCCGACGCCTTTCCGCAGACGCTCAGGGACATTCCCGATCCGCCCTACGCGCTGTTCTGCAAAGGGGACGTATCTCTGCTTAACGCTCGGTGTCTGGCGGTGGTGGGCACCCGCAAGGTGTCCTCTTACGGCAGGCGTATCACGCAGGACTTCGTAAGCGTGCTGGCGGAAAGCTTCGTTATCGTCAGCGGGCTTGCCTACGGGGTGGACGGCATAGCGCACGAGGCGACGCTGAAAGCGGGCGGCAAAACGGTGGCTGTGCTGGGCGGAGGTCTGGTAAACGTCTATCCCGCCGCAAACAGAGGGCTTGCGCAGTGCATAGTGGACAACGGCGGGCTGGTGCTCACCGAGTACAACGTCAGAAGTTCCCCCATGCCCTATCATTTCCCTCATCGCAACAGGCTGGTATCGGCGCTGTCGCAGGGGCTGTTGGTGTGTCAATCTCCGTTAAAAAGCGGCACGTCCTCTACGGTGGAGTGCGCTCTTATGCAGGGCAGGGACGTATTTGCCGTGCCGGGAGAAATTTACGACGGGGGTTTTTCCGGCAACAACAGCCTTATCAAGAGTATGCAGGGGTGCTGCGTCACTACTCCGAGGGACATTCTGGACTACTACGGACTGGGCGCCGCCAAGGAACAGAAACAGAGCGTGCAGCTGAATTTCGAGGAGCAGCGCATAGTGGAAGCGCTGTCCGACGGGGCTGTGTGCTTCGACGTTTTGGTTCAGAAGACGGGAATTTCCCCTTCGGAACTGAATTTTTTGTTGGCAAATATGGAAATAAAGAGTATAATTGCAAGACTGCCGGGCAACAACTACCGGCTTTATGGAGGAATTGAATGAAGCTTGTAATCGTCGAATCGCCTGCAAAGGCAAAGACCATAGGCAAATATCTGGGAGCGGACTACAAAGTGGACGCGTCCAAGGGGCACATCTGGGATTTGCCGGAAAAAAGCATGGGCATCGACTTCAACAATAACTACGCTCCGCAGCTGTCGGTGCGTAATTCCGAACAGAAACAGACCATCGAAAGGCTGCGCCGCGAGGTTCAGAAGGCGGACGAAGTGTATCTCGCCACCGACCCGGACAGAGAGGGCGAAGCAATTTCTTATCATCTGCAATGCGCTTTGGGGTTGGATCCGACCGCCAAAAACCGCATAATGTTCAACGAAATATCCAAAAAGGCGGTAAACGCCGCCATACAGAACCCCCGCTACGTCAACATGGGGCTGGTGGACGCGCAGCAGGCGCGCCGCGTGCTGGACAGACTGGTGGGCTACACTCTTTCCCCCGTGCTGTGCAAAAAGATTCGCAGCAAGCTTTCGGCGGGCAGAGTGCAGTCGGCTGCGCTCAGGATCGTGGTGGACAGGGAAAAGGAAATTCAGAACTTCCGCCCCGAGGAATACTGGGCTGTATGCGTACAGCTGGAAAAGAAGGGGGCAAAGCCCTCCTTCAAAGCGGTGCTTGCGGAAAAAGAGGGCAAGAAATTCAAAATAAAGGATAAGGAAACGTGCGACAAGGCGCTGGAAGTTTTGAGGACGCAGCCCTACGTCGTTTCCAAGGTGAAAAAATCGGTGGTGCAAAGCCGCCCGCAGGCTCCCTTTACCACCAGTACGCTGCAACAGGACGCAGTCACCAAGCTGCGTATGTCCAGCGCAATGGCAATGTCGGTGGCGCAGCAGCTGTACGAAGGCTTCGATATCCCCGGAATGGGGCACGTAGCGCTTGTCACCTATATCCGTACCGACTCCGTAAGGGTGTCGCAGGAGGCCACCTACGCCGCAAGGGACAAGATACGCTCCCTCTACGGTGAAGCGTACCTGCCCAAAACGCCCAACGTGTACGTTTCTAAAAAGCAGGCGCAGGACGCTCACGAGGCTATTCGCCCCATAAACGTGGACGTAACGCCGGAAATGATAAAGGACAAGGTAAGCAAAAACCAATATCTGCTGTACAAACTTATTTATGAAAGGTTTTTGGCAAGTCAGGCGTCCAACGCCGTGTACGACAGCGTAAGCGTTGCGGTGTCCTGCGGCGAATACGGACTTACCGCAGGGGGCAAAACGCAGGTGTTCGACGGATACCTCGCCATCTATGCCGAAAAGGTCAAAAATCAGGAGGAGGGGGAAAACGCCGTCATGCCCGCCTTGTCGGTGGGGGACAGCCTCTGCTGCAAGGACGTAAAGGGAGAACAGCGTTTCACCAAGCCTCCCGTAAGGTACACCGAGGCAAGCCTCATCAAGGCTATGGAAGAAAGGGGCATAGGGCGCCCCAGCACCTACGCCACCATAATGCAGACGCTGTACAAGCGCGACTACGTTGCCAAGGAAGGCAAGGCGCTTTCGGCAAGCGAGCTGGGCATACAGGTGACGGATTACTTGGAAAAATATTTCAGCGAGGTGGTGGACGTAGACTTCACCGCCGATATGGAGGCGCGTCTGGACGGCATAGAGGAGAACGGCGAGCCGTGGTACAAGGTGGTGGACAGCTTCTACAAGCCTCTCGCCCAAAAGGTGGACAACGCCATGCACGGCGGCAAGGTGGCGGTAAAGGACGAAGTGTCCGACGTCACGTGCGAAAAGTGCGGCTCCCCCATGCTTATAAAGACGGGGCGTTACGGCAAGTATCTTGCCTGCTCCAACTATCCAAAGTGCTCCAACATACGCAGCCTAAAAGAAAAAACTCCCCCCAAGGAAACGGACGTGGTGTGCGATATCTGCGGCGCAAAAATGCTGGAAAGGGAAGGCAAGTACGGCAAGTATCTTGCCTGCTCCAACTATCCCGCCTGCAAAAACACCAAGTCTTTGAACGAAAAGGTGGCAAAGTGTCCCAAATGCGGCAAGGACGTGGTAAAGCGCGTTTCCAAGAGGGGAACGGCGTTTTACGGCTGCACGGGCTACCCCGAATGCGACTTTGTCAGCTGGGATATCCCAACGGGCGAATTGTGTCCCAAATGCGGCTCATACTTGGTGTACAAGACGGTGCGGGGCAAAAAGAAGGTGCGCTGCTCCAACAGAGAGTGCGACTACGACGGCGGTGAAATAAGTGAAAGCTAAGGTGATAGGGGGCGGCTTCGCCGGCTGCGAAGCGTGCTATCAGCTGCTGAAACGCGGCTGGGAGGTGACGCTGGCGGAAATGAAGCCGCTGAAAAAATCTCCCGCGCACACGATGGATACGCTGTGCGAGCCGGTGTGCTCCAACTCCTTCAAAAGCGAGGATCTTTCCACGGCAAGCGGCGTGCTTAAAGGGGAAATGAAGCTTTTGGACAGCCTTGTGGTGCGCGTTGCGGAAAAAACCCGCGTGCCCGCAGGCAACGCTCTGGCTGTGGACAGATACGCCTTTTCGCAGGAAATGACGGAACAGCTGCAAAAGTTTTCCGCCTTTACCCGTGTGGCGGAGGTGACTTGCGACGTTGAAAAGGGCTTCGACGTCACGATAGTGGCAACGGGGCCGCTGACGGACGAGGCGCTTATTCCCGCCTTCCGCCAACTGTTCGGCAGCGATTTTCTGTACTTTTTCGACGCCGTCGCGCCCATAGTCACCGCCGACAGCATAGATTACGACAGTGCTTTTTCCGCCAGCCGTTACGGCAAGGGCAGCGCCGACTACCTCAACTGTCCTATGGACAAACAGCAGTACGACGAGTTTTACGACGCCCTCGTCGCCGCGCAGACGGTGCCCTTGAAGCAGTTTGAAAACAACGTCTTCGAGGGGTGTATGCCCATAGAGGTCATGGCAAAGCGGGGAAAGGATACCATGCGCTTCGGACCTTTGCGTCCCGTGGGGCTGTTTGACGAAAGAAAGGGTGAAAAGCCCTATGCCGTGTTGCAGCTGCGCAAGGAAAACCGCGAGGGCACGCTGTACAATCTGGTGGGATTTCAAACCAATCTGCGCTACGGCGAGCAAAAGAGGGTGTTTTCCCTTATACCCGCATTGAAAGAGGCGGAATTTGTGCGGTACGGCGTCATGCACAGAAACACCTATATCAACGCGCCCAAGTTTCTCAACTCCGCTTTTCAGCTGAAAAGCCGCCCCGACGTGTTCTTTGCGGGGCAGATAACGGGGGTAGAGGGATATATGGAGTCCGCCGTAAGCGGACTTGTGTCGGCAATTCAGGCGGACAGAATTGCAAAAGGGCTGCCGGCGGCAGTTTTTCCCGACACTACGGTGACGGGAGCGCTGTGCCGTCACGTCAGCGAGGACTACGGCGAATACGTGCCGATGAACGCCAATTTCGGCATTTTGCGCCCCATGCACGAGGTAAAAAAGGCTTTAAGAAAGCAAGCATACGCCCAACGGGCGTTGCAGGATATGAGCGATACAGTAAAAAACTTTGCCCTTTGACGTAATGGCAGGGCAGGTAAGGAGGTAAATTATGACGGAAGTTTTTTCCGACACCATCAAAGGCACAACCATCTGTGCCGTAAAACGTAACGGCAAAATTGCCGTAGCCGGCGACGGACAGGTGACTCAGGGACAAACGGTCATCATGAAAGGTAACGCCGTAAAGGTGCGCCGTATCTACGACGGCAAGGTAGTGACCGGCTTTGCGGGCAGCGTAGCCGACGCCTTTACCCTTTCGGAAAAGTTCGAGGAAATGCTGCAAAAGTTCAGCGGCAATCTTCTGCGCGCCGCAGTAGAGGTGGCGCAGCTTTGGCGCAGGGACAACGTAATGCGCAAGCTGGAAGCCATGATGATAGTGGCGGACAAGGAAAACGTGTTTCTGCTTTCCGGTACGGGTGACGTTATCGAGCCGGACGACGGCGTGTGCGCTATCGGCAGCGGCGGAAACTACGCCTTGGCTGCGGCAAAGGCGCTGCTCAGAAACACCGACCTTTCGGCAAAGGAAATTGCGAAAAGGGCGTTGGAGATAGCCAGCGAAATATGCGTGTTTACCAACGGACACATCACCGTGGAGGAGGCGTAATATGACACCTAAACAGATAGTTTCCGAGCTTGACAGATACATCGTGGGGCAGTTCGAGGCTAAAAAGGCGGTGGCGATAGCGCTGCGCAACAGGTACCGCCGCAGCAAGCTTTCCTTGCAGGACAGGGAGGAAATAACCCCCAAAAACATCATAATGAAAGGTCCTACCGGCGTGGGTAAAACGGAAATTGCCCGCCGTCTGGCAAAGATAGTAAAGGCGCCCTTTTTGAAGGTGGAAGCCACTAAGTACACCGAAGTGGGGTACGTAGGCAGGGACGTGGAAAGCATGATACGCGACCTTGTGGAGGTGGCGATACGCCTTGTAAAGGACGAACGCTACAAGGAAGTGGAATCGCGCGCTTTTGCCGCCGCCGTAAACAGAGTGGCGGATCTGCTCTCCAAAAAGAGCGAGGAACTGCCGCAGGGCGTGACCAAAGCCACGTTGGTGGACGAACTGTCCAAGCACAACCTCGATCAGCTCAACGTGGAAATTCAGGTGGCGGACGTGCCCAAGCCCATCGAATTGCAGGCGGGCGGAGGCGGCGGAGAGATAAACCTCGGCAGCATTTTCGGGGATATTCTGCCCAAAAAGATGAAAAAGCGCACGGTAACGGTAGAGGAAGCGCTTAAAATATTCGCCGCAGAGGAAAGCGAAAAGCTTATCGACCTGGACAGCGTCGAGGCGGAAGCGCTGCGCCGCGCCGAAAACGACGGCGTTATATTCATAGACGAAATGGACAAAATCGCGGGGGCAGCGTCCCACAACGGCCCCGACGTTTCCCGCGAGGGGGTGCAGAGGGACATTCTGCCCATAGTGGAAGGGTGCACGGTATCCACCAAGTACGGCAACGTCAAAACGGATTACATTCTGTTTATCGCCAGCGGTGCATTTCACGTAAGCAAGGTGTCCGACCTCATTCCGGAATTGCAGGGACGTTTCCCCGTGTTGGTGGAGCTTGCCAGCCTCGGAGTGGAGGACTTCGTCAAAATTCTTACCGTGCCCGCCAACGCCATAACGGATCAGTACAAAAAACTGCTGGCGGTGGACGGCATAGATTTGCAATTTACCGACGACGGCATAAGGGAAATTGCCAACGTCGCCTTCGACCAGAACAACACGCTGGAAGATATCGGCGCAAGAAGGCTGCAAAGCATAATGGAACACATTGTGGAAGACGTTTCCTACGACGTCAACGAAGGGGAATCGCGCACCGTGGTGATAGACCAAAAGTACGTGGAAAACAACTTCCGCACGGAGTCGCGCAACCTCAAAAAGTACGTGCTGTAAGGGGTGTGTCATGACGGAAACAGGCACGGTTATCAAGTGTAAAAACGACTACGCAATGGTGCGCATAGGCAGAAATTCCGCCTGCGCCTCCTGCGGTAAGTGCGGCATGACGGAAAATCAGAAGCACGTGGACTTTTACGTTAAAAACACCCTCGACGCCCAAGTGGGCGACAGGGTGGAATTGGATATTCCCGAAGCAAACAGCGCGCATCTGGCGTTGGTGGCGTATTTTCTGCCGCTGGTGCCGGCGCTGGTGCTGATGTTCTTGTCCTTTCGGCTGAATTGGCCGGAGTGGTCGGCTCTGCTGATGTTCGTGGCGGGGCTGGCATTGGGCTTTTTCGTCGTGGTGCTTTTGGACAGGGCGCGCAAGCACAAGTGGGCGCAGACTCCCACAATGACGGCCGTCCTTCCAAAGGCGCCGCCCGCGCCGCAGAACAGCGTCACAAAAAACGACTGACGTGCGCACTTTTTGCGACCACGCAAACTTTACCTGCATTGCTCGGAATAGGGTACGTGCGGCATATCGGACGTCGTGGCGAAGTGTATTCTTTTCCTGTACGATCAAATGCGTGCGGAATACCTGCGGTTTCGGTTTGGTTTTCGCACCAAGAATTGCGCAACAAAAAGGGCAAAAACCGTTGACAAATTCGCGCTTTTAGGTAAAATATAATTAGGAATAATTCTCAATAATAAGGAGGTCAATATGAGCAACGTATCCGACGTAGCAAAGAATTTCCATCAATTTATCGGCGACGGCGTAGCCGTGGTGGATTTCTGGGCGCCTTGGTGCGGCCCTTGCAGAATGCTTGCTCCCATTCTCGACGAGGTGGCGGCAAAGGTAACCGAGGCAAAGTTCGGCAAAGTCAACGTGGACGAAAGCCCCGAGCTTGCCAAAAGGTATCAGGTAATGTCCATTCCCAACGTGTGCATTTTCAAAAACGGACAGCTTGTGGACAGAGTTATAGGTCTGTGCGACGCAGAGGAGCTGCAGTCCGCAGTGCAAAAACACCTGTAATCGACGAAAAAAGCGGGTACGTCGCGTACCCGCTTTTTTGTTGCGTTTGTCACGCCTGAGCGCAAATGGTCAGGCAGTCCGAGTTTTACTTTTACAGTCGTAGGCACGTCCCGCCGCCCCTTGTTTTCAAAGCCTCAGGGCATCTTTGTCATCACAACGTCACCTGACAGAAAAAGAAAATTTATCGTCATGCCTTCCGACT
>DVOC01000015.1 GCA_018713905.1 Candidatus Fimimonas merdipullorum
AGTCTGAGCGGAAAACGTAAAAACTGTTTCCGCTGTTTTGGTGTGGTTACCTGCTTTACTTCTATCATATTTTTCTCCTTGTACGTCTTACATTTTACCACGTCGAAGAGGAAAAGTAAACAAAAGTGAAATGTCGTGAGATAAAAAATTTAACAAAAGTGAAATGTTGGGGCGCGAAAAAGGCGAAGGGGCGCAGGTCGGACACAAAATCTGCCGCTACCGTTGACTTATTGCGGCAATACTGCTACAATATCACCGAGGCAAAACACCGCGGTAGCGGCAAAGCGAAGCCCCTCAACGCAACGGACGAAAACTTCCACTATATCAGCGAGGTGAAAATTATGATAAAAATCGTAGTAGACGCATTCGGCGGCGATAACAGCCCCACGGTAAACGTTTGCGGAGCCGTGCAGGCGTTGAAGGAACTGACGGATCTGGAAATAGTGCTTGTGGGCAATCAGCCCGTATTGGAACAGCTTTTGGCTACGGAAAAATACGACAAGGCGCGGCTATCCATAGTGCACGCCCCCGACGTCATTTCCTGCAACGACAAGCCCACGGAGGCGATAAAGACCAAAAAGGACAGTTCCATGAGCAAAAGCTTTGAACTGCTGCGCACCGACGAAAGCGCAAGGGCGCTGGTAAGCTTGGGCTCTACCGGAGCGCTGCTTGCGGGAGCCGTGCTGCGCGTAGGGCGCATACGCGGCGTAAAACGTCCCGCCTTCTGCCCCGTTCTGCCCACCACCGCCGGAGGCATAGTGGGCATATGCGACAGCGGCGCAAACGTAGACTGCGACGCCGTGTATTTGCAGCAATTTGCCATTATGGGAAGTTTGTATCTGGAACTGGCTTACGGGGTGAAAAAGCCCAAGGTGGCGCTGCTCAACATAGGCGTAGAGGAGGAAAAGGGGGACGCTTTGCGCAAAGAGGTTTATCCCCTGCTGGAAAACACCGCCGCCGTCAACTTTGTGGGCAATATGGAAAGCCGCAACCTGCTTTCCGGCGAATTTGACCTTGTGGTGTGCGACGGCTTTGCCGGCAACGTGCTGCTCAAATCCACCGAGGGCGCGTGCCTGCAACTTATGAAGCTGCTGAAACGCTCCTTTATGAGCAGTCTGCGCTCCAAGCTGGGCGCGCTGCTTGCCAAAAAGAAAATGTACGAAGTCAAGGATATGATGGACTACAACAACTACGGCGGAGCGGTGCTGCTGGGCACCACCAAGACCATAGTTAAGGGGCACGGCAACAGCGGAGAAAAAGCCGTCTACAACTGCATAAAGCAGGCTTACAACATGGAAAAGAACAATCTTTGCCAAGCCATAGGCGAGGAAATTTCCAAGCTTGCCGCACAGCAGCCGCAGCAATAGCAACACACGCAAAACGGATTCCCGTCGGGAGTCCGTTTTTTTGCGCAAAAACCGCACTGTTCACACAAAAAAAGACGGGCGACAAAGCCCGTCTTGGCGTAACTGCGTCACAAAAAACGCACTACGTGTTTCACTTTTTTGCACGAAGCCTGCTTTTTGCCGACGCAGGCAAGGTAAGAACGTAGCTGTCGAAAATAAGGGAGAAAATCAGTTCGTCCGACAAGCTGCCGTCCAGCAGCACCCCTATCCAATGCATTTTGTTCATGTGGTAGGCGGCAAAAACCGAGCGGGGAAACTGCTGACGCCACACCGCGCCCATTTCCGGCAGCGCCTTTAAGTTTATCCAAAAGTCGCCGTTGCGGAAAAATATCAGCGCAAATATTTTGCCGTTTTCCCTGTGACGCATCGCCGTCCAGTTATCGTCGTCGAAGGGGTAGTCCTCGTAGACGTGTTTGAGGCGCATGCACGCCCGTATGGCGGAAGTTCTGTCAGTCATCCGAGCAATCCTCCCTGTAACTGCGCACCACCGCCGAGACGGTTTCGTAGCCGTAGCCCCTTGAAAGCAGGTATCGTTGCAGCTTTTGCAGGGTCTTTACGTCGCAGGGCTTGTTTTTCATATACTTGTGCGCGACCTGCTGCGCCCCGCGGTGCTGCGTTTCCTCGTCCAAGTCGCTGTGTCTGTCCGCCATTTCGGCGCTTATGCCCCGCTCTAACAGCTCGGCGCGTATGCGACGCGCCCCCTTGCCCTCGCTTTGGCGGACGTACGCCTCGCAGTAAGCCTCGTCGTCCACGTATTTGTAGCCGCAAAGGCGTTGCACGACATCCTGCGTCACCTCCTGCGAATAGCCCTTTTTCAGCAGATAGTCCGTCATTTGCTTTCGGGTGCGCATGGCTCTGCCGAGGTAATCCGCCGCCTTCTGAAACGCCACGCTGCGCTCGCTGTCAAAAACTGCCAGACGCAGCCTTTCCTCCGACACCTCCGCGCCGATTTTAAGCCCCAGCTTCATCACCGTGACCATTTCCGCGCCGAAGGCAAACTGCCCGTCCACGTAGACGTTGGCGCGCGTCTTGTTGTTTTTCTGAATTTGCAAGTCGGTGATCTTGGGCATGGCGTCCTCCGCCGACATTATACCACGACTCGCAATATTTTTCAACGGCTGCGGTAAAATTAAAAGACGTTCAGCGCCGCTCGCGGCTGAACCGCTCCACCGCCTCGCGGTACCGCGCCGAAAGACGAGAGATGTAAAGCTGCTTTTCTTGGGGAGAAAGCGTCTGCATATACTTTTGGTCGGCAAGACGCATGATGGGGTTGCTTATCACCTCTTTGCTGGCAAGTATCTCCTGCACCTTGGCGTTGAACTGCTGCTCGCGACAAAAGCCGTCGTAGTCGTATATCTGCCTTTGCAGCGCGGCGTGCTGTCTGCTTGCCACCTGATAGCTGTCCAGCCCCAAGGTCGCCGCCACCTCCTTTTCCTTTTGCATGTTCTCGCGGGCATTTTCCCAAAAGCCGCTTTTCATCCGCTGTTTGGCTCGGCGGGCGTATTCCTTCAACGTGCTCATTTTCAGCCTCCTTTTTGACGTAAACTTGCCTATTTTGTCGAAAAAACTCCGTAAAAGCAAAAATTGCTTATCGAAACCGATAAGCAATTCTCTTTTGTGATTACATTCTGCTGCGTTTTCTGGCAGCTTCCGCTTTTTTCTTACGTCTTACGCTGGGTTTTTCGTACTGTTCCTTTTTGCGAAGGTCACCGATGATACCGTCGCGGGAACAACGTCTTTTGAAACGACGCAGCGCGCTGTCCAGCGTTTCGTTTTCGTTTACTCTTATTGTCGCCATTATTTTCGCCCCCTTTCCGTATCAAAGGTAAAATTTGTTCTTACGAACTTGCCTAAATATTATTGCATAACAAGCAAGTTTTGTCAATTATTTGCGCCGAACTTTTCGAGGGAAAAGTTATTTGCACATGGTAAGCCTGTCGCACACGCTTTGCATATCGAAATCGTGCTTGTCTTTGAAGGGCCACGCCTCTATGCCGTCCTGCGGCGCGCGCGGAATGACGTGCACGTGCAGGTGAAACACCGACTGCTCGGCGCAGGCGCCGTTGGCGTTGAGCACGTTTACCCCCTCGAAGCCGCACTTGACGAAGTGCTGCGCCACCTTCTGCACCGTGGCGGTCACGCGGGCAAGCGTTTCGCCGTCGCAGTCGAGAATGTTTTGGCAATGCTTTTTGGGCACTACCAGCGTGTGCCCGTAGCAGTCGCCGGCAATATCCAGAAAGGCGAGGGTGTAGTCGTCCTCGTATATCTTGTAGCAGGGAAATTCGCCGCTTACTATCTTGCAAAAAACACAGTCCTTCATACCTTTTCTCCTTTTGCGCCGTCAAGATACGGCGATAATATTTTTACCTGTTCCACCTTGCCCACGCTGCCCTTTTCGTAGTACACCCGCAGGTATTCCGCCGTGTACCCCTCGAAAAGCCCGTTCTTTTGCCGCTCGCACAGCACTTGGCAGGTTTTGCCGCAAAATTTTTCCGCAAAGTTTCTTTTGAGCCGTCCCTTTATTTCCCCCAACGCCGCCGCTCGCGCGGTTTTTACCTTATTGTCCACGTCGGGCAACGAGTACGCCGCGGTGCCCTCGCGCGGGGAATAGGGGAATACGTGCACGTCGGCAAACTCCGTCTGTCTGACGAACAAACAGGTTTGGGCAAATTCCTCCTCCGTTTCGCCGCAGAAGCCCACTATCACGTCGGTAGTGATGCCGGCGTCGGGGAAAACGTTACGTATGCGCTTCACCGCTTCGGAATACTGCGCCGTAGTGTACTTTCGGTTCATACGTCTGAGCACCGAGTCGCAGCCGCTTTGCAGCGAAAGGTGAAAGTGCGGGCAAAAGTTTATATTCGCCGCGGCGGAAAGCATATCTTCCGTCACCACGCCCGCTTCCAGACTGCCCAGCCGCACTCGGGTGGGAACGTCGCGCAACGCCAGCAGCAGCTCTGCAAGCGTTTCGCCCGTATCTCTGCCGAACTGGGAGATATCTATGCCTATAAGCACCGTTTCGGCAGAGGCAGCCGCGCGCACCTCCGCAACGACGTCGCGTATACGCCTGCTGCGGCTGCGCCCCCTGAGATAGGGAACTATGCAATAGCTGCAAAAGTTGTTGCAGCCGTCCTGAATTTTGACGAAGGCGCGGGTGCGCTCCTGCGCGGCAAAGCCTTCCTCGCAAAAGACGGAGGGTATTTCCTCCACGTCCACGCCGCTGCCGCAAATTTCTTCGGCTACGCGCGTTTTGTCCGCCGTACCCATTATGAAGGAGACGTTTGGTATATCCTTGAACCGGTCGGCGTTTTTCTGCGAAGCGCAGCCTACCACCACCACTCGGCAACGGGGGTTCAGCCTGCGGGCGCGCGCCACCAGCTGGCGGGACTTCTTTTCCGCCTCGCGGGTGATGGCGCAGGTGTTGAGCACGAACACGTCTGCCTTTTTAAGCCCGTGAAACGCCTCGTGCCCCGATTTTTGCAGCGCCCCGATAATCTGACCGCTTTCGTACAAATTCGTCTTACACCCCAACGTAAAGACGGAAACTACCATTGTGCCTCACTTTGCGCGCATAAGCAAAGCGCGCCACTCTCCCTTTTCGCGCAGGGAGAGCGTTTCAAAGCCGTCGCCGTAGAGGGACAGCACCTGCTGCAATTTTACGTCCAGTATGCCGGACAGTATAAGCAGACTGCCTTTTTTTACCACGCGGGAAATTTCCTGCCGCAGCAAAGCAAGTATATCCGCCGTAAGGTTGGCGAACACCACGTCGAAAACGCCCTCCACCTGCTGCGTGAGGCTGCCCGTAGTGACGGTGCATTTGCCTTGCAGTCCGTTTATCTCGGCGTTGTGACGGGCAATGTCCGCCGCCTGTGCGTCCACGTCCACCATGCGGGCGCTTTCCGCTCCCAAAAGCAGCGAACACAAACCCAGTATGCCGCTGCCGCACCCCACGTCCAGCACCTTTTTGCCCTGAAAGTCCAGCTCCTCGGCAATGTCTAAGCACATAGAGGTGGTTTCGTGCTGTCCCGTGCCGAAAGCCACGCCGCTGTCCAGATACAGCACCCTTTCCCCGTCGCACTGCTGCCATTCGGGGCAAATTGCCAGCTTTTTGGTATAGATGGGACGAAAGGTCTTTTTCCAGTTTTCCACCCAAGCGTTTTCCTCCACCTCGCCCACCGTGATACCGAGGCTGCCGGCATTGTGCAAGGAGGAAAATTTTTCCCGTAAAAAATGAAGAACACCGTCGGTGTCCTCTTTTTTGCAATATCCCTTCACAGCCACTTCCTCGCCGTAAACCTGCTCGGCGCTTTCCGACTTGTAGTCCCAGCCGTAGTTGGAAAGGAGATCCCGTTTGTCGTAGATACTTACGCCGTCCATGCACACCTCTTGCAGAAAGTATGCCACCAGCTCGGCGTTTTCCGAATTTGTAAAAACAGTTATTTCCGAATATTTCATAGTTACCGAATAAGAAAATCTATAAGTTTTTTGGCGTTGTCCCACTCTCGCTTTTTAAGCTCGTACAGCTGCCTGCCCTTGTCCGTTATGGTGTAGTACTTGCGCGTCGCGCCGACGTTTTCTCCCCAAAAGCCCTTTATGCACTCCATGTCTTCCAGCCTGTGGTAGGCAGAATAAAGGCTCTGCTCGTTAGGCACGAACAGATTGTTTGTCTTTTGTGAAATGTGTCTGCGGATCTCGTTGCCGTACTTGGTGCCGCTCATAAGCGCAGCCAACACGAAAGTGTCTATATGTCCCCTCAACAAATCGCTGGAAATAACCTTCATCTTTTGCTCTCCATACTATGTCTAACATATAGACTACCACTATAACGGCGTTTTGTAAAGTGCTGACGGAGCAAAAAAACAAAAAATAAATTTATATAAATTTGTTCACAGATATGACGGCGCGTCCCTCGGAAAAACGCCGCGCAAGCAAGGGAAAAAGCGCTGTATTTCCGAGCGATTGCGGCAACTTGGCGCGCTTAAAACGCCGTCAAGCGAAAAACGGCTCCTGAAAAACCGCTGCGCAAATTATGCGGCGATGGGCGCACGAGGAGGCAAAACAAAAAGGGCGCAAAACCGCGCCCTTTTTTGGGAATATTTTATGCCAGACGGATATCCCTTGCCACTTCGTAGACGGCTATGTCGTCGGCGTCGAAGGTAAGCTTTATGCTCGAGCCCTCTTTGCCGTAGGCTGCAACCGCGTCGGCGTCGACGGCGACGTAGACGGTGATGTCCTCCGTCACTACGCCCTCGTTACGCGGCTTGACCTCGGTGTGGGTGACGGTGCAGCGCAGGAATTTTTCCGCGCCGTAGTCTTCCACTCCCTTTACCACTGCGTCTATGCCCTTTTCGCCGACGTGAAGCTTGTATGCGTCCACGTGAACGGCAAGCTTTTTGGACAGAATGTCCGCTCCGCCGCCGCTCAAAATACGGAACGCCACCGCTTCGGAGCAGTCGAAGGAGCAACGGCAAACGTCCAGCGAGTACACGTCTACCTTTTTGGTCTTGGACGCGCCGTTGACCTCTGTCGTCACTTCCTCGCGACGCTTGAGCAATTTTGCGGGAAGCACGTTGGTGACGGCAAGTGCGGGAAGCACCGTTTCGCCCTCCTTGGAAAGGGTGACCTGCTTCATGTCCACGTCTATCTTGACGGCGCCCGTCGCCTTTGCGTCGGCGGGAACTATGGCAAACAGCACTCTGTCGCCCACCGCAAGGCGCAGCAGCCTGAGTCCGTTTACGTCCTCTTCCGAAACTACCTTTGCCGCAAGCGTGCCGCCCAAGCTTACCGCCGAGGTGGGAACGGTTATCTGGTAGTTGCCGTCCTCAACCTTCATGGCGGGAGGCAAAGCCACCTTGCCGCCCAGCAGCGAAAGCGTGCCGCCTGCCACGGTGCCGTCCACCTCCACCGCTTTGGGGATACGAGGAGCAATGGTAACTTCCGTTTCTTTGTCGAACAGATGTATCTGCGCCATGTCCAGCGACACTTCGATTATCTGGTCGATATCGTAGGTGCTGCCCGCGGGCGCTTTGACTATCACTCTGGTGGGGCTTTCCGCCACCGTTTCTTCGCTCTGCACGTTGAAGTCGGCGTAAACCTGACAGTCGGTGCCCAATTCCTCCACGTGGGAAACGCGGCACTTTGCCTTGAAGGGGTAGCGCGCGGGATCCACCGAAATGTGCTCGGCGCGGATACCGATGGTGACGCTCTTGTCCCCTTTGAGGTAGGATCTTTCCGCCTTGTCGAAGTAGGACACGGGAACCTCCAACCTTACGTCGGTGCCGTCCAACGCCACCGTCACGCTGTCGCCGTGACGGGTGAGGGTGCCGTCGAAGAAGTTCATCTGCGGAGTGCCTATAAAGCCCGCAACAAACTTGTTGCCGGGGAAACGGTACAGGTTTCTGGGGGTGTCTATCTGCTGCACGTAGCCGTCCTTCATGACCACTATGCGGGTGCCCATGGTCATTGCCTCTACCTGATCGTGCGTGACGTAAATGAAGGTGGTCTGCAATTTGTGATGCAGTTTGGATATTTCCGAACGCATCGCCGTGCGCAGCTTGGCGTCCAAGTTGGACAGAGGTTCGTCCAGCAGGAATACCTTGGGCTCACGCACTATGGCGCGCCCCAACGCCACACGCTGACGCTGACCGCCGCTCATCGCCTTGGGCTTTCTGTCCAGATACTCCGTTATACCCAGAATATTTGCCGCTTCGCGCACCTTTTTGTCTATTTCATCCTTGGGCACTTTGCGCAGCCGCAGACCGAACGCCATGTTTTCGTACACCGTCATGTGGGGATACAGCGCGTAGTTCTGGAACACCATCGCTATGTCCCTGTCCTTAGGCTCCATGTCGTTGACCAGCACGTCACCTATGTACAACTCGCCTGCCGTAATCTCCTCCAACCCCGCTATCATGCGCAGCGTCGTGGATTTTCCGCAGCCGGACGGCCCTACGAAAACGATAAATTCCTTGTCGGCAATTTCCATGCAGAAATCGTTTACCGCTTTTACGCCGTTAGGATAAACCTTGTAAATGTGATTCAAAGTTAAACTTGCCATTTCGTCCTCCGAAAAGTTCTTTTTTGCGGGCGCCTGCCCTTAACCTATATCATTATAAAGTAGTCGAAAAGCAAAGTCAATACGTTTCGTTAATAAAAAACTGTGTTCATTTAAGAAAATATAGGTTGAATTTGTCCTATTGATATGGTATAATGGAAAAAAAGGAGCAAACGCATATGATGATAGACAGCACGCAGATAATTTCCATGACGGAAGCCAACCAGAATTTTTCCAAGGTGGCGCGGCAATGCGAAAAACAGGGATGCGTGGTTATTTTCAAAAACAACAAGCCCAAATACGTGCTGATGGATGTGGACGCCATGGAAGTGAAGCTTCCTGCCACCGACGAAAACCTCGACGCCGCCGCCAAGAAGGAATTGGAAAGGGCGCAATGGCTGTGACGCACCGCCGCTTGGCGACTGCGGACGTTTTATGCTCCGCTTGACTTACGTCTTGCGAGGCTCCGCATTGCGGAAGGGTGCGCCCGACAGCGCCAAGACTGATTCGACGGCATGACGGCACACGGTTTTGCCGCAGAGGGCGACGCGCCGCCGTTATAGAGGGGCGCGCTTTGCGCAGGCTGTTGGGCGGGGTTGCTTTGCGGCTGCGAGCTTGCGGCACAAGACTCTTGTCACGACGAAAAACTTTTGCCCGTTGCGCCTTGACGGCGCAACGCATTCAAAAACGAAAAACCTCCCGAAAGCACGGGAGGTTTTGCTTATGCGCCCTGACGGGGGTTTTTGTTTATTACGTCGCATATCTGTCCCACGAACACGCAGTGCGGCTGCCACACTCCGTTTTTGGGAGGGAAGGACAGCGGACTTTGAGCGTAGTAACGGCACACGTCCTCGGCAAGCCCCTCCTTGCGGAAGGTGCCCTGATACACCTTGCGACACAAAAAGACCGTTTCCGCCTGCTCGAAGGCGACGCTTTCGCCAAAAGGCATGGGGGTAAGCCCCGAAGGGGTGATTTTGTCGCCGTCGCGTCCCGAATGGGTGCCCAGATAGCGCAGGGCGTCGCGGTACTGCTCGGAAAAAAAGCTGACGGTAAACCTTTCGTTGCCTTTGAGGTAGCCGCAGGTGTACCGCGAGGGGTGCACGAAGACGGTGATGACGGAATTTATCCCCGCGCCGCTCCACAGCGTGCCCATGGTGCCCCACCCTATCGTGCAGGTGCTGAAATCCTTCACGTTGCCCGCCGTTACCAGCGTGAGCCCCTTTTTGAAGTAGTCGAATACCTTGTATTGGCACGTTTCAAATTCTTTCATGATTGCTCCTTTGCCTGTGCGGCATTTTGCTAATACATCTCCGCAAAAGGTTTGCCGACTTCAACAAACGCTTGGGAGCCGAGGCGCGACGCGACTTTGCGCTGCGCCGAAAAAGCAAAAAGCCTTCCCGAAGAAAGGCTTTTTGGCAAAATTACTTAAGTTCCGCTTCTGCGCCGGCTTCGGTAAGAGTTTTGACCATACCTTCGGCGGCTTCTTTGGGCTGAGCTTCCTTGACGGTAGCGGGAGCGCTTTCCACAAGGTTTTTAGCTTCGACAAGTCCCAGACCGGTAAGTTCGCGCACAGCCTTGATAACGGCGATTTTGTTGGCGCCGATGGCTTTAAGCACTACGTCGAATTCCGTCTTTTCTTCCGCTGCGGGAGCGGCTGCTGCGGCTCCGCCTGCAACGGCTACGGGAGCGGCTGCGCTTACGCCGAATTCTTCTTCGATGGCGTGAACAAGTTCGTTAAGTTCCAATACGGAAAGAGTTTTGATCTCTTCGATAAACTTTTTGATATCCATTGTATATAATCTCCTTTAATATTTTTTAGTTTCGGGCATAGCCCCTTGCGCGTTACTGCGCCTTTTCCGCCACGGCGTTCAAAGCCACTGCAAGGCCGCGAACGGGAGCGGACAAAACGGACACAAGCATTGCCAGCAAGGTTTCCCTGTTGGGCACCTTGGACATTGCGTCCACTACGTTTGCGTCGGCAAACTTTTTGTCGAACAGGCCGCACTTGATTTGCATCGCCTTGTACTTTTTGATCCCTTCCGCTGCTACCTTTGCGGGAGCGATGGAATCGGTCATACCGAAAGCGAATGCGCTGGGGCCGTTCAACGCCTCGTCAAATTCCGTATAGCCCAGTTCGTTAAGCGCCTTTCTTACCAGAGTGTTTTTGAGCACCTTGTATTCCACGCCGTTCTTTCTGAACTCCGAACGGAATTCCGTATCCTGCGCCACCGTCAGTCCCTTGTAGTCGATGATGACCAAAGACTGACTGTTCTGAATCTGCTCTTTGATCTGTTCCACCGTCTCTCTCTTTTGCTGCTGAGTGGGGCTGAGATGTCCCTGATGACGTTCATGATCCATAAGACTTTACCTCCTTTTGATATTTATAACAAAACCCTTGCACTGCTTTGCGGTACAAGGGTGAGGTCTTTCGACTGTCCACTGTTGTACCTCGGCAAGATTTACCTTTGTACTTGCTGTCTTTGGCTACTGCGTGGGTTATGCTATTTTCAGTTGTTGCGGTAGTTGACTTTGATGCCGGGGCCCATCGTGGTGGCAATGGCAACGGATTTGAGGTACGTTCCCTTTGCGCTGGCGGGTTTCGCCTTGATGATGGCGTCCATGATGGTAGTTACGTTTTCCAGCAGTTTTTCCTTTCCGAAGGACTTTTTGCCGAAAATTACGTGGCAGATGGACTGTTTGTCCACGCGGTATTCCACCTTACCGGCTTTGACGTCGTGAATTGCCTTTGCCACGTCCATGGTGACGGTGCCGCTTTTGGGGTTGGGCATAAGTCCCTTGGGACCAAGAATTTTACCCATGCGTCCCACAAGCCCCATCATGTCGGGAGTGGTTATCATAACGTCGAAGTCAAACCAGTTTTCCTTTTGGATCTTCTCGATATAATCTTCCGCGCCGACGTAATCTGCGCCTGCGGCGGTGGCTTCGTCGGCCTTTGCGCCCTTGGCGATAACCAGCACGCGCACCGACTTACCCGTTCCGTTGGGCAGCACCACTACGCCTCTGACCTGCTGATCTGCGTGGCGGCTGTCTACGCCCAGCTTTACGTGAAGTTCCAACGTTTCGTCAAATTTTGCGGGAGCAATTTCCAACGCCTTTTCGATAGCCTCCGCCATATCGTACTGCTTGGTTCTGTCAAGCTTTTTCAAAGCGTCTACATATTTCTTTCCTTTCATTCGGCGCCTCCTAATCCTCTACGACAACGCCCATACTGCGTGCCGTTCCGGCTATCATGGAGCATGCCGCTTCCAAAGACGCCGCGTTCAAATCTGCCATTTTAAGGTTTGCGATCTCCTCAATCTGCGCCTTGGTGATTTTTGCCACCTTGGTCTTGTTGGGAACGGCGCTGCCGCTTTCGATACCGCATGCCTTTTTGATGAGCACAGGTGCGGGGGGAGTTTTCAGAACGAAAGTGAAGCTGTGGTCCTGATAGATGGTTACTATAACAGGGATGATAAGCCCTGCCTTGTCCTGCGTTCTGGCGTTGAAGTCCTTGGTGAAACCGGGAATGTTTATTCCGTGAGGGCCCAGAGCAGAACCTACCGGGGGTGCCGGCGTTGCTTTTCCGGCAGGAAGCTGAAGTTTTACTACTGCCGTTACTTTCTTTGCCATTGGTTTTTTCCTCCTATCGTGGTGTTAGCGAAAGCTTTTTTTTGCTTTCTCCCAAATTCCGCTTTTGGGAAAGCGGTAAAACCTTTATGCCACGCGATCAACCTTCGCTGTCGTTGATCACGGTGGTAGCGTTCGTTATCCTTTCCAGTTGAATAAAGTCCATGTCCACGCTGGTTTCCCTGCCGAACATATTGAGGGTGACCTGCGCCTTCTGACGGTCGGCGTCGATGGCTTTTATCACGCCCACCATGCCGTCGAAGGGCCCGCTTACCACGCGCACGTCGTCCCCTACCGCCATGTCGAAATCTATGACGGGATCTTCAAGGCGCAGACGTTTGACTTCCTGATCGCTCAGCGGCCACGCTTTGCCGCCGGGACCGACGAAGCCGGTCACGCCGCGGGTGTTGGTGAGCATGAACCACAGCTGGGAAGAATACACCAGCTTGATGAACACGTAGGTGGGCATAACTTTGGCTTCGTACGCCTTGCGCTTGCCGTTTTTCTCCTCTATCACCGTTTCCGTAGGAATTTTGATATCGAGAATAACGTCCTGCAAGTTGCCGTTTTCCACCATCTGCTCGATGCTCTTTTTCACCAGACTTTCATAGCCGGAATAGGTATGCAGAAGATACCATTTTGCGTTGTTGTTTTCGCTCATACTCGCGCCTCAGCCGTTTATGTTGCTTATAAGTCCGATAAGCCAAGAAAACAGACTGTCGAAGCCGAAGATTATCACGCCGAAAAACAGCACCACAAGCAACACGATACCGGTATTTTTAAGCACCGTTTTGAATGTGGGCCAGGATACTTTTTTCAGTTCGCTCCAGCTCTTTACGAAGAAAGCGCCCAATCTTTTGAAGGCTCCGGGCTTTTTTTCCGCCGTTTTTGTAGCCATAGGTATTCTCCTTATTTCGCTTCTTTGTGAGCGGTATGCTTTTTGCAGAATCTGCAATACTTGTGCATTTCCAGTCTGTCGGTGGTATTTTTGCTGTTTTTATAGGTATCGTAGTTACGCTGTTTGCATTCCGTGCAAGCCAGCACTACCTTTACTCTGTTACCTTTTTTCGCTGCCATAAAATTTTTCTCCCAAGTGGCGCGCACCCGCCTGACGCGGAAATATGCACGCAAAAAATTACACCCCTTACGGAAGTGCTTTCATATGATACCACAGTTTACCGCACGTGTCAACGAATTTGCAAACTTTGCCGCAATTATTTTGCACTTGCCACACTTTTTTTGAAATAGGTATTGACAACGGCGGACAAAAAGCATATAATATGTTCCCCAACCTAAAAAGGAGAGGCGTTTGCCTCAATAAAATATGACGGACTACAAACAACTGGTAAAAGCAGCGTACGAAGCGCAGAAAATGGCGTACGCCCCCTACTCGCACTGGGTGGTGGGCGCGGCGCTTCTGACTGCGGAAGGCAAAATATACAAGGGCTGCAACATAGAGAGCGCCACCTTTTCTCCCACGGTATGCGCCGAAAGAACGGCGTTTTTCAAAGCCGTGTCGGAGGGGGAAAGGCATTTTGCCGCCATCGCCATTGTGGGCAACGCCGAGGGCACTGCCATGGGAAAAGCAGACGTGTGTCCCCCCTGCGGCGTGTGCCGTCAGGTGATGACGGAGTTTTGCGGCGGCGACTTTGAAATTGTGCTTGCCAAGAACTACGACGACTACGCCGTGTACACGCTGGCGGAGCTTATGCCTCTTGTCAGCCTGCCCATAAAATAGCTTTGTCGTATCGCCCCATCAAACAGATTGTTGTGCCTCCTTTGTGTAGCGGCTGCGCGGGCGCGGAATGATCCGGACGCGCAGCCGCAAAAAGGGGAACGGAAGCCCTCCGTTCCCCTTTTTTATGCCTTTGCGCCAAATAACGGCTTGCAGACCTCGGTGATTTTGCTTCCCGCCGGTCTGCACCTCTTTGCACGTGCGGTCTGCCGACGAAAGCGACAAGGTCGGGCAAACCTCCGAATACCAACCGCACGACTTGACCGCCCGATGTAATACAAACGCCCCACGCAATGCGGCAAGGTTTTTGATACTTTTATTTTTCCTTTTGCTCTTCCTTTTGTTCTGCCGCTTGTTGCTCCGAGCGGGGCTCCGTTTTAGCGTCGCTCGCCTTGTTCTCCGACTGCTGCGGTTTGGGGGCAAACCCCGCCACGCCGTCTACCGGAAGGGCGAAGGCTATACCCTGCGCCGCCGTTTTTACTCCCACGAAGGAGTACAGCGCTTTAAGCAGAGCGTCGCGCACGTTTTTTTCCACAAGTATCATAACGACGTCCTTTTCCGGCTGAACGGTTATGCCGAAAAGCTTTTCGGCGGAGGCGTTTGCCGTGCCGCTTGCGTGCATGACGGTGCCGCCTCGCGCACCCGCCTGACGGGCGCACTCCATGACGGCTTCGGAAAAACCTGCGTTTACTATGCAAAAGATAACTTCGTGTTTGTAGGTCATATGAATTACTCCCTGTTGCTGAGAAAACGGTACACCGAAACGCCCACCGTGCCCGTCATGGGTATGGTGAAGGCAATGCCCTTGCAGCCGCGCACCCTGTCGAATTTACGCTGCAATTCCAGAAGGGCGGCGGGCGCCGCGTCCTGACGAATAATGCTGAAAATCGTCTGCTTTTCCCTGTCGGAATCCAACAGACCAAAGCTTTCCGCCGTGCCGAAGGAGGAAACCTCCAATTGCAGGTTTGCCTCGAAGTCTTGCAGCGTATCCAATATCAATTCCGCTTTTTTGCGCGGCACTACGGTAACCAGAAGGCACAGCTTGTTGGGCGCAAGAATATCCTGTTTTTTTCTTTTTGCCATGTGTTGCCTCACATAAAGTTGATGATCTGGTCGTCGTCGGCGCTGACAATGCGCTGCTGCGCCAGCTTGCTGCGGACGTTTTGCGCCACTACCGCACGGAAGCCCAGCAGCTGAATGGTTATAAGGGGAGTCATTGCCACCATAGCCACAATGCCGAAAGCGTCGGCAAGAATTTTTTCCTCACCCTGCATTACGCAGCAGGCGCCTATGGCAAAGGGAAGTATGAAGGTGGTGGTAAGCGGTCCGGAGGCTACTCCGCCGCTGTCGAAGGCTATCGCCGTGTACACCTTGGGTACGAAAAAGCTGAGCCCCAGCGACAGCAGATACCCCGGAATGACGTAGTACAGCAGGGAGAAATCCAGCCAGATACGCAGCATAGACAGCGCCAGCGACACCGCCACGCCCGCAGAAAGGGCTATCAGCACGGATTTTTTGGTTATGGCGCGGTTGGTGACCTCCTCCACCTGCTTGTTGAGCACGTGGACGGCAGGCTCCGCCAGCACCACCACGGCGCCCAGCACCAACGCCGAAATTATCAGCGCGGCGGGACTTTTTGCCAGCTGCTGTCCGAGGCTGAAACCAATGGGCATAAAGCCCACCGTCACCGCCGTGAGAAACAGCACTATGCCCACAAAGGCGTACACCACGCCCATCGCCATGCGGACGAGCTTTATTTTGGGCAGGTGCAGGCAGGTGAATTGCAGTAGCAGGAAAAACGCCACTATAAGCCCCAGCGACAGCGCCACGTCCTTGCTTACCCTCCACAGTTCCTCTAAAAATGCCACGGCGAAGTTGTCCGCCACCGAATAGTCGGGCAGCACGTAGGACATATCTCCCGTGGAAAACATGCCGAGCGCCATTACGGTGAGTATTGGCCCCACGGAGCACAACGCCACGAAGCCGAAGCTGTTTTCCGCGCTGTTGCGTCCGCCCAGCGTTGCCGAAATGCCCGCGCCCACCGCCATTATGAAGGGGGCTGTTATGGGACCGGTGGTAACGCCGCCGCTGTCGAAGCCCACGGCGATAAAGTCGTCGCTGCCCCTTTCCAGCAGCACCGCCGCAAAAGCGAACATGGCGGCATAGCAGAAGATGAGTATGGGCGCAAGAGAGCGGGATTTTGCCGTTTTCAGCACTCCCACCACCAGAAACAGACCTACGCCCGCGCCTACGGACAGTATCAGCGTGACGGGAGAAACCTTTTCCGCAATCTGATTTGCCAAAACGGACAAGTCGGGCTCCGCCACGGTGATGAGCACACCCATGGCAAAGCATACCGAAATAAGCACCCACCGCTTGCCCGATTTGGTAAGCCCGGAGCCTATGTGCTCGCCCATGGGGGACATGGCAAGGTCTGCTCCCAAATTGAAGCAGCCCATGCCCAGCACCAAAAACACCGCAGATATTGCAAAAGCGGCTATTTCCTTTCCCGAAAGCTGCGCCAGCGGCGTACAGCACAGAATAAGCACTATCGCCACCACCGGCAGCACGGAAAAGAGCGATTCCTTTACCTTGTCAAAAAAAGACGTCACGTTCCCTCAATTTCGGAAAAGCCGCAATGCGCGGCTTATTCCAATTCGTCGTATAATTCAAAAATTTTGTCTGCCAGCTCGTCGTCCTCCACGACGGTGAGTATTTCACCCTCGTCGTCTTCGCTGTACAGGAAAACGATGGCTTCGTCTTCCGCCACTTCGGGATCGTTCAGCGGGTGAAGAATGCAGTACAGCTCCTCCTCGTAGGGAATGACGGCTATCTGTTCGAACTCCTGTTCGTTGCCATCCTCGTCGGTAAGCACGATATTGTCGCAGTTGTCATCATCGGTGAGCATTTCAAAAATACTTTTTTCCTGTTCCTTTGTCATGGTGAACTCCTTTGGGATCTGCCCCTTTTCTTTTGAAGGCTATGCCTTGTTGTTTATTATACCACAAATCGTTGCTTTTGACAACCCGCGCAAAAGAGCACTTTGACGGCAAGCAATGCCTCAAAACGCTGTCGGAAACCGCACGCGCTCCCCGCCCGTTTTTACATTGCCGACATGACACGCCGCCACGCACAAGCGGGCATTTGCGGCGCGCGTTTCGACCGCTTTGACGGAAAAGACGAAACCGCAAGCAACAGGCGGGAAAATGTTTTACGGCACAATACGCCTTGCCACGCGGCACAACAGGCGAAGCAAAACGGACTTTTGCTGCCGACGATTGTTTGCAAAAACCGCATACGTATGCAAAATTACGTAACGCGCCCGCAGTTACACCGCAACGACGGGCGCACGTTGCCACGCAGCGGTAAAGGCAACTGCCCCGCGGCAATACACGCGGTTTAAGCCGTCACGCACGAGTGGCGGCACAACAAGTATTGTCGCTCACACCTGTGGCGGAATTATGTTTTGCGCCGACAAACGCAAGGCGAGTCACGGTCTTTCCGCGCGGTGTGTTTTCACGGCGCCCCCTTTGGCAAACTTTCTTTTGCTCTATGGCAGTTTGAAACTGGCGCACGTACAACCTTTCCGCTTGTTGCGGGCTCCGCGGAAAACGTCCGACAACAAAAAATCTCCCTCCGAAGAGAGAGATTTTTGTAGCGTTAAGATAAATTACTTGATTATCTTGGAAACTACGCCGGAACCGACGGTGTGGCCGCCTTCACGGATAGCGAAACGAAGACCTTCTTCCATAGCGATGGGGGTGATCAACGTAACCTTGATGTGGGTGTGGTCGCCGGGCATAACCATTTCAACGCCGTCTTCCAGCTCGATGGTGCCGGTAACGTCGGTGGTACGGAAGTAGAACTGAGGACGATAGCCCTTGAAGAAAGGACTGTGGCGTCCGCCTTCTTCCTTGGTCAGAACGTAAACCTGACCTTCAAATTCCGTGTGAGGAGTAACGCTCTTGGGTTTAGCGATAACCTGTCCGCGTTCCACTTCTTTACGGTCGATACCGCGAAGCAGCAAACCTACGTTGTCGCCTGCGAAAGCTTCGTCAAGCAGCTTGCGGAACATTTCTACGCCGGTAACGACGGAGGTCTTGATCTCGTCCTTCAAGCCGACGATTTCCACGGGGTCGGCAGGTTTTACGGAGCCGCGCTCCACTCTGCCGGTAGCCACGGTGCCGCGGCCGGTGATGGTGAACACGTCTTCTACGGGCATCAGGAAGGGTTTGTCGGTGTCACGTGCGGGCGTGGGGATGTAAGCGTCCACAGCGTCCATCAAGTCCAGAATGGGCTTATACACGGGAGAGTTGATGTCGCGGTTGCCGGACTGATAAGCGTCCATAGCCGCTTTTGCGGAACCCTTGATGATGGGGATGTTGTCGCCGTCGAATTCATACTTGGAAAGAAGTTCTCTTACTTCCATTTCAACAAGTTCAAGCAGTTCGTCGTCGTCAACAAGGTCGGTCTTGTTCATGAAAACTACGATATAGGGCACGCCTACCTGACGAGCAAGCAGGATGTGTTCGCGAGTCTGAGGCATGGGGCCGTCGGCGGCGGAAACAACCAGTATAGCACCGTCCATCTGAGCGGCGCCGGTGATCA
>DVOC01000001.1 GCA_018713905.1 Candidatus Fimimonas merdipullorum
TTTTGAACAGCGTAAAGCAGGCGATAGAGCAGGACATAGTGTTTGAAGGCAAGGACATGCGCGAGGCTTCGGAAAAGCTCGTGGAGTTTCTTATGGCGCATAACGACGAGATACTGATAATCCGCAAGGGCAATTCCGTCCATTACGAGGCTTTCGTCAACTTTATTGTGGAGGCAATCTCCAAAAAGGTAAGGGAAATGCTCAAAAATTCCTTCCCCGAAATTGACGAGAAGATAAAAAATCCCGATTTTTACAGCGCCGTTGCGGAGGGCTTCCTCACCAGCCTGTTCAAGGTGCTGTCCAACGACCAGCCTGCGGAAACGCAAAAGCGCAACGTAAGGGAGCTTATCACCTTTTTCTTCGGACACATGACGGACAGGTTCTATCACTACGAGGAAGAATAACTTTTACATTCCTATGGGACGCCTTCGGGCGTCCTTTTTTGTTGCCGGAAAGGGTGTGGAAGCGGCGCAAAGCCCTGTTTAGCCGCAAGTCGGCGATTTACGCTAATGCCTCCTGTTTTTGAATGACGGTGCTTACATATGATAGCGGAAATTTTGACATGCCTCATAGCGGACATACTCTATGCACGGCGTTTGTATTAGTGTAATAGCGCCGGAAAGGTGGGCGCAGCAGGTATATCCGTCATGCTTTGTCGGCAACCATTTTTGTTGTACCTAAATAAAACTGCGTCCCGCCGCATATTAAAGTGTTGTCCCGTCCATTTGCCGCCTGTTTTGACGCAATACAAAAGTGGCTTACTTGGGCGTAAATACCGACGTGATGTTCCTAAACGGTGCGCCGTAGCCGCAAAAAGGCTGTGTTTCCGTATGCAATGCGTCTGTCCCTTTGGGAAGCGTAAAATAATTGTCCTTGGCGTTCGTCACCGCAAGATTGCCTGCTGTTGTATAAAAAGTGCTTGCAACAGACATCGGTTTTGCGTACTAAGCGGCAATACCCTGCGCACGGCGTTTGTGTCGGTGCGCAGTCGGGCGTTTGTCATCCGAACCTCATTTACCGTTGTTTTGCGGAAAGTGCGCAGTCAATGCACGTTTTTTAATTGCCCCTCATACAATGTACTGAATATCCAAGGAGGAAAAATAATGCCTGTAAACAATCTGGACGGCAACGGTGGCAGTGAAAAAATCTGCATACAAGGCAAAAAGGTGTTTGACGCCTGCATGAAGCAGACCACTCTGCAGCAGGTGACGGTAAACGTTTCCGACGTCAATCCCCCTTCGCCTGCGGTTCCGTTGCGCTTCGTAAGCTGCAAAAGTACCTCTACCGTGGGAACGGTGGATAATCTGGTGGTGGAACGCCTTCAGGAACGCCCCAAGTACGGCAGAGTGGAAGCGGACATAGTGGTGCCGGTAGAAGTAACGTACATAGATTCCAACAACGCAGAGGGCAGCGGCGTGGGCAGCGTTACCATACCCGTAAACGTCGTAATGTATCTGCCCGAACCTTCCATAATTCCCTACAAGATAGAAGCGGCCGTGTCCGCCGTCAGCCCCGACGGCAGTTACAGCACCACGCAGGAAATTGACGGCGTTACCTACTACGTCTTCACGGTAAACTGCTGCGTAACGGCTATTTTGAAGGTGACTATGGACGTGGAATTGATAATTCCCACCTACGGCTATGCCGTCATACCGCCCTGTCAGGAATACACCGAGGAAGTGTGCTCTGGCTATTTCGAGCTGCCGCTCTACCCCGGCAGTTGCAAAGGCGGTTCGTAACGAAAGGAGTGCAAAAAACAGTCCGAAAAGGGCTGTTTTTTTTCGTCACTTTAAAATCGGTGCGGAACATTACGCCTGATTGCCGTCGCGGCGAAGCGTCGGTAATGCGTGCCTGCGTGCAAAATGAGTTTGCCTATATGTCACAAATTTTTCAATACGTATTGAATTTTCAGGTACATGACTATATTTTTGCCGCAATTGCCGCGGCGCAAACGGGAAGCTTTTCGGGGCGTAACACAAGGGAAAACTTTTTCATAGGCTGTAAAAGGAGCCTTTGCTTGAAATACAAAAAGTGTCCGCGCTGCGAATTGAATTATATAACGGCGGACGAGGAAATATGCACCGTGTGCAAGGATGAACTAAGCGGCAAAAAGAGTGTTTTCGACGAGGAGGAACAACTTATATGTCCCTTTTGTCAGCGCAACTGCCTGACGCCGCAGGAGCTTATGTGTTCTGCCTGCCGAGCAAAAAGGGAGAGGCGCACAGACGAGCCGTAACGTCTTTTGCGACAGCAGCGGGCGACAATTGCGTAATAAAGCAGTTGCATTTCGGGCGTATGCAGACGGCACGGCGTGTGGCGGACGAAGAAGCAGCAAGCAGGACGGCGTAGGCTTGCAGTTACGTAAAGGCTTGAGTCACGCCCTGACGTGCCGCGCCATTTTTGTACGCACAAGAGTTTCTCTGCGGCGTTCCGTGTGCGCCGTTATTGCCCCTTCGCCGCCAAGCAAAAGCATTGTCAAAAGGGCTTGACTGTGGTAAAATATGCTTATGAAAATTTTTGCCATAAGCGACCTGCACCTTTCTTCTGTGTGCGACAAGCCCATGAACGTCTTCGGAAAGGCGTGGGAAAACTATTTTGAACTTATCTGCGACGATTGGCGCGCCAAGGTCACCGACGACGACGTGGTGATTCTTGCCGGCGATTTTTCGTGGGCAATGCGCATGGAGCAGGCTTTGCCCGACTTTGCGCTGGTGTCGGCTTTACCCGGCAAAAAAGTGATAGTGCGTGGCAACCACGACTATTGGTGGAACACCATTTCGCAGGTGCGCAGCAGCATTCCGCAGGATTTTTACGCCATACAAAACGACTGTCTGCGTTTCGGCGACGTGCTGATGTGCGGAACGCGCGGCTGGGTGTGTCCCGACGGCGACAACCTTTCCGCCGAGGACAAGACTATCTATCTGCGCGAGATAGAACGCCTAAAGCTTTCCCTCGCCGCCATGCAAAAGCAGCGCAGGGAGGGGGACAAGGTGATAGCGGTAATGCATTATCCTCCCTTCAACGTCAACTACGACGACTCCGACTTTGTGCGGCTGTTCATTCAAAACGACGTGCATACGGTGGTGTACGGACACCTTCACGGCAAGGACTGCCGCGCAAACCTGTTCATGCGCCGCTTCAACATAGATTTTTACCTTACCTCCTGCGACCTTGTGGGCAACAAACTGACGGAAATAAAGGTGTAGCGCCCGCATCCGCTCCGCAAAACCGCAAACTGTGTCCTGATTTTTGCAAACGGTATCAACTTTTATGCACATTTCAACGCCTCGGCACCCGCCGTGGCGTTTTTTTTGTAATTTATAAGCCTACTCGTTCCCTGTAGTATTAATGCCGTTTTTGCGTTCCCCTGCGCATATTTGTGTGGTGCACACCTGCCTCGCATTCTCGTCGCCTGTCGTTATTTGCGACAAGACACATAACGCCGCCGAAGATTATTTAGTATTTGCACCGTGCAATTCTACATTGCCGCGCATGTTTGTGTGGTGGGGCAAATGGCGTGCCACACATCGCCTCGCCGTTTTTTTGTTCGTCAATTTACAAGCTCAGATGTCGTTTGCGCCGCCGTCGGCGTGGTGTCCGCTCCGCAAAACGCTTTGCGTCCTTGCAGGCAACCGTTGCCTGTCGAACTTGCTAATACCTTTGCTGCCCAATGGCTCCCTTCTGTACGCATGCAACCGGCGTTGCGGGCTAAAATCATCTCGCCATGCCGAAACCATGTAAGACAAGCACGGTATAATGTCTGGCTGTGCAGGCAAAGTTTGCCTCATTGATCAAAAGCAATGTCTGTGCGGATTCAAAAGTGCTCTGCGGTTTTTAACCGTTTCAAATGCGTATTTTTCAACTTGTTATAC
>DVOC01000016.1 GCA_018713905.1 Candidatus Fimimonas merdipullorum
GCCGATGTCGGAACAAGGCAGAGATCATTGCCCCACGTCACGCCACCTATCATGCTTCCCCACAAAACCGCATTGTGTCGTTAGGACGGCGGTCAAGTAGTGCATAAAAATGCCTACCGTTCCTGCAAAAGAGGTATTTTTCCGCTTCAAGCATAAGCCGACCGTCACTTTTTCACCAGATTACCACTCCCTTTCCCCTCCGCAGTCAGACCGCCGCTCATCGCCCGTTTTCGAGAGAAGGGCTGTTATCTATCATAACGGTTACTCAGGTTTTTACAAGATTGCTTCCGTCAAGTTCGCCGTCAGCAACGCAACAGAGATAAGCTTGTTTGCTTTCAGACGGGGGCGGTGTCGGTTTAGCAATACGTCAACAACAAAAAGCCCCTCCGTTCGGGAGGGGCGCAATGTAAATTATTCTTCGTCCTTGCGGAACTTGTCCTGCATCCAATCTTCCACCAGATTGCAAATTCTGTCAAGGTCGTCGGAAGTAAAGTAGTCTATATAAATTCTGCCTTTATTGGCGTTTCCCATTGCGGAAACCTTGGTGGCAAAGGTGCGCTGCATGTTGCTTACCAACTCGTGCAGTTCCTTGCACTCCTCTTTGGGCGCTTCCTTGGCTGGCTTGGGGTTCAGAAAGGCGCGGACGCTCTTTTCCATTTCCCTCACTGTCATCTGATTGTCGCACCCTTTCAAAGCCAGCTTGTACTGATATTCCTTGGGCACCACAACCAGCGTGCGCGCATGTCCTGCCGAAAGTCTGCCGCTTTCTATCAAAGAGATAACGTCGTCGCTCAACGTCAGCAGGCGAAGGGTGTTTGCCACGGCGGAACGGCTTTTGCCTATTCTGTCGGCAGCCGTTTCCTGCGTCATATTAAATTCCGTCATAAGCGTGCGTATGGCGCGCGCCGCTTCTATGGGGGAGAGATCCTCTCTTTGCAGGTTTTCTATCAGGCTTATTTCCTTTATTTCCTGCGGAGTGTAATTGCGTATAATTGCGGGTATTTCCGTTTTGCCCGCCAGACGGCTGGCGCGGAAACGGCGTTCGCCGGCAATTATCATAAACCGTTTGCCCACAGGCGTCACCACTATGGGCTGAATTACGCCGTAGGTGCGAATGCTTTGCGCCAATTCTTCCAGCGCAGCCTCGTCAAAGTTTTTGCGCGGCTGCTCCCTGTTGGGGTCGATATCCAGCAGCGAAAGCTGCACCACGCCATCTGCAGAGCCTTCCGCAGCAGCGCTTTCCGTCCCCGTGGCGCGGGCAAGCTCGTCTATGTCGTTAAGTCCCATCAAAGAGGCAAAGCCTCTGCCTAATCCTTTGTTTACGTTCTTCGCCATGTTACTTCTCCTCTCTCTCTAAAAATTGCTGCGCCAACGCCCGATACGCTATTGCCCCGCTGCAACGGGGAGCGTGCATGGGAATGGGCACTCCGAAGCTGGGCGATTCCACCAGCTTTACGTTGCGCGGCACGGGCACGGTGTAGACGGTATCTCCGAAATACTTGTATATTTCCGCCGTGACCTGCTTGGACATGGTGGTGCGCACGTCGTACATGGTAAGCACCACGCCGTTTATGGTAAGGGAGGAATTGAGCCGCTGTTTTACTATTTTTATGGTGTTCATAAGCTGACTCAACCCTTCCAGCGCAAAAAATTCGCTTTGAATAGGTATGATTACGGCGTCGCTTGCCACAAGCGCGTTGAGCGTGATAAGCCCAAGGCTGGGCGGACAATCTATAAAAATATAGTCGTAGTCGCCCTTTACGGGGGCAAGGGCGCGTTTCAGGGCGCTTTCGCGCGCCATCATGCTTACAAGGTCCACTTCCGCGGCGGCAAGGTCGATATTGCAGGGTATCATGGACAGATTTTCCACGGCGGTAGGCAAAATAGCCTCCTTGGCGGAGCAATCTTCCATAAGCACGTCGTAGCAGGTGTGTTCCAGATGATTTTTCTCAAAGCCGAACCCACTGGTGGCGTTGCCCTGCGGATCGAAGTCCACCAAGAGAACCTTGCGCCCCTCCATAGCCACGTATGTAGAAAGATTTATGGCGGTAGTGGTCTTGCCTACGCCGCCCTTCTGATTAGAAAAAGCAATGATTTTTCCCATAATCGCTCCGATAACATATAGTACTTCTTATAAATAATATCACAAACCACAGTCTTTTTCAAGAATAAATTTGCGTTTCCGTAAAAAACTTGATATTTGCTTTATTGCGCGGGGGAAAACGGCTTTCGCTGTCGGCAAAAACGATAAAAAAGGAAATTTGAAAACAAAATGCGGGAAGCAATGCAAGGTGCGCCGCACCACAAAACTACCGCTTCGACGACGTCAATCGCTGCAAGACGTTTCTCGAACGCAGCGGAGCTGCGCTGTGGCGCGCAAGACGAGGCAAAACAACTGTACAATAAAGCTCCGATGTGAGCCCCACAACAGCGTAAACGCAAGCGCGAGTACGAAAAGCGGGAAGAGCAGAAAAGCGACAATGCGGCTTAATACCACTTGACAAAAAAACGCAACGCCCCGCCAAAACCGCAAGCGCAAAAGCAAGTAAGAATGGAATATAAGAAAAATTTAATTAACAGGCGGCTTGAAGCTTCTATTGCCGCAAAACCATCCTGCCCAAACAGCGGCGCAAAGGCAAGCTGAAAGGCAGGCGTAATGAAAACAGAAAAAGCAGCGAGGTAAATTTTGACTTATTTTGCCACGAATACGCAGACGCCGTACCGCAGGGGAGCGCCACGATATATGCGCCTAGCGAACCGGACGCATGCCACCTTACCGAAGAAATCGCAACGTCATTAAGCCCCCGACGAAGCAACTCTTCCCACAACACAAAACGGCAACGGGACACAAGCATATTTTCGCCGCCGTACAGCAGCAGACGTCTCACCTTGCAAAAGAAAAATGTCAGTTTGTTCGCCGTATCTCGACTGCCACGCCCGCCGCACGTTTGCTTCTCAAAAAAACGCTCTGAACGTCGCGTACATACAGGCACCGGCGGGGAAGAGGCGTAAGATTACTGCGTAATTTACGATATATACCGTTATATTACACAATTTATGCGTTATACAGCACAATATTGTGTTCTTTATTCATTTTGTTGTAACGTCCGTCCCCTGTATTGCCGCGCATACGCACAAGCGTACTCACTGTGTCTTTACAGCAAAATGCAGACGGCGCTTGCCGTATTGCCGCGCATATCGGCGTGGGCGCACTCCCAAGCGGAACGGCATTGTCTTGCACTCTCGCCTCCGCGCGGGCAGGGTAGCGGACGGCAAATATACGCCGCGGAAAAACGCCCGCACGCAGTCGAATGTGGCTATGGCGGAATCAATCGCGCGGGTGACGGATTTATGCCGGCGCGTGCGCCACGGGGCTTGTTTATTTTTTGTTTTTTGACGGTGCGCCGCTTACTTTGCGCCCGCGCAACGGGAGGCGCAGCTCCCACAAAACGCTACCCCGCGGCGAGGCATAAACGGATAAATACGGGGCGTGACGCCGACGCCCGCCTTTGCCGCCTCGCGCACAACACGGAGCACTAATGCAACGCCGACAACCTCGTTCGCAACCGCACGCCATCGACCGCCTGACCGTTGCAAGCAGTTTTGCGCTTCAATTGCTGTTGCCGCTATCTCGCACGTTCAAAGCGCCTTGCTCGCAAAAACCTTGCCTTCATTTCCCTTTCGCCCCTAAAACTACCTTGCGAGCGTGCCGCCGCTAACCATAACGGCGCATTGACGCACGCACAACGGCAGCAATTCCTTACTGCGGCTGCCGTTCTTCGCCCTTTTGCGGCAACTTTTCGTATAGTGTTGAGATTTTTTTCGCAAAGTGGTACAATACTGTCAGGAGAACTACCATGAGCAGAACTATTGTGGCGCTTTCTACGGCGGTGGGACGTTCGGCAATAGCCGTTGTGCGTATGAGCGGCGACGACTGCGTAGAAATAGCAAAAAAAATATTTTCCCCCTTTCCTTGTCAGCCCAACCTGCTGAAGCCGGGGGTGCTTAAAACGCGCAATTTCGACGAACACGCCATGTGCGTTTACTTTGCCGCCCCCCGTTCCTATACGGGCGAGGATGTGGTTGAGTTTCATTGTCACGGCGGAACGGCGGTGCCGCAGGCGGTGATAGAGGCCTGTCTGGACAGCGGCGCGGTGATGGCGCAAAACGGCGAATTCAGCAAGCGCGCCTTTATCAACGGCAAGCAGAACCTTACCAACGCCGAAGGCATAATAGAGATGATAGACGCCGAAACCGTTTCGGCGGCAAAGGCGGGGGCAAATCTGCTGGAAAACAAGCTGGGACAGCGAGTAGTGCAGCTGCAACAGACGCTGCTGGACGTGCTTTCGGCATGCGAAGCGGCGTTAGACTATCCCGAAGAAGACCTCGAGCTGCCCACGGCGGAACAGGTGCGCAGGCAAATCGACGACGTGTGCGGCGCTCTGGACGGGATAATTTCCACCTCTGCGCTGGGCAAGGTGGCAAAATACGGCATAGACGTGGCGATAGTGGGCGCTCCCAACGTGGGAAAATCCAGCCTGCTCAACGCCCTTTTGGGCAGCAACAGGGCGATAGTAAGCAGCGTAAAGGGCACCACACGGGACACTCTTTGCGAAAGCGTGTTCTACCGCGACATAAAATTCAACTTTGTGGACACCGCAGGGCTGCACGACACCGCCGACGAGGTGGAAGCGGAGGGCATACGCCGCGCCAAAGTGGCGGCGGACAGCGCCGACGTGATACTGTATCTGGTGGAGGATCCTTCCGACGACACCTCATTCCCCTCTAACAAGCCGGTGATAAAAATTTACAACAAAAGCGACTTGTATTCCCCACCCGCACTCAAACAAAACCAGCTGGCAATTTCCGCCAAAAGCGGCGACGTGGAACAGCTTAAAGAAACGCTGTACAAGCTGTTCAATGCGGGGGATATACAAAATTCCGACCTGCTCATAACCAACCAGCGGCACCTTTCCTGCCTGCGTCAGACGGCGGATATCCTGCGCGAAGGCTCGCCGCAGGACACCTTGGACGTCATTTCTTCCCGCATACGCAGAGCGTGGGAAAAGCTGGGGGAAATTACGGGCACCGACGCACAGGAAGACGTAATCAACAACATATACAGTAAGTTTTGCTTGGGTAAGTAACGGAATTTGCAACAAAGCGCATAATTTGTGCAAGATAAATGCAATTTGTGTAATTTATCTGCAAACTTCGTACGCGGCACGGCTGCGTGTTTCCCGCGCATTGCGCGCGGCATAGCCGCGCCAAAATAGGCGCCGACGGCAGTCGGGACGAAGGCAAGGTTCACGTAGGCACCCTTCGTCGCCGCGCCGCATGCGCCCTCCGACTCGCATCTCACGCGTCGGCATTGTGCGGACGGGTGCAAAACGGGGCGACGACAGCGGGGACGGCAATGCTTCCGTTGCCGCTACGCGCGGGGAAGATGGAAAATTTGCCCCGATATCACCGTCAAGCCCCCTTGTTACCGCCCGCGACGCGGGGGGCATAAAATTTATTGCGAAAACCTTACGAGGTGAAAATTGAGAGATTTCGACGTTATTGTGGTGGGAGCCGGTCATGCCGGATGCGAAGCGGCGCTTGCCGCCGCTCGGCTCGGCTGCTCGGTATTGGTGTTGGCCACCAATTTGGACACGGTGGCATTTTTGGCATGCAATCCCAGTATAGGTGGTACCGCCAAGGGACAGATAGTAAAGGAAATAGACGCTCTGGGGGGCGAAATGGCGGTAAACGCCGACAAAAGCCTGCTGCAAATGCGCATGCTCAACAAGGGCAAAGGTCCCGCCGTCTATTCTCCCCGCGCTCAAGTGGACAAAAATTTGTACCACGTCAATATGAAGCGCACTCTGGAAAGCACCCCCAACCTGTTTTTGCGGCAGGGAGAGGCGGTTTCGCTGCGGCAAACGGAATGCGGCTACGAGGTTGCCACCGCCGTAGGGCTTGTCTACCGCGGCAAGGCAGTTATTTTGTGCTGCGGTGTCTACCTCAATTCCCGCACCATAGTGGGGCAATGCGTCAGAAACAGCGGCCCCAACGGCTTTGCCAACGCGCAATACCTCACCGAAAGCCTTATCTCTTTGGGCTTTACCGTGCGCCGCTTCAAAACGGGCACTCCGGCAAGAGTTCGGCTGCAATCGCTGGATCTAAACAAAACGACGGAACAGGAGGGGGACGACTGCGCGCCCTTTTCCGCAATGACGGACGTTCTGCCCCCCGTCAGGCGCAGCTGCTATCTCACCTACTCTACCGAAGAAACCAAGCGCATAATTTTGAGCAACAAACATCTTGCCCCGCTGTATAACGGCTCTATCAGCGGCGTAGGCCCCCGATACTGCCCCAGCATAGAGGACAAGGTGGTACGCTTTTCCGACAAGGAACGGCACCAGATATTTCTGGAACCGGAATCTTCCGACACCTGCGAGTTTTACGTGCAGGGCGCGTCCTCGTCCATGCCCGCCGAAGTTCAGGAACAGATCTATCGCAGCATAGAGGGCTTGGAGCACGTGGAAATAATGCGGGACGCCTACGCCATAGAGTACGACTGCATAGACGCCACCGACCTCGACGCCACCCTTATGAGCAAGCGGCTGGCGGGGCTGTTCTGCGCAGGGCAGATAAACGGCACCAGCGGCTACGAGGAGGCGGCGGCGCAGGGCATAGTGGCGGGAATAAACGCCGAAAGGTATGTGCACGGCAAAGCGCCCGTCACCTTCCCGAGGGACAACAGCTACATAGGCGTGCTGGTGGACGACATAACCACCAAGGAAACCTTCGAGCCCTACCGCATGATGACCAGCCGCGCCGAACACAGGCTGGTGCTGCGACAGGACAACGCCGATTTGCGCCTTACGGAGCAGGGACACGACGTGGGACTTGTTTCGGAAGAACGCTACCAACGCTATCTGCGCAGAAAAAGCTTGCTTATGCAGGCGCAAAAACAGCTTTCCGCAGTCATTTCCCCCAAGGTGTACGCTCCGCTGTTTGAAAAAAAGGGCGAGGTCAACACCAACGCGGGACTTACGCTGGACGAGATACTGCGCCGTCCCAACATCTCCGCCAAAGACCTGCGCAGTCTGGGCTATTTTGCCGATATGCCCGACGACGTATTGCAGGAAACGGAAATCGAGTGCAAATACCGCGGCTATATCCAAAAGGAAAAGGAGAGCATTGCCCAAGCGCGCAAGCTGGAAGACAAGCCTCTTCCCAAAGACATAAACTACCTTGCCATAGAGGGGCTGCGGCTGGAAGCGCGGCAAAAGCTGGACAAAATACGCCCCGCCAACCTCGGGCAAGCGGGCAGAATAAGCGGCGTTTCCCCCGCCGACGTGCAAATACTCATAGTTTATCTGGCGCAGAACAGACAAAACTGACCGTATTTTCTCAACCGTATGCGTGTTTTGGGCGCGCGGCAAGCGCCCGAACGCCTCTTTCGCCCCTATCCTTTGGGCAAAACGCGCCTTACCTTGTGACCTTCAATCCCTGCCGCTAAACGCAAGCGGCGCAAGCACTTGTCCTGCGTTATTCAGGAATACCTAAAATTACGGCAGTATCTGCCGACGGATACAAACACATGATCATTCAATACCTCTACCAAAACACCGGCATAAATCTCGACGGCGAACAACAGTCAAAGCTTGACGCCTACTGCGATTTTCTGCTGGAAGAAAACGAAAAATACAACCTCACCGCCATTACGGAACGGGAAGCGGTGTGGGAAAAACACTTTGCCGACAGCATATTGGGCAGCGTGCTGACGCCGCAAAACGCCACCGTGTGCGACGTCGGCTGCGGAGCGGGCTTCCCCTCTCTCCCCCTCAAAATTGCCCGTCCCGACCTTTCCGTCACGCTGGTGGACAGCCTGCAAAAGCGGGTGGATTTTTGCCGCGCTCTCTGCAACAGAATGCGCATAGCGGCGGAATTTTTCCATGCCCGCGCAGAGGACTTTTCCAAAACTCACCGCGAGCTTTTCGACGTCGCCGTAGCCCGTGCGGTGGCTCCCCTGCCCGTGCTTTTGGAGTACACGGCGCAGGTGGTGAAATTGGGCGGCAGCGTGCTGGCGTACAAGACGGATATTTCCGAAACGCTTTCGGCGCAAAACGCCTGCGCAACGCTGGGACTTGTGTTTGCCGAAAGCAAAAGCTTCACTCTGCCCGACGGCAGCCGCCGCTGTATCTTGCGGTACGAAAAGACCTCTCACACCCCCTTGAAGTACCCCCGCGGGCAAAACAAGCCGAGAAAGGCGCCGCTGTAAATCTTGCAATGCGCCGAATTTTTCGGAAACGTTGCCAAAATTCCCCCTTCAAAGCGGTTTAGTTGAACGTTTTCTTTCTGCAACGCACAAGAAAAAAGAGTAGCCGGCTTCCCTCAAGACTGTTGCTTTGCCCAAAAGCCTCTATTGGCAACACACGGTAAATAGCGGCAGTCCTTTACCGTTTAGAGCAGTTTGGCTGCAAAAGCCTCCGTTATCGGCACGCAAAGACAAAAAACGGTAGCCTGTTTTCGTCGGGAGTTGACTGCAAAAGCTTCTCTCGGAAAAGCACAAGGGCAAGAGAGCGGCAGTTTTCCCTTCAAAGCGGTCTATTTGCCTCTATCTGCAACGCACAATGGCAAATAACGGCAGTGCTTGGGGCAAAGCCGTGGTCAATAAAACTCAATACGTATTCAAAAATTTTGTCAAAGCAACAAAAAAGCACGCCGATGCGTGCTTTTTTGTTTGTAGTAAAACGTCTTCGCCTTTCGGCAAAGGTCGCCGTTGTCAAGTCTGCTGCCGTCAGACGTTATCTTCTTCTCTTTTTGTCGCTGCGGTACACGAAGTTGAGCGTCTTTCTGGGGGCGTTGGGGGCGTTAAGGATATTGTTCTTTTCCTTGGGGGAAACCACCACGTGGCGGCCGCCGCCCTGTCCTTCGCTTTCGGTGGTGACGTAGCTGCTGTTTTGCAGCGCCGTGTGTATTATTCTCCTCTCGTAGGGGTTCATGGGCTCCAGCTTTACCGCCCTGCCGGTGCGCTTCACCTTGGCTTCCAAATTGGACGCCAGCCTGCGCAGCGATTTTTCCCGCTTTTCGCGGTAGCCCGCCGTGTCTATCACCACGCGCTTAAAGGCGCCGTGCCTGCCGTTGGCTATCAGGCTGCAAAGATATTGCAGCGCGTCCAGCACCTCGCCGTGACGACCTATTACGGCGTTGGCGTCCTCGCCCTTTATTTCCAGTCGCAACGCCTCCTCCGTTTCGGAAAGGTTTACCTCACAGCCGCCGCAGCCCATTTTTTCCAGCACCGTCTGCAAAAATTCCTGCACGTGCGCGTTTTGCTGTTGGCTTTCGTTAGTCGTGTTTTTCATTTTTACCTCATATAGCTTGCTTTGCCGTTGTCGGAATTGCCCGATTTGGCAAGGCTTTTTTGCACTATCTTTTCTATGGGCAGGCGCAGCGCTACGGTGGTAAGTATGCTGAGCGTATAGTTAGCCACCATATATATGGCAAACGCGCCCGTGTACATAAAGCCGAAGAACGCCATCATCAGCGGCATCATTATCATCATAGTGGTGTTGGTTGCCTTCTGCTGCGCGTCCTGCTGCGTTTCACCCTTTCTGGTCTTTTTGTCCATCTGCTGAGAGATGAACATGGACAAAAACGACAAGCCTATGGACAAAATGGGCAGTATCATCAGACCGTTCCACTTGCCTTCGTCCCCCCTCTTGCCCGTTTCCAGCACGGCGGAGCGTATCATCTCGTAGTGGGAAACGCCGTTATCCACGCCGAATTCGCTCATATCCACAACGGCGCCGAAGCCGTTGCTGCTGTCGTTATAGGCGGGCATAAGGGTAGCCCACGTGTCCGGCTGCCACACGTTTTGTATCCACAGCCAGCTTTCGTGGTGGTTTACGTAATACTCCTTCACGTCTTCAAGCGCAGCCGTGCGGAAAGCGGCGCATTGCGAGGCGCCGTACTGCTTTTCCAGACGGTCTATACCCACGATATAAGCGTTTATCTGCTTTTTGTACTCGTTTGTTTCCTCGCTGCTTTCCAACAGGTCGTTGTGCTCCCCTTCAAGGAACGTCCACATTTCTCCCCCTTGCTGCTGCACGGCGGAGTAGTAAGACTTGTAATAGGTGTCGGAAAGCGCCTGAAAGTTGGTGACGCTGCTGTAAGTGGAGTAGTCGCGCAGGCCTGCGAACATCACGAAGAATATCACCATGGATATTATCATGGGCAGGCAGGAGGACAGCATGGAATAACCCGCTTTGCCGTACACCTTGCGCTTTTCGTCGTTGGCACGCTGCGTGTTTGCCCCGTACCGCTTGTCAATTTCCGCAAGCAGCGGCTGCATCTGCTGGTTTTTGATGGTCATTTTGCGGGAAGCCACCCTCTGCCACACGTCCAAGGGCGAGGTTATCAGCTTCAGAAACACCGTAAACACCACAACCGTCCAGCCGTAGTTGCCTACCCAGCCGTGCATCCACTTCACCAGCTTGCCCATCACGCCGAGGTTTTCCTCCGAATATGTGAAGTAATCCGCCTTTTGAGTGGTGCACCCCACCAGCGCAAGCAGACATACCGCCGCAAGCATTGCGACAAGTAACAAAATTTGCGTTTTTCTTTTCATTGATTCTCCGAAACCGCGTTTACACAAACATCTTCATGCTTCCCCTGAGGTTTGCAGGCAGAGGATCGAATCCTCCTTTGCCCCAGGGCGCGCACCGCAAAAGCCTCTTTGCCGTAAGCAGAGTGGCGGCAAAAAAGCCGTACTCCGCGTACGCCTCCATGGCGTAGACGGAACAGGAGGGGGTGTAAATGCACCTTTTGCCCTTCCAGCGCGAAAAAGTGGCTTTGTACCCCTTCAAAAGCAATATCGCTAATTTCCTCATTGCAGCAGCTCCGCCTTTTCCAGCAGCTTTTGCATGCTTTCCTGCAACTGCCAAAAGTCGTATTGACTTTTTCTGCGGGGTACAAACACTATGTTGTAGCCCCCCTTCACCTGCGGCATTATCTTTTCCGCCGCCGCTTTCATCTGGCGGCGTATCCTGTTGCGGCTGACTGCGTGCCCGTATTTTTTGCTGACGGAAAACCCCGCCTGCGACGTGCTTTTGCCGTTTTTGCAATACAACAGCACCATGCTGCCGTCCGCAACGCTCTGCCCGTGTTTGTAAACGTAGTTGTACTGATAGTTTTTTTTAAGCCTGTAAATAGACTTCAAGCTTTGTCACCCGTCAGGCGGAAAGAGAATGACGTCCCTTGTTTCTTCTTCTCGCCAGCGTCCTGCGGCCGCCCGTCGTCTTCATTCTTGCGCGGAAACCGTGCACCTTGCTTCTTTGTCTTTTCTTGGGTTGATACGTTCTTTTCATTTTGCTTCTCCTTATTTCTGCACAAAAAATTGTGCGTTGTAGTAGTAAAAAAAGCATTTCGGCGGTAAAGACACACACTACCACCATAGCATTCATCCTATTTTATCAAATACACGATTCAAAGTCAAGTGTTTGCAATGCGCACGCTTGCCTTTGGCGGGCAAAGGTCGCCTCATTTTTGCCGTTTTTTTCCAAAACGCCGTTCAAGCGATGTGCAACAGTTTCCCCTTATCATTTGAAAATTATTGTCAAAACTTTCGCCAAAGAGTATTCATTGCCGACAGCCACTACCGATGACAACTGCAACAACCTCACCGTCTATTGCATGGCGTCGTCGCAACCGAGAGGTTTGGAATCGGGCTGGAACCGCTTTTGCAAGGGCGTTGTTTGGAGATACAACGGCTGAGGTCAAGAAGATAACTCTTTGCTCTCTTGTTCCTGCAAGACTACTTGTGCTAACAAAGATAACCTACTAAAACGCCTTTGCATTTTGACAAAGAATTTTGCGATTTCTCTATTACTTTGCTAATGTCAGGGCTAACGGCAGTGAAGTGGCGTTGTCGGAGAATTGATTTTTTTCCATCTTTTCGTTCAATTCTTTCCGCCTCAATGAAAAATGCTCTTCTCTGATTCGTTGCAGTTTAAGTTTTTTGAAACATTCTGCAACTGCCCGAAAGTTACCAAAGGAACGTTTCCTTTCCGCTTTAACGGAAGAAAATACAAATCCGAAATATCTGTCTTTAACAAAAGAAGAAGCAAAAAATTGCTTCTTTTTTTTCGTCATTAGGTGAATTATACTATTAAGTGCAACAGGTGAGGAAGAAAAAAAGGAGTTCATACAAATCTGTGGTAA
>DVOC01000017.1 GCA_018713905.1 Candidatus Fimimonas merdipullorum
CCGACAAAAACACCACTCTGTCTTCCAACAGACGTGAGTATATATCAAAGCTTCTCTCGCCGTTATCGGTGCGATCCACCACCATCGGAATTAACACTTTTTACCTCCGTTTGACGTTAAGTCACAAGCAAATGGTTTTTACGCTATGGTGTTTTGGCTTTTTATAAGCTCCATAAGCGCTTCGGTAATCACCTGATTTTCAAAGTAGTACTTTTCCTGCTCCTGCAAGCCCGCCTTCACCTCGTCGAAGCTCTTGCCGATGGTTTCGGCATACTGCTTTATCTTGGCGTCCACCTTTTTGGCGGTAGCCTTTATTTTTTCCGCCTTTACTATTTCCTCAAACACAAGACGGGTGCGCACGGCTTTCTGCGCGCGTTCACGATAGTTGGAACGCAACTGCTGCAAGTCGGAATTGGTGTACTTGAAGTAGTTTTCCAGACTGAGCCCCTGATAGCTGAGCTGATAACGGAAATCCTGAACGTAGTCGTCTATCTGCTCCTCTATCATGACGTCGGGAATTTCCATCTTGGCGTTTTCCACGATGGTTTCCACCAGCTTGCTTTCGTCCTGATCGGCGGCAAGCTTGTCGTTTTTGGCTTGCAACGTCTTTCTTATGTCCGCTTTGAACTCCTCCATGGTGGAAAATTCGCTGGCGTCCTTGGCAAATTCGTCGTCTATCTCGGGCAACTGTTTTACGGAAATTCCGTGCACCGTGCAGGTAAACACGGCGTTTTTGCCTTTAAGGTCTTCGGCGTGATAGTCTTCGGGGAAGGTGACCTGAATATCCTTGGTTTCTTCCAAGTTCATGCCCACTATCTGCTCCTCAAAGCCGGGAATGAAGGTGTGCGAACCGATAACAAGCGTCTGCTTCTGCGCCGTGCCCCCTTCAAACGCTACGCCGTCTATCTTGCCGCAATAGTCGAGATTCACCTCGTCCCCTTCCTGTACGGGACGGTCGGTCACTTCGATATAGCGGGCGTTGCGCTCGCGCAGTCTTTGTATTTCCGCGTCCACGTCGGCGTCGGTGACCTGCTGAGGCTGCGTCTTCTCAACAGTAAGTCCTTTGTATTCGCCCAAAGTCACTTCGGGGCGTAGCGTAACCACTACCGCAAATGTAACGCCCTTGTCGTCGATTTTCACCGACTTGTCCTCCAATTCCGGACGGGAAACGGGAGTCACTTTACTATTCTTATCCAAAAACTGCGTGTAATATTCTTGCGCAGCCAGATAAAGGGCGTCCTCGTAGAACAGTCCCTTGCCGTATCTGTTTTCCAATACGGATTTGGGCACGTGTCCCTTGCGGAAACCGGGCACGTTGTACTTGCCTTTATTCTGTTCGTAAGCCTTTTTGTCAAACTCCTGCCATTCGGCGGCGTCTGCCTTAAAGGTTATCGTAAGCGTGTTTACTTCTCTTTTCTGCGTGTATTTCATTGTTGTCCTCCGACTGATTATTCGATTACTCGTCGCAATGAGCAATTATACCACAGTCGGCGGAATATTGCAAACGTATTTATTATATAAAATACCTTGTGTGACAAATTTGTCACTGCCGCTGGTATGCGCTGCGTCCCTCGGAAAGTGAGTGCAGGCATTCTTTGAAACGCTGCCGCCGTATTGTGTGCGCTGTGCGCCACTGCGTACAGCGGTAAGCCGCATCGCACGATAATCGTTGCTTTACACGCAAGGCACACCTCCTTAAACTGCGACAAAAAAAACGCTTCCACACAAAGTCAAAACTTTACAATGAGCGGTTTTGTTATTGGCGCTACGCTCGTGCCACCGCACAACGCGCTCGCCCCGTCGTAACGTTATGCCCACAGGCATTCCGCCAGAGCCCAAAAAACGTGCGCTTGGCTCTTACGTACTTCAATGCGGCTATACTGTTGCGAAAATGCCGTCGCCGTTGTATAATGTATGCACCAAACCATCAAGGAGAAACCATGGCTTACGACGCATTGAGCCTTTCGGTGCTGTGCCGAGAACTGTCGGAAAAACTCACGGGAGGCAAGATCACCAAAATATACCAACCGGAACGGGACGAAATTATTCTGTTTGTGTTCAACAGACAGACCTACAAGGTGGTGATATCGGCAAACGCCGGCGTAAACAGGATACACCTGACGCAAATGCCTACGGACAACCCCAAAACGGCGCCTGCCTTTTGTATGCTGCTGCGCAAGCATCTGACCAATGCCGCCATAGAGCAGATAACGCAGATGCCCTACGAGCGCGTGCTGGATTTTACCCTTTCGGGCAGCGACGAATTGGGTTACAGACAAAGCCTGCACCTGATATTCGAGCTTACGGGTAAAACCTCCAACATCATTTTGACGGACGGTGAATATATTGTTTACGACAGCATAAAGCACCTGCCGCAGGATATAGGCACTTCGCGCATAATAATGACGGGCGCAAAGTACAAATTTTTTCTGCCGCAAAACAAAATTCCCCCCTTCGACGCGGCGAGAGTAAAGCTGTTTTTGCAAAACAACGCGCAGCCGCTGTCCAAGGCGCTTGCGGAAAACCTGCTGGGAGTGTCCCAAGCCACGGTAAACGAGGTGCTTTTCGGCATTGACGAAAACGACTTTACGGAAAAAAATCTGCAAAGGGTGTTGCAGCGGCTGGAAAGCTACCGCGCCAATCTGCAAAACCCCCGCCCCAACGTGGTGCTGAACCGCGGAATGCCCACCGACGTCTGCCCCTTCGACTATCTTTCCAAAAGGGGAGAAAAAAAGTTTTTTGAAACGCTGAACGAGGCGCACGACTACTACTATTTTACGGCGGACAAAATTCAGCGCTTCAACGACAAGGCAAAGTCTGTAAACACCGTCATAAAAAACGCCGTTTCCCGCACGCAGAAAAAGCTTGCCATACAACGACAAACGGTGCTGGAAGCGGAAAAGAGGGAAACCTACCGTCAGTACGGCGACCTGATATTGGCAAACCTGTGGCAAAAGCCCGTGGGAAACAAACTTATCTGCGACGACTACTACAACGGCGGCAGGGCGGAGATCCCGCTGGACGAAACGCTTTCGCTGCAACAGAACGCGCAGGCATACTACAAAAAATACCGCAAACTGAAATCGGCGGCGGAACACAACGCGCGGCTGGTGGAGGAAAACGAAAAGCTGCTGCAATACCTTTTGACGGTAAAGCAAAACATGGCGTACTGCTCCGAAGCGGAGGACGTACAGCAAATACGCAGCGAGCTGGAAGGTGCGGGACTGATAAAGCAAAGCAGAACGAAGGTCAAAGAGCCGCCGGTAAAGCCCTTGCGGTACAACGTGCACGGCTTTGACGTATACGTTGGCAAAAACAACGTTCAGAACAATTTCGTGACATTCCGCCTTGCCTCGGCAAACGACCTTTGGCTGCACACGCAGAAGATACACTCCTCCCACGTAGTTATCTCGGCAGAGGGCGACGTGCCGGACAAGGTGATTTTGGGCGCGGCGGAAATATGCGCCTACTTTTCGCAGGCGGCGGAGGGCAGCAAGATACCTGTGGACTACACCCTGCGCAAAAACGTAAAAAAGCCTCCCCATGCTCCTCTCGGATTCGTCGTGTACACCGACTTCAAAACGGTGATAGTCAACCCCGACAGGCACACCGAGTGGCTTGTCTGATGTGGTACGGCTGTCGCTACGTCACAAAAAATACAAACGGTTGCGAAAATATGTGAAAAAATAGCATTCGACGCAACGCGCCCACGTTCGGCAATATTCAATTTACACAAAAGCGGGCGTAGCCGATTTGCTAAAAACGCCGTCTGAAAAATTTCCCTCTTTGTAGCAGAAACTTGGCGGACGCGCACACCTTGTACTTACCGACGACTTTACAAAAGGTGTGGTTATGCTCCTCCCTTGTGCTTTTTGCGCACTTCTGCCCTCGGCGGTCAAAAGAGAACACCGTTCTCAAAAACAAATTTTGAAAATAGTATTGACATACTTTTTTCAATACGGTATAATTCAAATATACCACAAAGGAGGTAAACTTAATGAAATTTTGTTCTAAGTGCGGTGCGCAGATAGACGACGCAGCCGTTGTCTGCCCTAACTGCGGTTGCTCCACGCAGGCGGCTCCCCGCCAAAAAAGTGCTCTCGGCACAGTTGCGTTGGTGTTTATGATCATTACCATCGTCGCAATGCTGCTGAGCGCTATCATCACCGCGGTGGGTATTCCCGCATTGCTGGAAGCGGCAGGAGCAGGCGACAGCGCCGAAGGTCAGATGATGGTCATTACTGCTATTATTCAGGCGGTATTCTCCATAATACCCCTTGCATGGGTGATCCCTATGACCGTTTCGCTCAGCAGAAAACTTAAAAACGGTGTTCCCGTGACTACCGCTTTCAAAGTATGCACGCTTATTTTCGTCAACTTACTTTCCGGTATTCTGCTGCTTTGCATGAAAGACAACTAAAACTGCAACGAAAAACTGCACCTCTTTCGGGGTGCAGTTTTTCTGTCCTAAGCCGACGTTGAAAGGCGCTTTCTCACACGAAAGGTGCAAATCACACTTTACGACGTTCTGCTTGGGTATTCTGACGATAACCGTAGAAAACGGCTGATACACACTATGAAAACTTGCAATCATTGCGGAGCGCAGTTGCTGGACGAGGCGGTTATGTGCCCGAAATGCGGCTGCCCTGCCATAGGTGGCGGTACGAACCAAAAACCCAGCGGCATATCCATTGCCGCCCTAATCTGCGCATTTTTCATTCCGCTATTGGGGTGGATCTTGGGCGGGATAGGCAAAAAGAACGCGCCCAACAATGTCAGCCGCGATCTGTCCGTGGCAGGAATTGTTATTGCCACGATAGTGTTCGTTGTGAATTTATTGCTTTTGTAAGCATTGGTAACTGAGGTAAAAATGAAGTATTGCAGTCATTGCGGAACGCAACTGTTGGACGAGGCGGTAGTTTGTCCTAAATGCGGCTGCCCCACCGAAAGCAAAAAGCCGGTCGTTTCGGAAAACAGAAGCGGCTTGGGCACTGCCGCCAGAGTATTTATGATAATACAATGCGTGGCGTTGGTGGCTTTTCTGCTTATAATTTTCTTGATGTTCATCGTTTTTGCGGGAATACTCAGCGAAGGATTGCCCCCTATGGAAGGGGAACAGGGAATGCCGGAGGTTCTCACGCCGCAAGTGATACGCATTATGGGAGGCATATACTGCGGCGTTCTGGCAATTCCTCTGTTGTGGATAATTCCCATGACGGTGTCGTTAGGCAGAAAGCTTAAACGGGGCGAGCACGTCAGTCTTGCCTTCAAGGTATGCACGCTGATATTCGTAAGCGTTATAGCCGGCATATTGCTTTTATGTATGAATGAGAGGTGAAAAAATGAAATACTGTTCACATTGCGGCGCACAGATAGACGACAAGGCGGTAATATGTATAAAATGCGGCTGCGCCTGCACCGCTGCGCCCGTCGAAAGCGACAAAAACGAAACGAACCAAGTGCTGGGCACCATTGCCATGATACTGATGATAATTTCCTGCGGCACCGTGCTGCTTTCCGCCATATACGTGCCCATAACCATGGCGATATCCAAAACGGTTGTGTGGTACCAGATACTGGAAATGGATCAGACAGGCACGGTAGACTTGAACCAATTCAACGCCGTCTACACGATAGTCACTATCCTCAGCTTCTTTTTGTGCCTGCTGCCACTGGCATGGCGAATCCCTATGACGGTGTCGGTATCCAAAAAGACAAGAAAGCAACAACCGGTGAGCGTAGGAATGAAGGTGTGCACGCTTATTTTCGTAAACCTGATTGCAGGAATATTGCTTTTGTGCATGAACAACAAGGAGGAAACAAATGAAATATTGCGCTAATTGCGGAGCACAAGTAGAAAACGAGGCGGTAATATGCCCCTACTGCGGATCAAAGCAGACAGAGGGCGCGGCGCAAGCAAGCGCCGCTCAGACACAGACCAAGTTCTGCACTAATTGCGGCGCGCAAATACATGCCGAAGCGGTCGTCTGCCCTAAATGCGGCTGCAAACAAACGACGGAGGAGGACAGCAACAACTCCACTATGGGCACCATTGCATTGGTGTTTATGATAATAGCCTGCGTAACGGCGGCTTCGCTGGTCTTGCCCCTTGCATGGTGTATCCCGATGACGATAATGGTAAACAACCGCCTGAAAGCCAACCGCCCCATAAGCCTTGCGCTCAAAATATGCACCCTTATTTTCGTAAGCGTCGTTTCGGGAATATTGCTGCTGTGCATGAAAGATCCCGACACAGTATAACGTCTGTCGGGCAGCAAATTTCAATAAAAAAATACCGTTGCGGCGTTGCTGCAACGGTATTTTTTTTAGTTATTCCTCGTCGTCGGGCAAAGCAACGTTGTGATACACGTTCTGCACGTCGTCGTTGTCTTCCAAGGTGTCCAACATACGGCGGAATTTCACAAGGTTATCTCCTTCCAGCGACACCATGGTCTGGGGCAGCCAGCTCATTTCGGCGGACACAAGGTTAAGTCCCTTTGCCACCACGGCGTCCCTTACCGATGCCAGCGCCGAAGGCTCGCAGGTCATTTCCACCATTCCGTCCTCGACGGTGACGTCCTCCGCACCCGATTCTATGGCAAGTTCGAATGCGCTGTCCTCGTCCAGCCCTACGGTGTTTTCCGCCACCACAACGCCCGTGCGGTTAAACATATAGCTTACGCAGTTGGTCTGTCCGAGGCTGCCGCCGTTTTTATCGAAGGCGCACCTCACGTCCCCCGCCGTGCGGTTTTTGTTGTCCGTAAGGCACTCTACGATGACTGCGCTGCCCCCGATGCCGTACCCTTCGTAGGTCATTTCCACGTAGTCCACCGCCGAAAGTTCGCCGCTGGCTTTCTTTATGCTGCGGGTAATGTTATCGTTGGGCATATTGTTGGCTTTTGCCTTTTGTACCACGTCGTAAAGCTTGCTGTTGGTGTTGGGATCGGCGCCGCCCGCCTTGACGGCTACGGCTATCTCGCGCCCTATTTTAGTAAAGATTTTGGAACGAGCCGCGTCCCCTTTGGCTTTTTTATTCTTGATATTATTCCATTTGCTGTGACCGGACATTTTGCTTCCTCCCTATTGCATGTTTTTGTAGTTTATCTGATACATTATCACGCTTCCCGCTACCGCCGCGTTGAGCGACTCGAACCCGTTTCGCATGGGCAGAGACACAAGCTTTGCCGCGCGTCTGCTTTCTGCGGAAAGCCCGTTGCCCTCGTTGCCCACTATGAGTGTTGTTCTGCCGCGAACGTCAACGCAAAAGACGTTTTTTCCCGCCATATCCGCCGCAAGCAGGTTTCCGCTTTGCAATTTCAGCACGGCGGAAATATCCTCCGACAGATAGACGTTGACGCAAAAATGCGCCGACATCGCCGCCCGCAGCGTCTTTGGGGAATACACGTCGGCGCAGTTTACCGCATACACGTCGGTAAAACCGCATGCCGCCGCAGTGCGTATAAGAGTGCCGACGTTGCCGGGATCCTGCAAGCCGTCCAACACAAGAGCGTTGCCCTGCGGAGGGGAAAGGGGCGGCGTTTTTATGCGCACTACCGCCAATACTCCCTGCGAGCAAACGGTATCCGTCATTTTGTCGAAGACTCTGCCTTCCACCACCGTGGCGTCGGCAAAAGAAAATTTGTCCTCGCTGCCCGCCCGAATAAAAATACGCTGCACGTCGGCGCCGTATCTTATGGCGTCCGCCACCAGACGTTCGCCCTCTATGACGTATTTGCCAAGCAGTTTGCGGTATTTTTTGTCCAGAAGCTTTTTAACCTCCGACACCGCCTCGTTGTGTTCAGAAGTGATAATCATATCGCTGAATAAAAGGGAGCCTTTGCGCAAGGACTCCCTTCAACCCGTTACTTCAAATTTGCTTTTGCCGTTTCGGCAAGTTTAGCAAAGGTGTTGGCGTCGCTGACGGCAATTTCCGCCAACGATTTTCTGTTAAGATCTATGTTGGCTGCTTTAAGTCCGTGCATGAACTTGCTGTAAGACAAACCGTTTGCGCGAGCGCCGGCGTTGATACGGGCTATCCACAAACTGCGCATATCTCTTTTTTTCAGCCTTCTGCCGATGTAGGCATAGTTGCCGCTCTTCATGACGGCCTGACGTGCAATGCGGTAGTTGGTAGATTTCAGTCCGAAATAACCTTTTGCCGCTCTAAGTATCTTTCTGCGTTTTTTAACGGCGTTTACGCCTCTTTTGATTCTCATTGTCTACCCTCCTATCAGTACGGCAGCATGCTCTTGACAGTGTTGGCTTTGGTCTTGTCTACGTAAGCCGTGCTGCGAAGATTGCGCGTTCTCTTGGTTGTCTTTTTGCCGAGCTTGTGATTTTTGTTGCACTGTGCGCGCTTGATTTTGCCGCTCTTTAACACGACGAATCTTTTTTTGGATGCGCTATGCGATTTTTGTTTAGGCATTTATTTGTCCTCCATATGTTTTACTAATTTAACGGAGCGAGAAACATAGATATGTTTCTGCCCTCCGTAACGGGCTGTTTGTCAATTTTTGAAACGTCGGAAAGTATTTCGGCAAACTTTTTCATCACGTCTACGCCGCGCACCGCATATGCCTGCTGCCTGCCGCGCATACGAATGGTTGCCTTTACTTTGTTGCCGTCCTTCAAAAATTTGCGGGCGATGTTTGCTTTGGTAACGAGATCGCCTGTATCAATCGTCATGGAAAGCCACACTTCCTTTATCTCGATGACTTTCTGATTGCGGCGCATTTCCTTTTCCTTTTTGTTTTGCTCGTACTTGTATTTGCTGTAATCCATGATACGGCAAACGGGGGGAACGGAATTGGGCGAGATTTTTACAAGATCCAAGCCTGCGTCGTCGGCAATTTTCTGACCGTCGTAAGCGGACATGATTCCAAGCTGCTGTCCGTCGCTGCCGATAAGGCGAATTTCCCTGTCCCTTATTTGGGCATTTACCTGAAGCTCTTTGATAGTTGTATCCTCCTGCAACAAAAAAAGTGTGGCAAGCA
>DVOC01000018.1 GCA_018713905.1 Candidatus Fimimonas merdipullorum
TGCCCATCGGAAGCTTACGCTCCCTTTGCGGTACAGCCTAATTATCATACTACATTCCCCATTTTGTGTCAACGATTTTGCCTGATTTTTTTGAGAAAATTTCAAAAAAATCCCACAAAAAACAACTTTGCTCCCCGTCGCCAAAGCAAACCGCCCCGCTTTTTATCGGCACGTCGCCGCACACGCCTGTTTGCCTGCCGACGCACGCCTTCGCATTTGCTTTTGCCTCCGCTGCGCCTCTATAATACGGATATATTATATTACTCCTTTCTTCCTTAAAAAGCGCAGCGTCCCCGCAAATGGGAACGCTGCGTATCGTACGTTTTGCCGTCGTTGCAAAAGCCGCAATGAGGAAGATCAGAAGGTGGCCAGCAGGGTGAACTCTATACCCACCACGCCGTAGTCGCGCTGTTTTTCCTTGGAATAGTATTTCAGCATGTCGTTGGATGAGGCGTGGAACATAGATTCCCCGAAGTAGCCGCACCGAGCCAGATCCATGCTGCCGTACAGCTTGTCGAATGAATCGAAAATGTGCATTGCCGTCACCTTTACCACGGCTTTTCTGCCCGTAAGTCTGTCCGTAAAGGCAATAAGGTCGCCCGCGTGCACGCGGCGGCGCTTTTCGTCGTTTAAGCGCAGTTCCACCGATTTTGTGCCTTCCGCCACCTTCAAAAACGATTCGTTTTCCAAGTTCATTTTGTGCAGCGTCACCTTTAAGCCGTATTCCCTGCTTTGGAAGGTTTTGGAGCCGTCAAAGGTTGTGTAGGAGCCGTTCTTTTCAAAGCGGAAGCCGCATTTTTCCGCCACCCTTTGCGAGCGGACGTTTTCCTTGGCGTGCGAAAGGTGAAAATCTTCCGCGCCGAATTTTTCCGCCGTGTAGGCGATGAGGGCGAGGCAGGCTTCGGTGCAATAGCCGTGCTGCCAGAAGGTGCGGTTGAGGCTGTAACCCAATTCGTACCTGCCCTCCTCTGCGGGAGAGGCGTTGGCGCACCCCACCAAAGTGCCGTCCTTCAAAAAGATGCCGAACAGGTGCTCGTCCGCCCGTTTGGACTCTATCCACTTTTCCACGTCTTCCACTTTGTCGTACTTGTCGTAGCGCAGATACCGCACTACCTGACTGTCAGAAGTCCATTGGAACACCTGCGGCGCGTCTTCCTTTTGCATAGGCACCAGCGCAAGGCGGGCAGTGCTGATAAGCCTTGACTGTTTGGCGGCAGCCACAAGCCTTTGCACAAAGCTTTTGCTGCTGGTGCGCGTGGTGACAACTTGCGTAGTTTCGGGAAGCTCTTTGAGGCATTGCGTAACGAAGGGAGGAAAGGCGCTTCTGTCCTTCAAGTCCTCCGCCGACAGCAGGCAAAACGCCGCCTGCTGACCGTCGAAAAATTCTCTGTCCCAAAATTGCCGAGAAAGCTCCGTAAGAAAATAGAAGGTCAGCTGATGACAGGGCTTTTGATCCTCGCCGTCGCAAAAGCGCTGATGCACGAACAGGCAGCGCCCTACCGTGGCGTTTGCCGTAAGCTGAATACGCAAGATGCGTTCCAGCGCGTCCTCTGCCGATTCGTTGAACTGCACGTTGCCGCGGGGCAACACAAAAATGCCGTCACGCTTTTTGACGAGCAGCTTGCCTTCGTGCAGTATTATTGCCGCAGCCTTTACGTTTAGCGTGCCTTGTTCCAACTGCAAGGACAATTCGTTTTTAGACGTATCCATACAACACCCCCCTAAAAACAGCAGGGCGACCGACGGACGCCCTGCAAAACAGATTATTCTTCTTCGTGAATCTTTTTGGCTTCCTCTACGATTTTAGCCACGTTTTGAGCGGGCACTTCCTCGTAGCGGGCAAAACTCATTTCAAATTTACCTCTGCCCTGCGTCATGGAACGCAGATCCGTTGCGTACTTCAAAATTTCCGAAAGGGGCGCTTCGGCAGTTACCAGCTGCTTGCCGCCCACTACCTCCGTACCCATGATACGTCCGCGGCGCTTGTTCATGTCCCCCATGACGTCGCCCAGATAGTTGTCGGGAACGGTGATTTTGAGTTCGTAAATAGGTTCGAGCAATACCGGACCTGCCTTTACGCAGCCGTCCTTGTAGGCAAGCTTTGCCGCCATCTGGAAGGCAATGTCCTTGCTGTCTACGGGGTGAGAGGAGCCGTCGAACAGCGTGCATTTGAGGTTTACCATCGGGTATCCTGCCAGAACGCCCTTCTGAATGGCATCGCGCAAGCCCTTTTCCACAGAGGGTATGAACTGACGGGGAACGGTGCCGCCCACAACGGCGTCTACAAATTCGAACACGCCGTCCTCTGCGCCCGGTTCAAAACGCACCTTGCAGTGTCCGTACTGTCCCGCGCCGCCCGACTGCTTTTTGTGCTTGCCTTCCGCCTCGGCGGATTTGCGAATGGTTTCGCGGTAGGGAATACGGGGATCGTTGAGCACCGCTTCCGACTTGAACTTGGATTTGAGCTTTTTGCATATTACGTCCAGCTGAGTTTCGCCCAGACCGGAAAGTATCATTTCGCCCGTTTCGGGATCCTTTGTGACGGTGAAGGAGATATCTTCGTCTTTAAGACGGGAAAGACCGCCGAACACCTTGTCTTCGTCCCCCTTGTTGGCGGCGTACACCGCGCGGGAATAGACGGGACGGGGCAGTTCCACGGCGGGAATGACGATATCCTTCGTTTCCGACAGAGTGTCGCCGGTGGAGGTTGCGGAAAGTTTGGTAAGGCAGGCGATGTCTCCTGCGCACGCGCAGTCGGCGGGTTCCTGCTTTTTGCCCTTTACAAAGTAGACGGTGCTTACCTTTTCCGTCACGTCCTTGGTGGTGTTGTACAGCGTGACGCCGTTTTTCAGCGTGCCGGACACCACTCTGAACAGGCTGAGCCTGCCGAAGCTGTCGGCAATGGTTTTGAATACGCGCAGCACGACGGGAGCCTTTTCGTCCGCCGTAAGCACTACGTCTTCGCCGCCCTTTTTGGCATTAGTCTTGGTGTGAGAGGCGTCGGGAAGCATTTCCACTATTATGTCCATAAGCGCCTTTACGCCCTTGTTTGCCGTTGCGGAGCCTGCCACCACGGGCACAGCCGCACAACTGCCGACGCTGGCGGAAAATCCCTTGTACACTTCGTCCGCCGTAAGCGTTTCGCCGTCGAAAAATTTCATCATCAGTTCGTCGTCGCTTTCCGCCGCCACTTCCACTATGCTGTCGTGCAAAGAGGAGACCTGCGCAGCCAGTTCGGCGGGCACATCGCCCGTCTTGTCGGTGACGAGATCGACGTATATGCCGCTGATAACGTTGGCGTAGCCCGTCATTTTGTGTCCTTCCAGCTTGGGAACGACTATGGGCGCTACCTTGCCGAACTTCGCCTTTATGGCGTCTACCGTGGCGGGATAGTTGGAATTTTCCTTATCTGTGCCGTTGACAAATATAAGCGCGGGAATTTTGTGCTCGGAGCAGTACTCCAAAGCCTTTTCCGTCCCCACCGACATGGAACCAGTTGCACCGGTGACAATTATCGCACTGTCGGCAACGGACAGCGCTTCCAGCATTTCGCACTCGAAGTCAAAATAACCCGGAACGTCGATAACGTTTATCTTGACGCCCTTGTAGGTGCAGTTCGCCACGGAAAGACTGATGGAAATTTTGCGCGCAATTTCTTCCGCGTCGAAGTCCATAGTGGAGTTTCCGTCGTCCACTTTACCGAATCTGTCAAGTGCGCCGGCGTTGTACAATATCGCTTCCGCAAGGGAAGTTTTGCCTTCGCCGCTGTGCCCGATTAAAGCAATGTTTCTGATGTCTTTTGCCAATACTGCCATTGTTCGTACTCCTGAATGTTATTTTCGTATTGCATGCCGCACCGCTTGCGGTTTTGCAAACCACAACTGTAATTATATACTATCTCTCGCAATTTTTCAATAGGCATTTAATAATTCTTCCATAAAAAATCGATATTTTTGGCTGACGTCGGCTCCGCTTTGGGAAACTAATTGCACTGTACTCTCATCATTAACGCATTTTTTGTATTTTTTGCGTATTCTGCGCGTCACGCCGTCCAGACTGTCGAACACGTGCAGATTGGGAAATACGCTGCAAAAACAGCTTTTGTACAAGCTGAGGCTGCTGCCGGCAAGAGCAATGCAGTCGAAGGCTCCGCACAAAGGCTCGGCGCATTGCGAAACGTATCCGGCAACGTCGCTTCGGCTTGCACCCTGTTCGGCAAGCAGCGGAAAGCGAGGCATGGGCAGGGGAATCACTCCCGCAAACCTGCCTGCGGCGTTTACGGCGGCGGTTTCGCCGCATACCAGCACCTTGGACGCCGTGTATGCCGAGGCGTGCACCACGGGAGGATCGCAACGGAAGACGTTTTCGCCCCCGCGCGAGCAGCAGGAAAGGGCGGCAGAGGACAGCACCACTCCCTCCGCGCCGAGGGAAAACGCCTTTTTGCAGCAGTCGGCGGCAATGGCGGACAGCTGCGAAGGAGATTTTTCGCCCAGAGGAAACTGCTCGTCCAATATATACGCCGTATAATCTGCGGCAACAGAGTATTTAAGTTTGCACAGGGTAGCGAAGATGCCCACGCCGTCGTCGAATACGAATATTTTCACGGTATACCTCCCTTTTGCGTCTGAAAATATTTTACTTGCTTTTTGCCAAAAAAATACCCTCCCGTAACGCGCGGCACGGCGGAGCAGGACAAGAAGAGCGACAAAAAGCGGTATTGACACTCTGCGGGTTCAACATCCGGCATTCGTGCGCACGGCAAGGAGGTCGGGCGCGTTGCGGCGAACGTACACACTGCCGCAGAGGTCAGCCGTACGCAAAAAGACAACGCGCAGAGGTCGTCACGCATTTTTCAAAACTCGGGCAAAAACTTGTGACGGATTTGTCAGCAAAGCCGCGATTTCGGAAAAACCGTAGCAAAGCGGAATACAAAGCGCTTGCATTTTGCAAAAAATGTGGTATAATGTGCATACTATTCAACATGGGGGTGTTTCAAGATTCGCCCGGCGTTGAGGGAGATTCGATAAGCGTGTCGCAGCGCCTACTGCGTACCAAGGCAAAACTAAATTAAACGCTAACAATAGCAACTACAGCCGTTCTTACAACAGAATGGCAATCGCTGCGTAACAATTAAACGCGCGCATCGTCCCGAGCCATTACACACGGCGCGGTGTTCGGTGTAAGACAGTGTGTATCGCGGTTTGTCCGCACGGCTTTGCGGCAAAACGTTAAATTCTTTTAGTCTTGGCGGTGTTTTTCCCGTTTGTCGGAAAGGCATCGCGACGGTTGAAGGCAAACTTTGCACGGAGAAAATCGAGTAGTCCTGCGTCGGTACACGGGTGCAATTCCCGTCACCTCCACCAAACTCAACATATTGTAACGCCGCAAAATACGCAAACGGTATTTTGAACGGCGGAGAAAATCAGGTGCAAAAGGGACAGATTGACTGCCCCTTTTTTGTTGCTTATTGAGCGGTTCGCCTGTCATTTTTTGCTGCTCAGACGAACGTTATTGCCTGTTTTTCATCGCTGACGTTTTGATTTCCGACGGGGCGCAGTAAAAGCTGCTTAAACCGCATGCGTTTACGGCGGGTGAATTTCGGTGGCATTGTTACACCCGACTTATGCACCACAGTCGCCGCTTACCGACGGCGGCACACGCCGTGCAGGTGCGTCAACGGACGTTATAAGCGCCGCGAGCACAATGCAAAAGCGTCTGCCTCACGTTTTGAAACAGACGCTTTTTTATTTGTGTACGCAAAAACCAATTACGTATCGTATTTTTTGTGACAAGTCGTTTAGTTCTTTGCCTTGGTTATCCTGTTGAGAATTGCCCTGTACAAAAAGGCTATGCCGGACACCAACGCCAGCATTACCAATATCCACCAGAAGGTGCCCATGAAGTATTCGCCGCCTCCGCCGAAGCCGAAAGCGCCGACGGGCGAGCCCCAGTTGAGGAAGAAATAGGGGTAATTTGCGCCGTAGCCGAAATCCCATTTAAGCACGTATCCGAGGGAAGCGAACCCCAGATAGTAGATAGGCGGAGCAAGCGACCACCACGCCGTTTTGGCGTCGGTGCGCCTTTTTGCCACAAACAAATCCGCGACGGAGCAAAGGGGCACCACTACGTGCGTAAGCACGTTGGCGGCGGAATTGAAGGCTCCCTTCATTGTGGGCGCCAGCACAGCGCAGAACACCAGCCCCGTAAGCGTTATGGAAACGGTGAAGACGAATTTTATGCTCCACAGCCACTGCGGTATTTCGCCGCCGCGGCGCAGCTGCACCGTCTGCCACACGGCAAATACCAACAGTACCGCCGCCACCCACAGGTTGGACTGCACGGTAAAATACAAAAATCCGTTTACTCCCATCGCCGCCGTAAGCGCCACGCCCACTGCGGCGGACAGAGCCACGGCAAATTCTAAAATTACGGAAACTATTTTTCTTGTCACGTGTACCTTTTTGTTTTATAAATTTATTTGCGCAGTCTTTTGTTGGTAAAGAATGCCAAGCGCTCTTTTACTGCCCAAAGCGGCGTTTGGGAAATTTGCGCCGAGAAAGCGCCATGCAGGCAATGACTAACCCCCAAAAAAAGGGCGAGCAGTATTTTGCATAAGATTTGCTAACGTTACCCGCAGGCTTTGCCGAACTTCCTGCAAGACGGCTTCCATGCGACGTTTTTGTAAAACTCTTTAACGAGTGCACTCCGTTGACAAAGCAAAACCACGAAGACGGCTCGCCAGAAGTCCATTTAACCGCCTTGCGCGGTGTTGGGACGAAATTGCAGCATATAAAGGTCGTAGTACCGTCCCTTGTGTTTGAGCAGTTGGTCGTGATTGCCCTGCTCCACTATTTCGCCGTGCGAAAGCACTATTATGTTGTCGGCGTGCTGTATGGTGGAAAGGCGGTGCGCCACTATTATCATAGTGCCCACGTTCATCATGCGGGAGAGGGAGTCCTGAATAAGCACTTCCGTTTCGGTGTCTATGTTGGCTGTCGCCTCGTCAAGTATCATTACCTCGGGGCGGTGAATTATGGTGCGGGCAAAGGAGAGCAGCTGCCGTTGCCCCGCCGAGAAGTTGTTGCCCTTTTCGCGCACTTCCTCGTCCAGCCCGTAGTTGAGTTTTTGTATGAACTTGTCGGCGTTGACGTATCTGCACGCTTGCATGACCTGTTCGTCGGTAAAGTCGTCGCGAAGCACTATGTTGCTACGAATGGTGCCGGCAAACAGGAATACGTCTTGCAGCATCTGTCCGAAGTGTTTGCGCAGGCTGCTTATCTTCACGTTTCGGATATTTATGCCGTCCAGCAGAATTTCTCCCTTCTGAATGTCGTAGTTGCGGCACAGCAGGGAAAGTATGGTGGTCTTGCCGCTGCCCGTAGCACCCACGAAAGCCACCGTCTGTTTGGCGTCTATGTGGAAGCTGACGTCTTTAAGCACCCATTCGCCCTCGTTGTAGGCAAACCAGACGTGCTTGAACTCTATCTCGCCCCGCACGTTTTGCAGTTCTATGGCGTCGGGAGAGTCCACCACGTCGGGCTGAACGTCCATTATGGTGAATATCTTTTCCGCCGAGGCAAATGCCGACTGCAACCGGTGGAATTGCTCCGCCAGCGTCTGAATGGGGTTGAAAAAGCGGGAAATATACATATAGAACGCCACTATCACTTCGCTGGTGATGCTTTCGCCCATAAAGGTGACGTTGTCAAGATACCCCTTGCTGCCCAAAAAGAACAGGCACAGCACGGAGCATATGTACAGCATGTACACCGCCGGACGGAAGATGGCAAACACGAATATCTGCTGCTGCTTTGCCTTGGCAAGACGGCGGCTTTTTTCCGTGAACTCCGCCATTTTGCGATCCTCGCGGTTGAATATCTGAATAACCTTCATACCGGTGAGGTTTTCCGAAAGGAAGGTGTTTACGTCGGTGTAGCCGTCCTTTACCTTGCGGAACGCCATGCGGGAAAACTTGCGGAAGATGACGGTGAACAGCACCACGAAGGGCACGAAGCACAGCACCATGAGCGTGAGCATGTAGTTGACGAACATCATTGCCACAAACACGCCCACAATGACGAAGCAGTTTTTCACGAGGTTTACCAGCAGATTGGTGAACATCATGGATATGGCGTTGGTGTCGTTGGTTACGCGCGTGACCAACGTGCCCACGGGAATTTGCGCCAGCTGCGCGTGAGACAGACTCTCCACGTGCTTGAAGGCGTCCTCGCGCAGGGCGGAAATTATCTTCTGCCCCGTTTTTTGCAGTATTATGGATTGGCAATAGGTGCTTACGAGGGAAACGACGAGTATTCCCGCATACAAAGCCACCCGCCACGTCAGCTGCGGAATTTCAAAGGAGCCTTTGACCAGCCCTTCGATATCCGACACCAACAACGGCGCCGTTATGTCGTAGGCTATGGTCACAAGCATTATGAACCCCACCAGCAAAAAACTTTTCCAATAGGGACGGGCGTACACAAGCAGCCGTTTCAGCAGATCGCCGTCCTTCATCTTTCTGTCGAAGCCTATGGCGCTCTTTTTGTCCTTTACGGTGGCATAGACAATTATCATGACGGTGGAGAATACTCCGAGAATTGCCCCCACTATCAGGAGCGGCAGATACTCTTTCATTTTTGCCCCTCCTTTTCCTCTTCCAATTTTTGCAATTCCACCATATGCTTATAGTCGGGACAGGTCTGTTCCAGCTGCTCGTGCGTGCCGAAGCCCACCACCTTGCCGTTGTCCATATAAAGCACCTTGTCCATGTCCTTTACGGTGGAAACTCTGTGCGCAATGAGAATCGTGGTTTTGCCCTTGCGGTTTTCGCGCAGGTTACCCAAAATGACCTTTTCCGTATCGGTATCGACGGCGGAAACGGAGTCGTCCAGAATGAGAATGGGCGCGTCTTTGAGCAGAGCGCGGGCGATGGAAATACGCTGCTTCTGTCCGCCGGAAACGGTTACGCCCTGTTCCCCCAAAAGGGTGTCGTAGCCCATGCTGAACCCCGAAATATTGTCGTCCACGTCGGCAAGCTGCGCCGAGCGTATTATGGAGGGCATATCGGCGTTGTCGGAGGCGAAGGCAATGTTGTTGGCTATGGTGTCGCCGAAAAGGTAGTTGTCCTGCGGGACGTAGGCGCAGAACCTGCGCAGTCCCGAAATGGTGATATCGTTCACGTCCTTACCGTCCACGAACAGACAGCCGCGCGGCACGTTGTAACAGCGCAGGATAAGATCCGCCACGGTGGTTTTGCCACACCCCGTTTTGCCTATCACGCCTATGCTTTCGCCTGCATTTATTTTGAAGGAAACGTCGGACAGGGCGTCGTATTCCGCGTCGGGATGACGGAAGGTGAGGTGACGAAATTCCACGTCGCCCCTGACGGAGTCCACGTCCTTTGCCGTGGGAGAATCGGTAACTTCGTTTTCCGTGTCCAGCAGCTGCGAAACGCGCATAACAGAGGCTTTGCCGCGGGAGGTCATGTCGATAAGGTCGGTAATAGCCATTATCGGCCACACTATGGCGTTGAAGTATCCGATAAACTCCATAAGCTCGGAGGCGTCGAACGCCTTGACGTACACCAAGTAGCCGCCGTACCCCAAAATTACGCATATGACGGATTCCACAAACAGCGTCACGCACACGTTGAGCAGTACGCTGAGCCGAGTGTACTCTACGTTTGCCTTTTCGTTTTTCTTGTTGAGTTTGCGGAAAGCCAGCAGTTCCTTGAACTCCTTGACAAACGCCTTGATGACGGCTATGCCGGAAAAGCTTTCCTGCGCAAAGTCGGACAGCTCGGAAAAGGCTTCCTGACGCGCGTCCCACTTTTTGGTTATGTACTTGCCCACTATTATGCCCATTGCCAGCATAAGGGACATGGGTATCAGGGAAAACAGCGTCAGCTTCCAGTCCATTTCAAACATTTTGTACATGGACATGACGCCCAAAAACAAGGCGTCGCACAGTTCCATTACGCCCCAGCCGAAGCACTCCTGCACCGTTTCCAGATCGTTGGTGTACAGCGACATCAGGTTGCCTACCTTGTTGCGCTGATAAAACTGCACGGGCAGCTTTTTGCAATGGTCGAACATGCGTTCGCGCAGGTCGCGCTCCACTTTTGCTCCGGGGATAAAAAAGCACACGCGCCAGCCGAACCGCCCGATGACGATGACCACAATCACCACCAGCAGCGGCGCGCACACGTTGTTCCACAGCGAATTGCCGTCAAACGCCACCTGAACGCCGTCCACCATTATGTATCCGTTGTTTATGCCGGAGATGACCCTGCCGTACAATTCCGGTATCAACAGCTGAAAATAGTCCACGGCAATAAGAGCGCACAAGCCCAACAGCAGCAATGGCGCATATTTGACGTAGTATCTGTTGATATGTTTGCCGAAAATCATACTTTATACCTTAACACAAATATTACTACCTATTGTGCCACACTTCCCGTAATTTTGCAAACGATTTGTCGGCAGAAACAGGGAAAATTCCCGACGGAAAGGCACGTTCCGTCAAAAGCAACGCTCAAACGCTACAAAAGACGGCAAGTTGCCGTCGGGCAGGCTCCCTCTTCCATATGGCTGTTCGGGCGCACGTGAAAGCTCAGAGCGCAAAACGCTCGACGGCGTTCAGTCACCCTTACGCCGTGCAAGCTAAGCAGCAAGGTTCCTGCATGACGGAAGGGGAGCCGAAAATACCGCAAACGCACCGCACACACACGTGAAAGAACCATGCGGATCTATGACAATAAAAAAGTCTGCAAATGCAGACGTTGAACTTTGCTCCGCAACGCGCCTTAACAAAAACGCTACCCGCCTTTACAAACAACGGCAGGTTTGAGGCAACAAAAAGTATGCGAACACGAACCGCTGCTTGTGAAAACTCGCACCGCACACGTTTGAAAGATTTATAAATTAAAAAAGTCTGCAAACGCAGACCGTAATTTTTGCCGTCACACCACGTTGAGCAGCTCGGCAAGAGAATTGAGGGGACGGAAGCTGTGGCTGAGGTAACGCAGACACAAGGTCAGCGCCTCTTTGAGCACCTGCTGCGGCAGGGAAAGATTTTTGAGCTTTTCGTAAGGCAGATTTTCCACCATCGTGCAGGCGGAAACTACCGCTGCCGAAAGAGCCACGGCGCCGCCGCTGCGACAGTTGCGGCACACCACGCCGCCCCTTTCCACGTCCAGAAACATTTCCGACGTCTTTTCGCCGCAGTTGACGCAGCTGTCGAATGTAAGGGCAAAGCCCTCCAACCGCAAAAAGTCCAACAAAAATTTGAGCAGGACGCACAGCGGCTGCACCTGCGCGCACAGCTGCTGAAAGCTTTTAAGCACGCACACGAACAGCGCACCGTCGCTTTGCCACTCTTCCGTGTAGTTGATGAGCGTTTCCGCCACCGCACAGGCGGCGTAATACCTTGCCACGTCCTCGCGCAGCTCGTAAAAGCTTTGCAGCTGATCGCAGTTTTTAAGGGTAAGCCTGTCGCCGTTCTGCACCAGCTCGTACTGACCGAAGCAAAACTGGTCGCAGGCGAATTTAAGCTTGGCAGTGCTTTTGCGCACGCCCCTTGCGTGTACGGAAATTTTGCCGTATTCCAAAGAATACAGCAAAACCATTTTATCGTTTTCCCGATAGTCCGATGCCCGAAGCGCCACTGCCTTGGTCGTTACGTCCATTTTTTATTTTCCTGTACAAACTGTAATAGCCTACCTTTCCCGTCTGACGGAAAAGTTCCCAAAAGACGTCCTTCACGCTGCACCTCCCGCGGCAAAAGCCTTTTTTGCTTTTAGTGTGAGTGCGCCCGCCGCGCTTTATGCAACAGCGAAAAACATCGTCCTTTGTTTGCGCATAAAACTATTTGTTGGAGTATCCCAGCTCGTTGAGTACGCTTTGATTGTTGCGCCAATCCTGCTTTACCTTTACCCACAAGGTAAGGTACACCCTTTCTTCCAGCAGCTTTTGTATGCTTTCTCTGGCGTGCATGCCTATGCCCTTTATTTTGCTGCCGTTTTTGCCCAGCACTATGGGCTTGTGAGAAGCCTTTTCCACCAGCACGGTAGCGTCGATATCCCACACGCCGTCTTCCCGCTGCATTTTGTTTATCGCCACGCCCACGCCGTGAGGAATTTCCTCGTCGCAGGCAAGCAGCACCTTTTCGCGTATTATCTCGCTTACCATATAGCGGCGGCTCCTGTCCGTGACGTCGTCCTCCTCGAAGTACATTACGTCGCCCGTAAGATACTTTTTAAGCGCTTCGCGAAGCTGCTCCACGCCCTTGTTTTTGCGGGCGGAAACGCAGTAGACTTCCTTTATTTCCGCTATGGAATTGAGTTTTGCCAGCTGCGGCATAAGCGCCTGCGGCTGCGTTATGTCTATTTTGGTGACTGCCACCACTATGGGACTGCCCCGCTTTGCGTGACGGGTTATCTGCGAAATTTCTTTGTCGTCTATGCCGTCGTGCCCGTCTATTACCACCAGCACGCAGTCCACGTCGGACACGGCGCTGTCTATGCTTTTGAGCATATAGTCGCCCAGCGCGTTTCTGCTTTTGAAAAATCCGGGGGTATCCACAAACACTATCTGACTGTCTTCGTCCGTCCATATGCCCAGAATGCTGTCCCGAGTGGTTTGCGGCTTGGGGGAAACTATGGAAACCTTTTGCTGCACAAGTGCGTTCATCAGGGTAGATTTGCCTGCGTTGGCAAGCCCTACTATTGCCACGAAACCTGTTTTTCTCATCGCGTTATACCCGCCTTTTGCAAAATTTCCCTTTGCAGCGCCGTCATCTGCTCCTCGTCCCGCGCATTTTCGTGATCGTAGCCCAAAAGATGCAGCAGTCCGTGCACCGCCAGAAAGCACATTTCCCTCTTTACTCCGTGCCCGAAGCTTTGCGCCTGCCTTTTTGCCTGCGCCAGACATATCACCACGTCCCCCACGTTGAGGCGTCCCGTGTCGTAGTTTATGTCGGAGGGAAATTTCCTTACGTCAATGACCTGCCTGCCCGCCTCCACAGCGGGGAAGGACAGCACGTCCGTCACCCTGTCTACGCCGCGCGTTTGGGCGTTGAGCGTTTTTATCTGCTGCTCCGACACCACCGAAAGGGACATTTCCAATTTGTCCGACGGTTGCGCAAGGTATTGCAATGCGCACTGCAACGTTCTTTTTACGGCAAAACGCCATATGCCGGCGTTGGAAAAGTAAATTTTCATTTGTCCCCCGTAAGCTTTACGTCGGGATACTTCACTCTCTTGTGACGTATGCCCATGTAGGTGGTGATTATCGTGCTTTTTATTATGTCTATCTCCTTCATGGTAATGTCGCAGTCGGAAAACTGCTCGAAGGCAAGACGCTCGCTGACTATGTCGTCTACGATCTTTTCCGCCTTGGACTTGTCGCCGCTGCTGCGCAGCGCCGCTTCCGAGGCGTCGCATATCATAAGAATTGCGGAAATTTTGGACGTAGGCTTGGGACCGTCATAGCAATAGCCGTCGTAAGGCAGGTCGCCGTCGGTGTACTTTTTGGCTTTGAGATAGAAGTACTTCAACGGCATTGTGCCGTGGTGCTCCATTATCGCCGCCTGCACCTCTTTGGGCAGGTCGTATTCCTTGGCGATGGCAAGCCCGTTGACGGTGTGCAGCTTTATCATGTTGACGCTCGCCTCCGGCGTCATGGAGTCGTGAGGATTTACTCCTCCCAACTGATTTTCCGAAAAGTAGGAGGGATTTTTCATTTTGCCCACGTCGTGATAGTACGCCGCCGCCCTTGCCGTCACGGCGCTTTGCCCTATCGCCATGGCGCACGCCTCGACGTAGGTTGCCACTGTAAGACTGTGGTTGTAGGTGCCGGGCGCCTTTTCGAACAGCTTGCGCATAAGCTCGTTGTCGCTGGTGGCTATTTCCGAAAAACGGAATACCGAAGTCACCTTGAAAAGCTTTTCAAACAACGGCACCAGCACGAACATAAGCATTACGCCTATCATGCCGCTGGCAAAGGCGCACGCCGCCTTTATGCCCAGCACCGCCCAATTCCATTGGTCGTTGAACATTATGAAGCTTATGCCGGTGCACAGAGCCGCTATTATTCCGAGGCACAAGCCCACCACCACGTAACGCAGGTGACGGTAGTCCTTGCCCAGAATGTAGGAGGCGAACACCATCTGCACCACGCCGCCGAACATAATGTAGAAGTAGTTTTCCGTGCCCACCGTGGCGTTCATCTGCCAGTTTATGCTTTGCATAAAGTACAGCATCACCAGCACGAAGTTGGCGAAAAATCCGCTTTTGCCGGAAACTATCAGCGACATTATCAAAGAGGTGAGCGCAAAGGGAGCAAGATACACCCCGTAGGTGTCCCAAAACGCCAAAAGGTATATCATGACGTAGTTTACCAGCATGGTGACGAACATCGCCACCGTGTTGCGCAGCGCCTCCATGGTTTTTCTGTCGGCGAAGTAGCAATACAGCGCCAGCGACACCAGCAGCAGCGCCGTGGCAGCCAGCTGTACGCCTATGCGCACGCCGCTGTCCTCCTGCGCCGCCTGCCAGTTGGCGCCTATGGCTATGGCGGAAAAGACAAAGAACGCCATGACGTAGCAGGCGACTATCTCTTTCCACTTTATATTGGTTATCTGATTGAGTTTTTTAGCCATTATTTTTCCTCGTAAGTTTCGTAGGCTTTTACTATCTGTTGTACCAGCGGGTGACGCACCACGTCCTTTTCCGACAGGCGTATTATGCCTATGTCGGGAATATCGCGCAGTATCCTTACGGCGTGTTTAAGCCCCGATACCTGCCCCTTGGGCAAATCTATCTGCGTAAGGTCGCCCGTTATGACCATTTTACTGTTTTCCCCCAGCCTTGTCAAAAACATTTTTATCTGTTCCTTGGAGGTGTTTTGCGCTTCGTCTAAAATTACGTAGGCGTTGGACAGCGTTCTGCCCCTCATATACGCCAGCGGAGCAATTTCTATGGTGCCGCGCTCCATCATTTTGGAAAAGGATTCCGCCCCCAGCATTTCCTGCAACGCGTCGTAAAGAGGGCGCAGATAGGGGTTTACCTTTTCCTGCAGGTCGCCGGGCAGAAAGCCTAACTTTTCTCCCGCTTCCACGGCGGGGCGGGTGAGGATTATCCTTTCCACGCGCTTTTCCTTGTAGGCGTTTACGGCAATTGCCACGGCGAGGTAGGTTTTGCCCGTGCCGGCGGGGCCTATGCCGAAGGTGATGGTTTTCTTTTTCAGCAAGTCTACGTACTTTTTCTGTCCGACGGTTTTGCTTTTTATGGGCTTTCCCTTGTTGGTGATTGCCACCACGTCCCCCAAAAGAGAGTCCACCTCGTCCAGCAGCCCTTCCTTGGCGCAGTCGCAGATGTAGTTCACCCTGCCCACGTCCACGCTTTCGCCGCCGTAAATGAAGCCGCGCAGCTTGTCCAACACGGCGAGGGCGCGTTCCACGCTTTCCTCCTCTCCCATAAGCTGGCTCTGCCCGTCCTGCATGACGACTTTTACGTCAAACGCATCGCAGACGGCTTTTATGTTTTCGTCGAAAGGTCCGAACAACTTTATCAGTTCGTCCAACGAATCTACCCGTATCTTTTTGGTTACCGTAAAAAGCACCTCCTCAGTTTTTGACTTCGCCGCTGACTACGCAGGTCACGCCCTTTTCCGTCACCTCGTACCGCGTGTCGGAAATGGGGAAAAACGCCTTTTTCGTCGCTGCGTCCAGCGCCTCGACGCACAGCTTTTCCCTGACGGCGTCTATGCTTGCGGGCACGCGCTCGACAAGCTGTTCGTAAAAGGTGACGGTATGCACTTTTACGTTGAACGCCAGCGTATTAGTTGTTACCGTGTACCTGAATTTTTCAAACGGTGGCTGTTTTCCGTAACGTTTTCCAAACAGCTCCACGAAATTGCAGGTAAACGTCCTGCCGCTGTCCACAGCCTTTTCCACACTGCCGTAAAAGGGTACGAAGGCGGAAACGGACAGCCGCATGGTCACTTCGGCAACGGCGTACACCTGCTCGACAGAGCCGTCGGAAAAGGTGCGCAACCCGTAAACCAGCACGTCGCCTTTTTTTACCCTATCCCCCGCCGACACCGCCGCCGTGCCCTGCTGACACACTATGCGGGTGACAATGCCGTCGAAGTTTGCCGTCACGTCCCTGCGGACGTGCATATCAACGGGTGGCTGCGCATTCTGCCTGCGGTATGCCGAAACGTACAACACGCTGCCTCGTCGCTGCACCGACACGTACGCCGCGTCCAGCGTGTTTGCAACGTAGTTTTCCGCCTTGTCGGAGGAAAAGCCGTACAGCAGTCTGCCCTCGCCGAGAGCGCAGCCGTCAAGAGCGCTTTTTACCTCCCGAGCGGAATAGTCGCCGTACACTTCCACTTTGAAACACACGTTGGACAAAAGCAGCACAGCCGCCGCAGTCACAGCCAGAAACACCGGCAACAAAAAATGTCTGCGCATAAATATGCCCAGCGCATAGGCGCCGCACGGTGATGTTTCCACCACATTATAGCACCTTTTGCGTAGAAAATCAACAGCCTGCTCGAAACAGCGCGACGGCAGCATGACGCTGCACCGCCCGCCCTGCTTGCGCACGCCGTAAAGGGGACACATCGCCGAAAGAGCGTTTATTGCACCGTTGAGATGGGCGCCCTCGAACACTATACGTACGTTGCGCTTAAACATCGCAGATCTCCACGCTCTTTATTTTGCCCGTCACTACGGCGCATTTGCCGTCTATGCATTTCAGGCACAGTCCGCTGCCCCGTATTTCCAGCACGCCCCTGCCCCAGCACAGGCGCACGCTGCTTTGCGTGTAGCCCACTACGCCGCCGTGACCTTCCGCCACAGCCGTTTTTTCGTCGAACACGCCGTATTTGCGGCCGGAAGACAGTTCCATGCCGCAGAGGGCGGATATACATTGCAAAAAGGAATCGTTCATACCCATATTATATGACGGTACGAACAATTCCCTGCACTTAAATAAGCTTGTCTATAAGGTCGTTTATCTCCTGCAGCTTTTCCTGCGATTCGCCCGTGGCTTTTGCCACGCAATGGAAAAGGTGGGCTTTGATGACGGCTTTATTTGCCTTGTCCAAAATGGCGCGGCTTGCCAAAATCTGATTGGACACATCCATACAGTAGCGGTCTTCCTCCACCATTTTTATTATGCCGTCCAGCTGACCTCTTGCCGTGCGCAGCATACGCACTATCTGCTTTTTGTCCCCCTGCATGGCTATTGCCTCGTCACCTTGGTAACCTTGTAGTCCTGCGCTTCCACGGCGGCGGCAAGAGCCTCGCCCAAGTCGCCATTGCAGCTTACCACGGCGTTTTTGTTTTCCAGACTTACCTCGACGGAGGTAACTCCCTCCACGCTTTTGAGCGCTTTTTCCACGCGGGCGGTGCAATGTCCGCACATCATTCCTTCGATGTCCAATGTTATTTTCATATTTTCCTCCTTAGGTTTTGTTTCGCATACGGCGGGACAGGCACACGCCGCCTGCGGAGTTTTCAGCTTGAAAGGCTTGAACAGATTGAGCCGCAGCGCGTTTGTTACCACGAACAGGCTGGAAAGGCTCATTGCGGCGGCGGCTATCATGGGGTTGAGTTTCAGCGCAAGAGGCGTCAGATACAACACGCCGGCAGCCAAAGGTATTCCCAGCGAATTGTAGAAAAACGCCCAGAACAGATTCTGCTTTATGTTGCGCAGCGTTTTTCTGCCCAGCATAAGGGCGGTGGGCACGTCGTTGAGATCGTTTTTGAGCAGTATCACGTCGGCGCTGTCCACCGCAATGTCCGAGCCTGCCGCCACGGCAAAGCCTACGTCGGCGCGCGTCAGGGCGGGTGCGTCGTTTATGCCGTCCCCCACCATGGCGGTGACCTGACTTTGCATAAGCTGCGAAACTATCTGCTCCTTCTGCTCGGGCAGCACCTGCGCATAGTAGGTGTCTATGCCTACCTCGGCGCACACGGCACGGGCGGACAGTTCGTTGTCCCCCGTAAGCAGCACGGTTTTTACCCCCATTTCGTGCAGCCGTGCCACCGCCTGAGCGGAAGTGGGCTTTATTTCGTCCCCCACGCCCACTATGCCCATAAAGCCGCCGTTTTCCGAAACTATGAGGCAGGTGTAAGCCTTGGAACAGTAGGCGTCGTACATATTTTTGTAAAGTTCGGCGCCGACGCCCTCCCTTTCCATAAGTTTTTCGTTGCCTATGCAGTAGGTTTTGTCCCCTATCTGCGCCGAAACGCCCAGCCCCGGCAAAGTGACGAAGCTGTCGGGCAGCTCTGTTTCTATCTGCATTTGCCGAGCATATTCCACCACCGCTTTGCCCAGAGGATGTTCGCTTTGCTTTTCTATGCCGGCAATTACCGCAAAGAAACGGCGCTCATCGACGGTTGTGAAAAATTCCTTCACCTGCGGATTGCCTGCGGTGACGGTGCCCGTTTTGTCCAGCACCACCTGCTTTACCGAAGCCAGCCTTTCCAGCACCTCGCCGCTTTTGACAAGTATGCCGTTTTCCGCTCCTTTGCCGGTAGCCACCATTATCGCCACGGGCGTGGCAAGCCCCAGCGCGCAGGGACAGGAAATGACCAGCACGGAAATGGCAAAGCCCAATGCGTCGGAAAAGCTGCCGGCAACCGCCCACCACGCTATTAGCGTCACGAGGGAAATTGCCAACACCACAGGCACGAATATGCCGGATATTTTGTCGGCAAGGCGCTGAACGGGCGCTTTTGAGGAGCCTGCCTCCTCTACCAACGCTATTATCTGCGACAGCACGCTTTCGCCGCCCACGCCCGTTATTCTTACCTTGACGAAGCCGCCCTCGTTGACGGTGCCGCCCACCACCTTTTCTCCGACGGTTTTTTCCACGGGCAGACTTTCGCCGCTTATGGCGCTTTCGTTGGCAAAGCAGCTGCCGAAAATAATTTCACCGTCGGCGGGGAAAGACATACCGCTTTTTACGGCGACCACGTCACCCTTTACCAGCGTTTTGCTGTCCACTTCCCTTTCTTCGTCGCCCCGCAAAAGTATCGCCTTGTTGGGGACGAGTTTTTTAAGCTTGTTGAGCGCGTCTCCCGTTTTGAGCTTGGAACGTCCCTCGAAGTACTTGCCCAGATCCACCAGCGCAAGTATCATGGCGGAAGACTCGAAGTACAGTTCGTGGTGGAATTTTTCCACCGTAGCCACGTCGCCGCGCCCCAAGGCGGAGCTTACGATGAACATGGTGACTATGCCGTACAACGCTCCCGCAAAGGAGCCTACGGCAATGAGGCTGTCCATGTTGGGCGCGCGTTGAAACAGACGCTTGAAGCCTACGATAAAATAACTGCGGTTGACGTACCACACGGGCAAACACAGCAAAAACTGCACGAGCGCAAAGGACAGCGCATTTTGCGTGCCGCTCAAAAAGGATGGGAGAGGCAGATTTATCATATGCCCCATAGCCACGTACATAAGCAGCACACACGTTATGAGGGAAAACAGCAGACGGAACAGCGTCACCCCGTCCTGTTGCTTTTTGACGGCAGGCTTTGTTTCCCCCGCAACGGAAGCCCCGTAGCCGCTTTTTTCCACGGCGGCAATTATGCTTTGCGGAGAAAGAACCTTGTCGTCGTAGGACACCTTCATGCTGTTGGTAAGCAGACTGACCTCCGCCTTCTGCACGCCTTGCAGCTTTTGCACCGCTTTTTCCACATGGGAAGAACATGCCGCGCACGTCATTCCCGTAACGTTGAATTTCTGAACCATAAAACTCCTTGGCACACCCCCTGGGGGTGTCCGATACCATTGTACTACCTAAAAGCGGCGTTGTCAACGCCTTTTTGCAAAAAACACGAAAAATATTTCATATTGGCTGCGTTGACGTTGTGCCGACAGCGGCAAAAGGGTGTCTGCACTAAATGCGTGAAAGACAAGACGTTGACTGCGCGTACGTTGCGCCGACAGCGACGCAGGGCAACTCTGCCGAAGGGCGACAAGAGCGTTAAATCGCGCGCTCCGCATCAGGCATCGTCGCATACTCCTTACGGACAGCCGCCGCAAAAGGAGAAAGAAAGGAAGGAGCAATGCGTAACGGGTAAAAAAGCACGGTGCTTGCCGCCGCAAAAGGGGAAGGGGGTACGATGGGCGAAACCCTTTCAAAAATGCATATTGAAATTTGCTTTTTCCTTTGGTATAATAAATTTGCGAGATATTGCCCGTACTCTGCACAAAAGACGCTTTTTCGCCTTTTTGAAGGGGCGCTCCGATTGATGCCGTACGGGCTAAGGCTCAGAACGTCAAAGCACGTCGGACGGCAAGATTGAAAAATCACGACGGCGCACTTTGTCACAGCGCAGGACAAGCGCAAAGAAAACTAACCCGAGGAGAAACAAAATGGGAAAGAGAAAATTTAATTGGAAGGTGTTTGTGATAGTTATCGCCTGTATTCTGGCGGTTTACCTGATAATTGCGCTGCTGCCACGCCCTCAAAGCAGAGAGGACAACCCCTTTGTCGTAGAGGGCAAGCCGCTGCTTATTGCGCACGGCGGAGGAAACAGGGAATTTCCCGACAACACCTTGGAGGCGTGCTACAACGCATACGGCGTAGACAGCCAAGTTATGCTGGAAATGGACGTATCCATAACCAAGGACGGCGTTGTGATAATGTCGCACGACACCACTTTGGACTACCGCACCAATGCGAGCGGAGCCATTGCCGACTGGAACTACACCGATTTGTTAGAGCAAAGGGTGGATTTTTCCTATCTCAACAAAATAGAGAACGGCAAGGTAGTTCAGCAGATAAAATACACCGACTACCAAGGCAGGGAAGTAACTCCTTTGGACGTGCAGTATCCCGACGGGGTAACACCTCGGGACGACAGCGTGTTTTTGGTGACGAGGCTGGAAGATGTGCTGCAGGCTTTCCCCGATAACACCGTAAACGTAGAGATAAAGCAGGAGGGGGAAACGGGCATAAAGGCGCTGCACGCCGTGGCGGAACTGATAGAAAAGTACGACGCCTACGACAGGGTGGTGCTTGCCTCCTTCCACAACGAAATATACAAGGAAATAAAAAAGCTGTACAAGCAGACTCCGCAGCTGATGTTCTCGCCGGAATACGTGGGGGTGGGCATGCTGTACCTGTCCGGCGCGCTGAAGCTGGACGCCTTGTACGGCCAGCCCGTCACGGTGCTGCAAATACCGGTAAGCCAGAAGGTGGGGCCGATAACTATAAATCTTGACAAAAAATGGTTTGTGGAAACGGCGCACAAGCATAATATCGCCGTACACTTCTGGACGATAGACGACGAAAACGAAATGCGTCGCCTTGCCGAGTTGGGCGCAGACGGCATAATGACCAATCTGCCCCACACGCTGAAAGCCGTGTACGACGACATGTATCCGCAAGGCTGAACGTAACTGACAAAAAAGGGCGGTTTTGCCGCCCTTTTTTGCGTGCATAAATAATGTAAAAGCCTGCTCCACCGCCAAAACGGCGGCATTGAAAGCGTCTTTTGCATTGCTGCGTTATTTACAAATATTGTCACCTAAAACGCTTACCGTTTGCAAAATAGCAGACAAAAACACCTCTTTTCCGTTGCGTTGAAAATTTGAAAAAATAACTGAAAAAACCGCTTTCAATCAGTTGCCATATTATAAAAAAAGGAATAAAATATGGAACGTTTGAGAAGTTGGTTATGACTACGAAAGTAATTGCAAAAAAGCCTGCCGCCACATTGCGCGTAAATGCGGCGGGAAGATTTATAAAGGGGCATATAATGCCCGTGGCAGCGCTTTTGCTGGCGGCGGTGACGTGTGTTTTCGTACCGCCCGACGGCGAGTACGCCACGTATTTCGACGTAAAGACGCTTGCCACGCTGTTTTGTACGCTGGCGGTAGTTTCCGCCTACAAAAACATAAGGTTTTTCGAATGGGCGGCGAAAAGGATAGTTTCGGCGTTCGGCACTTTGCGCAGAGTGGTTTTTGCGCTGGTGCTTATCACGTACGTGGGCTCCATGATACTTGCCAACGACATGGCGCTCATCACCTTTCTGCCCCTCGGTTACGTGGCTTTGGACAGCTGCGGCAGACGGGACAAGCTGCCCATAGTTTTCGTCATGCAAAACGTCGCCGCCAACCTCGGCGGCATGCTTACCCCCTTCGGAAATCCGCAGAACCTGTATCTGTACTCCTTTTACGGACTGCAAATGGCGGAGTTTATGCGGGTGATGGCGCTGCCCTTCGCCGTAGCGTTGGCATTGATCTTGGGGGTGTGCGCATTCGTGAAGGGGGACGCCGTTTCCCTTGTGGTGCCACGGGACGAAACGCCTTGTGCGTGGCGCTCCGCCCTGTATGCCGCGCTGTTCGTGCTGTCGCTGCTTATTGTGTTCAACGTGCTGCCGTGGTACGCGTGCACCGCTGTCGTCGTGATTGCGTTGCTGATTTTAGACGGCAAAAGCCTGCTTAAAGTGGATTACGGTCTGCTTATCACCTTTGCGGCGTTTTTCGTCTTCTCGGGCAACTTGGCAAGGATAGACGCCGTAAGCGCCGCCCTGCGCAGTCTGGTGGAAAAGTCGCCTTTATTGGTGGGCGTGGGGTGCTGTCAGATAATTTCCAACGTACCCACCGCCGTGCTGCTTTCCAGATTTACGACGGATTACGCCAATTTGCTGGCGGCGGTGAATATCGGCGGGCTGGGCACGCCCATTGCGTCGCTGGCAAGCCTTATCACCCTTAACGAATTCAAAAAACGCTGCCCCGAACGCTTCGGCAGATATATGGCTACCTTCTTTGCAGTAAACTTCGGCTTTCTGGCGGTGCTGGTGTGCGTGCAGCTGGCTGTGATGTGAAAGCGTAACCGAATAAAGGCGCACGACGTTTGCGTTTTTCAAAAATAAACGCTCCGCAAAAATGCGGGGCGTACCACAGGAATCGGACAAATATTTCTAATTAAGCTTTTGCTTGCCACCGAGTTCGGCGCCGTGCCGGACTCGATTATTTTAGTTTTGCGGATATTTCTTCGCTGTTACGGCAGTCTTTGCACCGACGTGACCGTATAAACTCCGCTCTGTGTAAGCGTATTGCGCCCGTGCAAGAATACCGTGCAAAGGGCGGCTACTTGATAGGCGCGCAGAGAGTTGATTGCGCCGCCGTAGGGTGCGGTATTCGGCCTTTACGCCCAAAGACGCGCGGAAAAATGCGACTTGGCACATTTCACTTTCCGTTGACCTTTGCTGTCGTGCGCAGAGTGCGGAAGTATGCCGTTTAACCCGCCCGTCAAAAAGCGCGTTTACTTGTCGAAATAGTATTCGTAAAGGCAGAAGGTGGGGATATCGTCGAAGCTTCTGCCCAGATCGCGTTCCTCTACAAAGGCAAAGCCGTGCTTTTCGTAAAAGCGGCGGGCGGGATAATTTGTGGGCACCACGTCCAGCCGTATGCCCTTTGCACCGCTTTTTTTCGCCCTTTCCTTTGCCCATTGTAGCATAAACGCCGCCGTGTCGCCGTGCATAAAGTCGGGATGAACGGCAAAGGCGTGCAACACGGCATACTGCCCCTCGGGCAGGCGTCTGCTCCATTTGGCGGAGGCGTAGTCGCCCTGCGGATCGTCGTTAAGCACGAAGGCGCCCGTGATACGTCCGTTATCTACGCACAGATATTGCGTGCCTTTGTTGTACGCCTCCGATACGCTGCTTTCCGACGGATAGCTGCCCTGCCGCCACTTGGGGTAGTTTATCGTGCTGTCGAGGTACCGCGTCACCTCGTCGTAAAATTGTCCCGCGGCGGCAATATCCCGCTTGCGGCAAATCGTTATCCTTTTGGTCATCTTGAAGACATTTTAGCACAAAACACAATAACAGGCAATTTTTTGAGCCCTTTCGTTTTGCCCATTGACAGCGGACGGTTTGTCCGTTATAATTGAATATAATGACAACGGCTGTTATAATGTGGATATTGACGCAGGCGGCGGTTTTCGCCTCGGCGTGCCTTGCTCTTTGCGGCTATTTTTGGGCGGCGCTTATTGCCGTGCTGCCTGTATTTTTGCTGTGCGCAAAAAAACGCCCCTCTCTGCCCGCCTGTCACAACACCTTTTCCCTGACGGGCATTGCCGCAGCGGTTACCGTCGTTGCCTTTTTCGATAACGCCCGTTTTGCCGCACAATATTTTCAGGCGAAGGAAGGGATATTTTTTGTCTGCTATTTCGCCCTTGCATTGCTGTGCAGCGCCGCGGTAGCCGCCGTTGCGCTTACGACGAAAAAATGCGGGGCAATGTATCTGCTGTACTGGGCGGCGACGGTGGCGCAATGCTGCCTTCCCCGCACCAGCTTTCCGGCGGCATTTTGCCTTTCGGTGCTTTCGGCGGGGTGTCTTGCCGCGGCGGTCATAATACAAAACGGCAGGATAAGGCGCGCCTGCATACTGCTGGAAAAAAGCAACGACGCGCCTCGGCTGTGGATGGCAATGTTGTCCGCCTCGGCTGCGGCGGGCGCATTGCTGGTCGTTGCGGCATACTGCAAGCCGCAGGTCACAAACGTCATGCTGCTGTGTGTAAAGATACTGTGCTGCGTTGTGTCCACCGTGGCGTTGCTGCTTACTCTGCGCCAGCCGCTTGACTTCGTTTCGCTGCACAAGCTGGACGTTGCGCATAACAAGGACGTGGACACGACTGCCGTCAAAAGACAGCTTGAACAGCGTCTTGCGACGCACAAAAACTATCCTCTTGCAATATTTCTGAAATATTTTTTGGCGTTTTTTGTGCCATGCAAAACCGTAGGGCTGGAAAAAGTTACCGAAAGCGCCGTTTGCTTTACGGCAAACCACTATGAGATTTACGGTCCCTTTATTACGGAAGTGAAATTCCCCGCTGTTTTCCGCCCGTGGACGGACAGTCTGATGACGGACAAACACACTCTGACTCGTCAGCTACGCTCCGGCGTGGAGGTAAGCACCCGCAAGTGGCTGATAAAGCCGCTGCGCCGCAAGCTGCCTGCGCTGATTGCAGGGGTAGTATGGAAAATACTTGACTGCGCAAGGGCGTTGCCCGTCTACCGCTCCGATCCGAACAAAATTGCCGAGATGAAAAATCAGACGGCGGAGGCGCTTACCACGGGGGACAACGTTCTGGTTTTCCCCGAAAAGCCCCCCAAAGGCGAATTTTACAAAATAGGCGGGGTGGACAAATTCCAGACGGGATTTGTGGAAATGGCGGCAGACTACCGCCGCCGCACGGGCAGAGATTTGGCGTTTTACCCCTTGTACATAGACAAAAAGGGCAAAAAGATTATCGTGGGGGACAGAGTGACGCTGAACGCAGACGCACCTCTGCACGAAGAAAAACTGCGCGTAGCGGAGGAATTGTACCGTCAGACGGAAGAAATGAGCCGTCGCTGCGCGGCAAAGCGCAAAAGATAAGGTTTGCCCCGCCGTGCGTCACAAAAAAACGAATACGGTCAGAATAAAATTGCACATTGAAAAAATCTATCTCGATTTTTGCAACAAAAAAGGGAGCGCACCGAAGCGTTACCTGTTTTGTTGCAATTATTTTGTGTGTGGCGCCAACGGCATTTTTTGACCTGTTGCCGCCCAAACGGCAGATAACCCCAAAGTGCGTCAAAGGTGACAGCCTCACCGTAAAAGCAGTTCAGAAGGTTTCCACAAGCTGATCGGCAAGGGCGTACAGCTCTTTGTTGAAGCTTTTGCGTTCGGAAAGCGCTTCCACGATGTCTTCGTCAATTATGACGTTGTGTCTTACGCCCACCACGCGGTTGGTTTTGCCGTCCAGCAGGCACTGAACGGCGTGAGCCGCCATTCTTACGCCCAAAAGCCTGTCCTGAAAGCTGGCGTCGCCGCCCCTTTGCAGGTGCCCCACCGTCATAGAACGAATGTTTATGCCGGGAATGGCTTTTTTGACCTCGGCGCGCAGGTCTTCCGCCTTGCCTGCGCCTTCGGCAAGTACTATGATATTGTCCATTTTGCCGTGGTCGAGGTTGTTTTTGATCCTGTCCACCACCTGCTGCACGGTAAAGGGAATTTCCGGCACCAGTATCATTTCGGCGGCGCTGGTAATGCCTGCGTACAGCGCAATGTCGCCGCAGTTTCTGCCCATCACTTCCACAATGCAGGAGCGGTCGTTGCAGGACATGGTGTCGCGCAGCATTTTTATGGTGTTCATCACCACGTTTACCGCCGTGTCGAAGCCCAGCGTGAAGTCGGTGTAGGCAAGGTCGTTGTCGATGGTGCCGGGGATGCCCATCGTCTGCACTCCGAAGCCGGTGGAAAGCGCCTTTGCGCCGTTGAAGCTGCCGTCGCCGCCTATTACCACAAGCCCGTCGATGCCGTTATCTTTAAGAGTCTGTACGGCTTTGCGCTGCCCCTCCTGCGTTTTCATCTCGTCGCAGCGCGCAGTGCGCAGAATGGTGCCGCCGCGGTGTATCACGTCGTCCACGTCGGTGACGGAAAGCTTGCGCACCTTGCCCTCGATAAGACCTTTGTAGCCGAGGTCTATGCCGTACACTTCCAAGCCGTGGTCTACGGCATATCTTACCGTTGCATATACGGCAGCGTTCATGCCCTGCGAATCGCCGCCGCTCGTCAGAACTCCGATTCTTTTCATGATTTTCTCCCAAAGTGTTTTTTGCCGAAAAAACATGTTTCGGTCAAGAGTTATTCTACCACAAAACTGTTTTTAATACAACTTTTTGAAAGTATTTTTGTTTTTTGTTGTTTATTTTGTACGGTTTGAGATTTTTACAAATGCACGGGCAAGCCGAAAGTTTCGGCTTGCCCGTGTGATTACACGTAAATTTTTGCGCCGCTGTCACAAAGTCTTTTGTCCCGTTTCGGAACGGACAAAAGAACAGCTTGTCGTTCTAAAATATTCTTTGATAAAACTCGCTATTCGTCGGCGCGCTTGACGATTACGCGCATTTTACTGCGTCGCTGCAACCACACCACCAGCGCCGTGACGCCCACTATCACCGCCGCCGCAAGCACCGTCCAGCCCAGCAGCGCCCACGCCGTTATGCCGGTAGAACGCACGTCCTCCCACATTGTGGACACCTTGTAGTTGTTGGCGCCGAAGTCGCGCATTACGCCCAGCTCCTCTATGCCTCGGTTGTACTCGTTGCCCGCCATTATTTCAAACGGGTAGCGCCAGTTGCTGTCGTCGATGGGATCGAAGTTGTTGAAGAAGTAATCCTCGAACTCCTGCCAGCTTGCGTAGTCGCACTCTTCCTGCGAAAGCACGTTGCCGTCCTCGTCGGTGATTTCCCAATCTTCGCCGTACACGTAGTAGCCCTGCGCCAGAATTTCGCGGCACTCGGCGTCGTTTTTGACCTTTTCGCCGTCCACCGCCGACGTGTAGCCTATTTCCATCATATTGTTGGCGGCAACGTACAGCTCGTTCAGAAAGTTGATAAATATCTTTGCCGCCTGCAAGTGGCTGTCGGGACAGGTTTTGGGGATAACCCAGCCGTCAAACCAGATGTTGCCGCTGTCGTGAGGCACGTAGTAGCCCAGCGTGTAGCCGCCGCTTTCCCCCTCGTCGTATTCCAGCATGGGATCGATATAGTCGTCGTCCCAGCTTTCCTCCACGGCGTACAGCGCGTCGCCGCTCCACGCCAGATCGACGTAGGCTATGCCCTGAATCAGTTCGTTTTTGCCGAAGTCCACTTCGTAGCCGTAAAGCTGATCCTTTTGCGTTTTGAGCACGTCGCCGCAAAGCTCGATAAGCTGATCGTCCACGGTGTTTATCATGTCCCCCATGGAGAGCTCGGTATAAAGCTTGCCGTAGTTGGCGCTGTTTTTATCGGTGACGGTAAGCCCGTCCAGCATGCCCCTTTCCAGCATATAAAACACCGTTGCGGCGTAGCTGTCGCGAATGCTGTCCTTCATATATATTCTGCCCGTAAGCCCGTCGGAAAGCATATTGCCGCTGCCGTCGTCGTTGAACAGAATGCCCCAGTTGGCTTTGTTGAGCGTTTCCCTGTCGTAGATACCCAGTTCTTCAAAATACACCTTGTTGTACAGTATGCCCAGCGTGCCGTACATATAGGGCACGAAATAGTCGGACATTTTTACCGTCTTGGCGCCGTCTGCGCCGTTGACCTGCACGCTACCGAACACTTCGTCTATCTTCTGCACGAATTGGGCGTCCACGTTGCCGCTGTTGTGCACGTAGCCGTTGAGGGAGGATGTGTCGATATAGTCCTCCGCCTCGCCGAAATAGTTCATTTCCAGCAGCATGTCCTGTTCCAGCAGCTTTTGAATGGCGTATTCGCTGGGGCACATCACGTCCACTATGCTGTCGCCGTTAAGAATTTTGGTGAGCATGGTTTCGTTGGTATCGAAGGTGACGTAGGTCACCTTGATGTCCCTGCCCGTAAGGTTTTTGTAGTACGCCTTGAAGTCGTCTTCGTAGTCGTAGATATAGTCCGCCCAGTTGTACACCACCAATTCGTCCACGTTTTCCTGAATGGGCTCGCAGGCGGCGTACAGCGCAAGCACGCAAAGCAGCATTACAGCCACTATCACAACAAAACTTTTTTTCACTTTACGCCTCCTTGCGCTGCTGGCGTTTGATATTTATAAGCAGCAAAAGCGCCAGCACCACCACGAAGAAAATAGAGAACACGGCAAACCAGAAGGGCTCGAGGTTTTTGAGGCGCGCGTCCTCGTAGATATAGGTGGAAAGGGTTTCTATGCCCGTTTCTCCCTTGTTGAGCTGCGTTATGATGAAGTCGTCCAGCGATATGGTGAACGCCATTGCAAAGCCGGAAACAATGCCGGGCGCAAGGTAGGGCACCACCACCCTGAACAGGGCGCTCATCGGGTTTGCGCCGAGATCCAGCGCCGCCTCGTACATGTTGGGATCCATTTTTTGCAGCCGCGGCAAAATGGACAGCACCACGTAGGGGGTGCAGAAGGACACGTGCCCTATTATCAGCCTTGTCCACCCCTGCGGGAAGATGAAGCTGAAAGCGGAGAAAAACACCATCAGCGACACCGCCATGACAATTTCGCTGTTTATCATAGGCAATTGGTTTACGGTAAGAGTCACCTTTTGGGCGCGTTTTCCCAAATAGAATATGCCTATGGTGGAGAAGGTGCCCAAAATTGTGGATATGACGCTTGCCGACGCGGCAAGTATCAGGGTGTTTTCCAAGGCGGCAAGCAGCTTTGCCGATTTGGGACCGTTGAAAATGGACACGTAGGCGTCAAAGGAAAAGCCGTTGTCGAAGGTAAAGTTGCTGTTGTTGGCAAAGCTGAAAACAATTATCACCACTATGGGCAGATACAGCGCAGCCAGCACCACGGCAAGATAGCCGTTGGCAAAAAACTTTTTCCAGAAAGAATTTTTCATAACGTGCTCCTTACGCTGTCCTCTTTGTTGACAACGTTTACCAAAACGTTAGCCACTATCACCAGCACAAGCATGACGAGGCTCATAACGCTGCCCACGCCGAAGTTTTGCGCCACGGTGAACTTGGTGTTGATACTGTCGCCGAAAAGGTATATCTGCCTGTTGGAAAGCAGCTCCGAAATGGCGAAAGTGGAAATTGCCGGAATGAAGGTCATGGTTACGCCGCTTATTATGCCGGGGACGGACAGGGGCAGCACCGTTTTGAGCAGCACGGTAAGCTTGTCCGCGCCCAAGTCCTCCGCCGCCTCGACGTAGCCGTGGTCGATGGAGAGCAGCGTGGTGTGCAGGGGAAGTATCATGTAGGGCAGATAGTTGTACACCATGCCGAACACCACCGTGCCCATCCCCAGAGGCACGTCCAGCGAAAGGAAAATGGACTTTAACGACAGCGTGCGAATGAGGAAGTTTACCCACATGGGCAAAATGAACAGCAGCACGAATACCTTGTTGCCGGCATGGTACTTTGCCAATATGTACGCCACGGGATAGCCTATGGCAAGACATATCACGGTGGTGACAAGCCCTATTATGAGGGAGTTGCCCAGCACCGTCAGACTGCCGCTGTCGGCAAAGAAATCCACAAAGTTCTGGAACGTCAGCTTGCCGTCCGCCACAAAAGCGTTGATGAGTATCAGCACAAGGGGAGTTACCACAAACACCAGCAGAAACGCCATGTAGGGGTAGGCGAACACCTTGCGGGAAAAATGCATTTTAATTGTCTTGCTTTTCATCTGCCGCCTCCACTATCAGTTTGTCGGGGGCAACCTTTATGCCCACTCTGTCGTTGGTAAGCCACTCGTATTCGGTGTCTACAAAGAAATCGTAGTAGTCGTCGGTGCGCACTATGTACTGCCAATAGCTGCCCTTGTAGATAGAGGAAATGACGGTGGCGCCGATAACGCCGTCTTCCTCGTCGTCGGTAAGCTCCACGTCGTCGAAGTCGATGGACACCTTAACGTTGGTGCCTTCGGGCAAAGTGCTGTTGCAGGGGAAACGTCCCTCGCAAAACTCCACCACGCCCTGCTCGTAGATGACGCCCTCGACGGTGTTAATCAAACGGGACTTGTGCATTATGTGGAAGTCGAAGGGCTTGACGTAAAGACCTATGGTATCGCCCGTTTCCACCTTGACGTTGTCGTGGATTATTATCTCGTTACGCTCTTCCTCGCCGTAGGTGAGCGCCGTCACCTGATAGTGATCTCCCTTGAACACGCAGGAGAGCACCTCGGCTTTCAGCAGACACTTTTTGTCCTCTACGTCCACTATTTTTATGTCCTCGGGACGTATTATCACGTCGATAGGCTCGTTGCGTTTGAAGCCCTTGTCCACGCATTGGAAGGTATTGCCGGAAATTTCCACGCAGCAGTCCTTGACCATGGTGCCGGAGAATATGTTGCTTTCCCCGATGAAGTCGGCAACGAAGGCGTTTGCCGGCTCGTCGTACACCTTGGAGGGGGTGCCTATCTGCTGAATTACGCCGTCTTTCATAACCACGATGGTATCGGACATGGTAAGCGCCTCTTCCTGATCGTGGGTGACGTACACAAAGGTTATGCCCAGCTTTTTGTGCATGGACATAAGCTCCAGCTGCATGTCCTTGCGCATTTTGAGATCCAACGCCCCCAAAGGCTCGTCCAACAACAGCACCTGCGGCTCGTTTACCAGCGCACGGGCAATGGCTACGCGCTGCTGCTGTCCGCCGGAAAGAGAGTTGACGGAGCGGTGTCCGTAGTCCTCGAGGTCTACCATTTTAAGGGCGGAATTGACCTTGTCGGCAATTTCCTTTTTGGTAAGACGGCGCATTTTTTGCACCTCGTTGCCCTTTTTGTCCACGTAGGGCGCCCCGTCGGGCACCACTTTGAGCTTCAGCCCGAAGGCGATGTTGCCGAAAACGGAAAGGTGAGGGAAAAGCGCATACTTTTGAAACACCGTGTTTATGTTGCGCTTGTGGGGAGGAAGATCGGTTATGTCCTGCCCGTTGAAAAATATCCTGCCCTCGGTGGGCTGCTCGAACCCCGCGATCATTCTGAGCGTCGTGGTCTTGCCGCAGCCGGAGGGGCCCAAAAGCGTTACGAATTCTCCCCTGCGTATGGAAAGAGAAACGTTTTTTACCACCGGCTTGTCGTCGTAGGATTTGTACACGTTTTTGATTTCAATTATTTTGTCGTCCATTTTTGCCCGACCTCCCTAAAAATTTGACGGGGTTGTTACCCACAATATCTTACATTCGCCCTTGCCGGCGTTGCGTATGAAATGCTGCTTTTTGCCCTCTATGGAAAATGCGTCGCCGGCGTTTGCCGTAAACTTTTCGCGCAGGGTGACTATCTCCGCTTTGCCTTGCAGCACGTAGCCCACTTCCTCTCCCTCGAAGGGCAGCCGCTCCTCGCATTGCCCGCCCTGCGGCAGGGTGAGAATTATCGGCTCCATTTGCTTTACCTGCGAATTGGGAATGAGCCACGTGTTTGTGCCGTCGCCGTTTTTTGAAAGGAAAAAATCCTGCGGCGTAAACACCACCTGCTCGTGCTTGGGTTCGGAAAAAAATTCCTGCAAGGAAACGCCCAACACGTGCAGAATGTCTTCAAGCGTCGCTATAGAGGGGGAACACAGGTCGTTTTCCAACTGGGAAATGTATCCCTTGGTCAGTTCCGTGCGCTGCGCCAGCTCCTCCTGAGTCAGATCCAGTTGTAATCGGTGCTGCTTTATTTTTTTGCCTATTTCCACCATTTTTCGCCATTCCTCGCAATAAAAAACGCCCACCGACAAACAGGAAAATATTTTAACGTACTGCCGCATTTCACGACGGGCGCTCGACGGCGCTCATATACCTAAAATAAATTTGTTTGCCTTGGGCAACTTGGTTACAGTATATAACGGCAATTAAGCAATGTCAAACGTTTTAGTTAATATTTCTAAACTTTTTTTAATTTTGCTAAACAAAAAGTCAAAAATAGCAAAACACCGCTGTTGAAAACGCGGCGAGCACAGGCAAAAAACATTGCAAAACGGACGAAAAGGCGACGGGAGAATTGCAGAAAGAGGAAGAAGAATATTGAAAAAAACAAGACGATGTTGCAGGGCAAATCGAAGGGCTTGACGAACCACATAAGGCAAATCGGTTTTGTGGGGACAACAATGCAAAGAGGGTGTTGAAAAGATTGTATTAAAAGTAATGAGGAAAATAGCGTCAAACAAAACGTTTGCCGCAGCACAAAGGGCAACGGGCGAAAGGCATTGCTCACGACCTAAATGGCAAAATTATGCAACGGTGTGAATGACACAGCGGTTTCGCAAGCGGCGACAGCTACGAAAAAAACAAAAACCGCCGCGACACGGGCGGGCGAGGGCAAGCCACGTTGCAACAACGCAGCCGCCCCAACAATGCGCACAGGCGCAAAAAAAACGCCTTGCGCAAGCTTGCAAGGCGTTTGACGGTCAGTCTACCACCACCGTGACGGAAACAGCCACTTCGGCATACATTTTTACGTTGACGGGGTATCTGCCCGCCGTCTTGATGGGGGCTTTCAATACCACCTGTTTTTTGTCTACGGCAAAGCCCATTTTGCAAAGCTGCTCGGCAATTTCCTTGTTGGTTATGCTGCCGAACATTTTGCCGTTTGCCCCCTTTGCCGCCGAAAGGTGCACTTCCTGCCCCTTGAGCTTTTTGGCGTCTTCCAGCGCCTGCTGTCTTTCCGCTTCCTTTTGTTTGGCGACAGCCTGTTTGTGAATGGCGACGCTGTTCAGCGTGTCTGCCGTGGCAACAGTTGCCAAGCCCTTTTTGAGCAGAAAATTGTTGGCGTAGCCGTCGGACACGTTTACTATATCGCCTTTTTTGCCCTGCCCCTTTACGTCCTGTAAAAGAAGAACCTTCATTTTTTCCTCCAAGGCGAAACCGCCCTTTGTTTTGTTCGTAAAACATTATACAACAACGGGGAAAATAAGTCAATACCGAAAGGCAATGCAACGGGAACGGGGATACCTGCACGGGCAACTTTGCCCCGTTATTGGGACGACGTACGGCGGAAAACGCGAAGAGGGCGTTCGCTTGCGGCAGGCGAAAAGTCCTGTTCCCCGTCGCCATGCGTCGCAGCTTGACGGCAAAGCAACGCGCCGACGTCAAGAGGTATCAAAAGGAAAAAAGCCGTCAACAATATGGGCAAGGAGGTAACGATGAAAAACCAACAGACCATTATGTGCGACGTTTGCGCATGCAAACACCACAACAAAAGCAACGGCTGCTGCAAGCTTGCGCAGATAACGGTGACTCCCACCGACGACTGCGCCACCGCACACTATTGCAAGGACTACGAAAAGAAGTGATCTTTGCAGCATTCAGCAGGGTTGGCGTTGCCCAAAAACGCACAAAAAGGTCGGGGTTACCCGACCTTTTTTGTGCGTTTGTAAATTAATTCTATGTGTTACATATAAGCATAAATACACACATTTTGCATTGTCCCTTTATAATTACCGAATCGCGGCGAACTTG
>DVOC01000002.1 GCA_018713905.1 Candidatus Fimimonas merdipullorum
CTCTGCTGCGGCAATTTGCCGAAAAACAGAGTTTTCGTTTTTTTGCTTAGTGGTGACGCGCGTTTTCAAACGAGCTTGTGTTCCCTTACGCTAACGCCACTTTGAATACGAGCCGCCTGAGTCGCTTTTGCATTGGCGGCACACCGCCCCTGTGCCCGTCAGGCGTCGGCGTTATGCGCCCTCAGCGTTTTTTGCGAATGAGCACTATCGCCACCGTCGTGCAGGCTATCACCACCACGGCGCATACCGCAATGGCAATGATATCACCTGTGGGAATGGAAGGATCGGCAGGCTGCTGCGGCTCACTTGGCTCGTCGGGATCGGGCTCGTTGGGGTTGTCGGGGTCGGGCGTGACGGACTGCTGTTCCTTTTCCACCAGCAATATGGCGTTGGAAACGGCGCGCATACTGCGGTCGGAAGGCTTATTGCGCAGCGTCAGCACGTCGTCTATGCGCACTATCGCCGTGGAACTGCCTCCGCCGTCCAGTTCGAGGGCGTATTTCGCCCCCAAAACGCCTGCAAGCTGCGCTTCCTGCTCGACGGTGACGCCCTTGGCGTAGCTGCCCTGACGACCGTCCAGCACGCACACGAAGGTGGTTCCGTCCTCTTTTATGCCTATCAGCGTGCGGGGCGCGGCGCCGTCGCCGTCGTTGTCGTCGTGACAGTCGGTGTTTACGGTAAAGTTGTTTACCAGCATATCGTAGCCGCCCAGCACCCACGTGCACCCCAGAAAATCGCCGGCGGGAATTTCCACAAGGCTGACTTCCTCGCCGTAGGCGTGAGTGGAAAGCAGGTCGTTGTGCGTGGAGGTGTACACCACGGCAAACTGACCGCTATTTAAGCGGAAGGATTTTTCCTGCTGAACGCCCGTCGCCGTCATGGTGTAGTCGGTGCCGAACACGGGGTACATGGACATGTTGACGCTGTCCGTTTTTACCGTCAGTACGCCCGCATCGGTAACGGTGTAGCTGCCCGCCTTGTCGTAGACGGCAATTTCCCCCTCCGCAGGCTGTTGGTTGAACTTATCTATTTCAAAGAAGTGCGGCTGTCCGTCAACGTACACGACAAGGCGTTTTTCCACCTCCGTCATTCTGCCGAGGGCAACCTTTCCGTTGTTGTCGAATCCTATGCAATGCTTGGTGATGAAGGAACCTTTGCTTATCACGATGCCGTTGTTTACGTAAGATTCCATATTGGCGCCTGTGTTGTCGAAGTAGTCGCCGTTGGCGGCAAACATAACCTTGCGCCCCGTAGTGTTTTCGTAGTCGTTTGCTATCTGCATGACGGTGGAACGGGTAGTCTGCGTGCCGTTGCGTATGCTGTGTATCACCCATTCGTACTCTGAGTCCGTCTGCGTGGAGTTGTATTCGGCATAAAACAGCTTTTGCGCGCCGTTTACGTTTGCCGACGCCTCCTTGTAGATAAAGCCGTTTTGCGTGTAGTCGTAGGTGGGGTTATCCAATACATCCGCCGAAAAAGCCAATGCGGCAACGGGCAGCAGTAATGCCGCCGCAAGCGCTATGGATACTATTACAAGAAGTTTTTTCATTGCCGTAAGTTTGCCGCGTTAGGGCGTGCGGCGCGCCGTGGTTTGTGCAAGATTCTTTCCCCTATCCCCTCGGCGGCGAATTGCCGCCGAGGTTTGGAGGAGGTTACACGCCAAACTGCGTGCATGAGAGGCTTATTATGCTTGAGGAACAGGTTCCGTCGCTTCGGGAATGGTCACAACTACATCTACCCCTACTGCGCGGCTGCCGTACAGCAAGCCCCTTGCGGTGTTGCCTGCGGAACCGCCGTTAGGAGCGATGAGCACGTACTGACCTTCCTCCAAGGCGTTGAACGCCTCGTCGGCGTAACCTGCCGCCGTGCATATGCCGACAACGCCGTTGTTGTCTGCGTCCCAATATTTGCCGCTGGCGCCGTCGTAGATCTTTACCGTTTTGCCGGTGGCTTTGTCTATTATGAACGCCACGCCGTAGCCGCCGGTGTACCTTTCGCCGGTGTAGCCGTAGTCGTAGACGGCGAATGCGGGTGTACCTTCGTAGTCGGCGTTATTTGCAATGCCGTCAACCGTCTGGTAGTAGGTTTTGCCGCTCACCGTTATCGTGGCATAGGTCACTTCTTCCGTTTCGGGAGTTACCGTGACGCCGCTAAGCGTCAGGGTGGCGTTGTACACGCGGTTGCCTACCAAGAAGGCGCGGGCACGGTTGCTGTCCAAGCCGCCGTAAGGCCCCACTATCATGGTTTCGCCCGGCTGCAATGCCAGAAACGCGTCCAGAGAAACGGTGTTCAAGTCGTAGTACGGATCTGCGCCTTCTGACGAGTTGGCGATGCCTGCGGTGTTGTCGGCGTCGTAGTACTTGCCGTTTGCACCGTCGTAGATACGCACCACTTTACCTTCGGCGTTGAATACGAACACTTCCGCATGGCCGTTGGAAAGGATTATGCCGTCGTGACCGTAGCTGTACACAATAAAGTCGTAGTTGGCAACGTTGGTAACCTCGGCGTTTACCGCCACGTTGGCGGAGTAGAAAGCCTTGTCGTTTATCTTCACCGTTACCATAGCCTTGTCCGCCAAGGTGAACTGCACGTCCTCCGGCATGGTGACCGTTGCGCCCACCGCCTTTACGTTGTTGCGCAAGAAGTCGCGGGGAGCCTGATTGGCGGGGTTGTTTGCGCCCACCAGCATCCATTCCTTGTTTTTGAGGGAAGCCAAGGCGTCGGCAAGGTAGGTGGCGTTTGCCTGCGTGCCGTCGGGAGTGTCGGAGTCGTAGTACTTGCCGTCAGCGCCGTTATACACGCGCACTATCTCGTTTTCTGCGTTCATCACTATGGCGATGCCCCAGCCGTTGGTAAAGTTGACGGTGCCGGCAAAGTCGGTGGTGAACAGATACATATCGTAGTCGCTAACGTCGGCGGTGGTAACGTTTACAGCCACCTTTTCGGGATCTATCTCCAAGGTCGCTTCGCCCACGGTGACGCTTGCTACAACCTTTTCGAAGGTGAAGCCGGTAAGCTCGACGCTTTCGCCGCAGTAGGCTTTTGTGTCGTTTACGCCGCGAAGGCTCAATGCCCACGTGCGCGCCGCATTGCTGCCTCCGTCGTTGGGGAAGATTATCAGCAGTTCGCCGTCTTCCAGCTCGTCGAAGGCTATCGTGGCGTAGTTATCCGCAGTGAAGGTTACGGAAGCAGACTTGCCGTCCACCGTGTAGTGTCCGACGTTTGCGCCGTCGTAGATCTCTTTAAGTACGCCGAATCTGTCTACTACCAGCGCCGCGCCGTAGCCGTTGAGAGCGACGGTGCCGTCGTAGGTGGTGTCGTAAATAACCATCTGATACTGCGCCGCATTTGCCGCCGTCACCGTATCGTCGTTATACGCCCACTTGCCTTCCGCCGCAACAAACACTCTGTCTGCGACGGCGATGGTCTTGTCGTCGGTAGGCTCGGTGGCAAAGGCAAAGTCGGTCAACGTCACCTTTTGTCCGATAGAGCCGTCGGTGCGCAGTCCCAGCGCAAAGCCGCGGGTTTCGTTAGAACCGCCGTCGTTGGGGAAGATGAGGAGCAGTTCGCCTCCTCCCAGTTCCTCGAAGGCTACCGTGGCGTAGTTTGAGGTGGTGAAATGTACAGACGCCGCCTTGCCGTTTTCATCGTAGAAGCCGAGGTTGGCGCCGTCGTACACCTTGATGAGGGTGCCGTATTGGTCGATAACTATCGCCGCGCCGTAGCTGTTGGTGGCAAAGGTGCCGGTGTAGTTTTTGTTGTACGCTATCATGCCGTATTGAGGAGCGGTAGCCGCCGTCACTTCGGCATTGAAGATAAACTTGTCTTCCGCAACGGTAAGCTGCTTGCCGTTTACCGCAAGGGTGTAGCTCTTGTCCTCGAAGGTGACTCCGGGCAGCGACATCTTTGCGCCTATGGTGCGGTTGCTAAGCAGGAACTGACGGGAAGTGCTGTTTGCCGCAGAGGAGTTGGGCGCAATAAGCACGTATTCGCCCTCCTGACGGGACTCGAAGGCTTCCATAGCGTAGCCCGCCGCCGTGCACTTGTTGGCGTCCTGTATGCCTGCGGTTGCACCCGCATCGTAGTACTTGGCGTTGGCGCCGTCGTAGATACGCACCACTTCACCGAAACGGTTGAGTACGAAGGCTTCGCCGTAGCCGTTGCTGAAGCCTATCTCGCCGGTGTATTCGGGAGTGTAGAGAATGAACAGGTAGTTGCCTACCGTGGTCAGATCGAGATCGACAGCCACCTGATCGGGCTGAACGGTGAGGGCGTTTGCACCTATCGTCACCGTAGCCACGTTGGAGGTCACGCGTACTATACGCGTAGCCGTCGTTTCGTTGCCCTGTTCGTCGGTGGCGGAAAGAGTTACGGTGTAGTCGCCCGCCGTGTTGATGTCGAAGCCGCCGGTATCCTTTATGGTGACTGCAACGTCTGTAACGTCGTCGTCGGGAGTAAAGGTGCCGTTGTCGTCCTTTGCGGTGACGCCCGCCAGCACAGCCTCGTCAAGCAGGAAGTCTGCGTCCCCCGCCGTTGCCAGCACTACCGTGGTGTGTCCGCTGATGACGGGGCCCTGATCCACGTAGGGAGTAAGCGCTTCGCCGCTGTCCGCCCATACAAGGCGCACCACGTTGCCGTAAGCGTAGATGACGTTCCAGTTCATAAAGCCTCTGCCGTCGTAGTCAGGGCCGCCGGTGCCGGCATATCCAGCCTGAATTACCACGGCGTAGCCGCCTGCGGGAATTACCATCTGCTGTGCGAAAACTTCCAGAACAGGTTTGCTTTCTCCGTCTATCGTTATCTCGGCGGGGCCGGACGCTCTGTCGGGATTATCGGCGTTCATAAGTCTGCCGTTTGCACCGTCTCTGCCTTCCAGTACTACGCCGTTGGCGTCAAGTATCGCAGAAACACCGTACCCCCCCCCAACGCTCAGCGTGACCTCTACGTCGGAAACGTTTTTCCATACGCCGCTTTCCGCAGTGTCCACCGTGGTGTCGGCGGATATCTCGACGTACAGACGGTTGGCAAAGCTTATGACGTTGCCCTGCCACTTGCTTTCGCCCAGACGGTTGAGCTGCACCTCGAGGTTGAGCGCCGAAAGCGCTTTATTCACCGTCACCGTGCGCGTAGCCGTAGCCGTAAGTCCGTTGGCGTCGGTAGCGGAATAGGTGATGGTATAGGTGCCTTCGACGTCTGCGTCAAAGTCGTCGTCATCGGAAATTATGACGGTGACGGCTTGTCCGTTTTCGTCCTTTGCCGTTACGCCGAACATAAGGTCTATCTCGTCGCCGGCGTAAATTTCCACCGCGGCGGGATTGACCGTTATAGTCGGCTGCTCATGCTCCGGTTCGTGTCCCGGGCATTTGTCGGCACATACGGGATCGGTGCAATCGCTTGTGCACTTTCCGCACGTGGGGCAAACGTGCTGACATTCGTGTTTTTCGCAGGCTGCCGTAAGCCCAAGCGCCAAAACCATTACCAATGCCAGAAGCACGATTGCAATAAGTCTTGCCTTTTTCATAGTTAACCTCCGTATTTTTATTTCAGATGCCTGCGCATCTGTGATTACCTTTTACGTCCGCCGTGCGCCGAGGCGCTACCCTTTGCGGCGACGAGGCGGCAAATACAATGATTATCTTTTGCGCCTGCGCAGCAGCACTATCGCCGCAACTGCGCCGCCGACAAATACCACCGCGCCTACGACTATCAGCACGATATGCACGGGCTTTAAGCCCTGCACCGGCTGCGGCTTGTCGTCCGGCAGTTCGGGATCGGGATTTACCGGTTCCTCCGGCTGAATGGGCGGAGGAGCAATAATGCCGTCTTCCGTGACGGTGGGACGTCTGTTGTCCTCTTCGGGATCCCAATCGCCGTCGGCAATAAGCTGACGGGATATTTTGGTGTCCAGAATGTCCGCAAGGTCGTTCAGCTTTTCGTTGATACGCTGACGGGAATACCCCTTGGCGTAGTCGGAGAGGTCGTCCTGCACCCTTTCTACCGCCACAAGCACCTTGTATATTTCCACGGCGTCGGTAGCGGGCATATTTACTATCTCCTGCAAAGCGTTTTTAAGCTCTTCCGCCTGCTGCTGCGTCATGCCGCCTGCGGGTATATACAGCCTTTGCGCCTTGTCGTACAGGTCGTCGGCATACGCCTTTACCACGTCCTTTACCGCCGCATGGGGAGAAACTCCCTGCTTGGCGTTTACGCCCGATTTAAGGGCGTTTTGCACGTCCTCGTGCCCTATTATCTGCGTGGAGCAGAATATTACGTAGCCCTGCGCCCCCGCGTTGTAGGAAGCCTCGATATGTTCCTTGTTCTGCCATGCGGGCAGTCCGCTGTACGAGGTGGCAAGCCCCGCATAGTAGTAGCAGTTGTTGCCTGCCAGCATTATCATTTCGCTTACGCGCAGCTGCACGTCGGCGGCGTCGTTATAGTACGCCATGGGAGTGGCGATATCTATCCAGCCGTTGGTGAGCCACGTGGGCCAGTCCTGCTTTTTGTCGTCCCGCGATTCCGTGAGGGAGGCAAACACCGCCGTTGAAAGCATTATGCCCTTTTCGTCCTTGACTTCCTGCTTTATTCTGCGCACGAAGTTTGTGACGACGTTCATTCTGTACTGCACCCACTGCGAGTAGTTTTCCTCCGCTTCCTTTTGTCCGCCGGGCAGATAGTTCACGTCGAAAAGCTGGCGGAATTTGTTTGCCATTTTGTTTCTGTCGGCAAGCTGCGCGTCGGAGAAGGTCAGTCCCTTCTGCTCGTAAAAGCCCTTCATCGCCGCCATTGTGTAGCCGGTGTCCTCCGCTTGGTCGGAAACGGGATAGCGGATATAGTCGAGATTCAGCCCCTTGACTGCGGGAACCTTGTCGAACAGGTCGAGATAGTAGTTTATGAGGGTGTCCTGCACCTCGGTATTGGCGGGATCGATAAATATGTACAGCCCGCCCTCGTTGCGCTGTATTATGCTGCCGTCGTCGTTGTACAGCAGCCAGTCGGGGTGATTTTGCAGCACGGGAACGTCCTGCTGCGTGCCCACGTAGAAGTTTTCCACCCAAGCGTGCACCTCTATGCCGTACTTATCGCAGCATGCGACGAATGCCGAAAGGTAGTCGTCGTAGACGGTGCCCGTAGAGGAATCGGTGTAGCTTTCGCCCAGTTTGGAGTTGTAGGGGAAGTCGGCAACGTCGGTGCGGAAGGTGGAATAGCCGTTGTACAGCGTTTCCACGAACACGAGGTTTATGCCCACCTCGCGATAGGTGGAGATATTTTCTTCCAGCTGCGCCCACGTGATTTCCGTGGGGCGGTGCCACACCGCGCGGGAAGATACCGGCAGGCTTTCCGCCGAGGAAACGATTATCTGATGACGCAGCCGCTCTATTTCCAGCTGACTGTCGTTGTACTGCATCATCAGGCTGAGCCGTTCTTCCTGCGTAAGCCCTTCCTGCTCCAGAGCCTGCTCTATGTCCGTTTTGACCTGTTCGAGGGAAACAAGCAGCTCGTCCACCTGCGCCATGCACTGTTCGAGGTATTGCCTGTCCACGTCGTACAGCTGATTTATTCTTGTCTGCGCCGTGTTTACCGCGCTGTTTACGCTTGTGACAAGGTTTTCGTAGTAGCTGTTGAGCGTTGTGGATACGGAATAGGTCTTGGTTTCCTCGTCCACCACCACGGTGGCGCCCAGCACCACGTTAGAGCGGATGAAATCTCTGCCCGTGCCGTGTCCCGAAATGACGTAGCCCCCTTCGGGAATGGCGGAAACGTTTACGTTAAGCTCCACTACCACGCCGTTGGCGTCCACCGCCGCTTCGTAGCCGTAAATATTTGTGCCGGTGCCCGCCGCGCCGTTATAGTCCCAGCCGTCGCGGTATATTATGGTCTGATTGGTGCCGCGGTAGGCGGGGAAGGGGGTGGTAGCCGTTTCCCAACCGGCGGGGTTTTCTTCCAGAGTGGGGTTGATAAAATCGTATTCGCCCACCACCGTGCCGCCGAAGCGTATAAAGTCGAAGCCCACCATCTTTACGTGGTCGCCCTCGTTGAACAGCTGCCCTCTGACAAGCAGCTGCCTGTACCCTTCGCCATAGGCGGAAAGCACAAAGCTGTTGTCGGGAATGTCGGAGCCGGAATCGTCCCCCATACCGAAGTTGCGGAAGGAGGTGACGACGAAGGTGTTAAGGTCGAAGTCGTATTGACAGGTGACTTCCGTACCGAAAACGTTGGTGCCCGTCTTTGCCCCGAACTGATAGTCGTAGTACACCACCATGGGCCCCGAACGGGTGGTATTGGTGTTGTCCACCACCACGCGCTTTGTGTCCGATTCCACCGCCTTGGTGGCAATTTTCACTCTGCTGTCGTCAAAACCGACTACGTCGCCCACCTTGGCAAAATTCGGGTGACTGTCGTTGTTGAGGGAAAGCACAAAGCCGCCTACGGGAATATAGGTGCTGCCGTCCCCTGCGGAGTTTATCTCCGTGACCACGTAGTTTGCCCCCTGCGGCTGACAGACGTATTCCGTCACGTTGCCTTTTCTGCCCGTGGTGGTATTGGGGTACAGCGGCGTGTACATTACCGAATCGGTTTCGTTTACCGTGCGCAGACGTATTTCGTAGTTGGTAAGATACCCCTGCGACGCCTCCTCGTAGTAGTCTACCGGATCGGTGTAAACGGATACGCTGTTTTGCCCCGAAGTTACCGTAACGTCCCTCACCGTGACGTCGCGGGTGTATTCGCCGTCGGCAAATGCCGTAATATGCGCCGCCGTAAGACACAGGCACACGCACAGCGCCGCGCATACGATAATGGTGATTTTTCTTGCCGTTGCCGTCATATCTACCTCTTTTTATTTGCCGCATAGGTGGCTATGGCACCTACCGCTATGCCGACGGCAGCCGCCGCCGCAATTATTATCCAATCCTTGTCGTCCCGTTTGGGCTTCTCCTGCTGCGTGCCGTCATCTCCCCCTTCGCCGCCCGTGTCACTCGGATCGTCCGGCGGATCTGGTTCGTCCGGCTGCTGCGCCGCGCCCTTTATCTCGCTGCGTATTTTTCCCACTTCCAGCGCCCTTACCAACGGCGCAAGCGCCCGTTCTGCCTCCGTGCAGTCGTCCAGAAACTGCGGCAGATTGTATTTGTACAGCAGCTGCAGTCGGGAACACATCTCTTCGACGGTATCCAGCGCCTTTATACCCTCTATTTCGCCGCCAAACGCCTGTATCTGCTGCGCGTCGTTGCCCGCCGCAGCCTGCACTACGCCGTCAAGAACATCGCTTACGTCCTGCTTTGTCAATGCGTGAGGCACCGCGCCTTTTGGCATATTTTGCAGTACGGAAGCGTAGTCGTCGGCGTTTTGGAAAAAGGTTTTTGCCGAATCGAACAGCACGAAGCCGTCGGCGCCGGCATTTTGCGAGGCTACTATCTGGTCGCACATATCCTGCGGAGATTGACTGTGATAGGTGGCGTACAGCCCCGTGTAGCAATAACATTCGCCGCAAAGCTGCATAAGCTGCTGCACCGCGCTCTGCACCTGACTTGCCTTTTCGTAGTACACCATGGGCGTCACCACGTCCAGCCAGCCTTCGGAAAGCCAACGGGATATATCCTGCTTTTTACTTTGCAACGTAGCCTGCATATCGGGGAAAATTGCAGTGGAAAGAATTGCCTGCGGGTGCTTTTGCTTTACCATTTCAAACACGCTGCCCACAAAGGAGGTGACCTTTTCCGTGCGGTATTGCGCCCACTTCTGCTGCAAGTTCCCGTCGTTTAACGCCGATATAAAGTCGCCGACGCTGTTTGCCGCCGACAGAGGAATACCGTTTTTCTGCGCAAACTCCGTCATGGCGCAGGAGGTGAAGCCGGCGTCGTCCCCGACGGAAGTGACGGGATAGCGTATGTAGTCCAGATTAAGCCCCGCCACGTCCGGCACGCGAGCGAGCAGGTCGTCGTAGAAATCCACGAGGTACTGCGTGACCTCGGGATTGGCGGGGTCCAAAAAGATATAGCCGCCGTATTCCTTGCCCTCCGTCTGCCGTATGCCGCCGTCTTGCGCCACCAGCAGCCAGTCGGGATGATATTTGACAAGCTGAATGTCTTCGCTTATACCTATATAAAAGTCCTGCACCCATGCGTGAACCTGTATGCCACGCTTTTTCGCCTCGGCAACAAACGCCGTGAGATAGTCGGGATACTCGCCGTAGTCGTACTTCTCAAACCCTTTGTAGTACTGAATGAGATTGGTTTTGTACACCGTCATTCCGTGGAAAAAGGTTTCCACAAACACCATGTTGACGCCCGCCTCGGCAAACTCGTCCAGCACCGAGCACACACCTTTGAGGGTGGTTTCCTCTCCGGAAACGTTGGGACGGTGCCAAACCCCTCTTGCCTGCACGGTTTTGGCGGTCTGCTGTGCATTGACTTGCTTTTGCATAGTTACTCCCGGCGCGCAGGTAAGCACCAGCGCTATTATGATGATAATTATCGTTTTACGCATTTTACCGTCAGATCCACTTCGAACATACGCTTCCAAGGCAGACGGCACCTGTCTATGACGTACTTTGCCGCAACCTGCGGGAAATTGGCGCTTACGTACTTTTGCAGCTGCTCTTTGACCACGTGCGCCACGCGACCGTTTTCGGCGCCTGCATTGAAATAGTTGTATCTGCCGTGCGGCGGAAAACTTTCCGTAACGCTTTGGCGCACTGCGCCGCAGTAGCCTGCGTCCTCGTAGTACCGTTCCGCCGTAAATTTTTCGTTCAGCCCGAACAGCAGCGCAAATACGCTTTGGCATATCACCGTGCCCAAAGTGTTGGAGGAAGTGTTCCACCCCGCATAGGCAAGGCGCAGAAGATCCGTATGCTTCGCCACCTCTTTAAGCAGCTGTGCGTCGCCGCCGTTGCAGTAGGCGCAGTCGGCAAGTGCCGTAACCTTGCCGCTTGAAACGGAGCCGGCTATCTGTCGGGCGAAATTGGGAATATCCCTTTCGGCATACCCTGCCGAGGGCTGTTGCCACGCTTCCACCGGCTGACAGGTGGGATAGTTCAAAAACAAATTTACGTCGCCCTTTTCCGACTTGGCGCAGCCCGCGGCGGAAAGCTGTTCGGCAAGCGTCAGCCCCACCGCCCTGTCCTCGTACAGCGGCACCACCTCGCGACACTCGATTTTGGGAAAAACGCAGTTTATTTTGGGCGTGACCTTGTAATAGTCGCACACCGCACGGCAGGTAAGCGTCATGCCCACCTCGTCTGCGCCGGGATAGCTCGGCACCCGCTTGCCCATTGTCGCAAGGGCGTCGGCAAGCCTTTCCTTGTCTGTCGCCGTATAGCCGTACTGCGCCGAATCGTCTAACGGAAGTACCAAAAAATCGATAACGTCCCCCAAAAGTTGTGCCGTTTTTACCAGCAGACTCAAATTTGTTTTTCGGCGGGCAAGATAGTCGTCAAGGTGTCCTGCGGTTTTTTGGGACAGTTGCTGTATAAGCGCATTGCCCTGTTTTTCATCCAATATGCCGAGGCGCATTTTGTGCTCCGTCTGCCCCGTGAGGAATATCTCCCTGCCGCAACGGGCATAGTAGTCCGGCTCCTCGTCGTCGGAGGAATAGTTGGGGC
>DVOC01000019.1 GCA_018713905.1 Candidatus Fimimonas merdipullorum
CGTTCCGTCGTCCTTTTTGTCGTCGAAGCTGAATATTTCCTCCGCGTCGGGCGAGGTGAACACCTTGTCGCTTTTTACCGACGCCGTGCCCATGATGGAACGCTTTTGCAGCTTGCGGTAGTGAAGCAGCACAAACACCGCCACTACGAGGGCAAGTCCCAATACGGCGAGTTTAGGCCACAGCACGTTGAAAAACAGGTTGCTGTCCACCAGCTGATTTACCGCGTTTTCCGCAACGGCGACGAAGGAATCGTCCAATATGGTGGAACACACCGTTTCCGTCACGGCGTTTATCCTGTCCACCGTCTGCGCCCCCGCATAGGTGTCGAGGTTTTGCAGCGTGTCGGCGTTGGTGTTCATGGTGTTGAGGTTTTGGTTTGCGCTTTCGGCGTAGTCCCACACCGCTACCGAAAAGGTGCCGGAGAAAATGCTTGCGGTAGGTATGCCGTACGTCCTGAAAGGAGTGTGGTCGGACGCCTGCACTCTTTCGTAGTAGCCGTAGCCGAACATATCTATGGGATAGGTGCCCACGGCATAGGGCTTTTCGGAAACGTTTACGCCGTTGCTTACAATAAGCGAGGCGAGATCCGTCTTTTTGTTTTCGCACGCCACGTACAGGTTATCTCCGCCGGCAATGGCGTCCAAATTGAACATTACCAGCGTGTCGGCAACCTTTTGGGCGGACATATTCTGAACGTAGTCGTAGGAGCCTTCCAGCCCGTCCTCTTCGCCGCCGAAAGCCACTACCACCACGTTTACGGGCAGTTGGGCGGCTGCTAACCGCTGCAAAATGAAGTACAGCGCCGTAACGCCGGCGGCGTTATCGTTGGCACCCTCGCCGGTGCTGTCGAGGTGGGCGCCTATTATCACCTGCTTGTCGGTGCTCTCTTGCGCTTGCAGCGTTACCTGCACGGAGTAGCCGTAGGGATGCGTTTCCCTGCGGGGATAGGGCAGAATTTCGGAGTTTGCCGGTCTGCCGCTTTGTTCAAGAGCTTGGTCAAACTTATCGGCAAGGTATTCCGCCGCCGCTTTTTCCTGCTCGGCGCTGCTGCGCACGGGGTTGTTTATCAGAAAGTCGCTTAAAAACAGATACTGTTCCGTCTGCTTGTAGTCCTCTGTTGGGGAAGTTTCGGCGCTGACGCCAAAGGGAACGAAGCACGCCGCAAAAAGGGCAATGCACAGCGCCGCCGCAAAAAACTTTTTCATTTTACCACAGCACCTCCATTATGACCACTACGGCGAAGAACACCACCGTGCACACCTTGAAGTAGTACACGCGCGTGACGTCGTTGAAGTACAGGCGCGAGGTGACGGAATAGAAGCCCAGCGAAGCCGCAAGCGTGGCTATGAAGGGAAACAGCGCGCCGCCCCAGTTGTAAAACAGCGGGGTGAAAAAGTTTACTATGTTGAGCAGTCCGCGGATAAACAGCCCCAGCGTGAAAAACGCCTGCGCTATCAGGCAGTATTCCGCAACGGGCACAGAGTGTATTTTGGCAACGTTGAGCACAAATCCCACTATGGGCGAAAGCAAAAAGGTAAGCGCCGTGCCCATAAGCAGCAGCGACGCCGCAGCCAGCCACACGTTGCTCTGCCCGAGATATATCAGTGTGGCGGCAAGCGCCGACTGCCAGTTGGCAAAGCAAAACGCCAAAACGAACAGTATTTTTACCGTAACGTTGACGGCGTTGTAGTTTTTTCTGAATTTAGATAACATACTACCTCACAACGTAATTATTTTAAGAATAAGGTTTTTCATCACGGCGTTTTCCTCGGCAAAGGCCTTGAGCTTTTCGTCCGCGTCGGAAAAGGCGTCCAATATTTTTTTCAGCTGCATGGGCTTGTATCTTTCCGCCGCCGCTTTCGCCTTCTGCACGGCGTAGGGACGCACCCCCAACAGCTCCGCCGCGGGCAGAGCGCCGTCGGAAGTTTTTACGTAGTACGCCCTGCGGAAAAAATTGTACAGCAGTCCGAACAGCCCTCGGGCGTCCTCGCCGGAAGAGATAAGTCCGTCGTACAGCGCAAGCGCTCCCTGCGCATTTTTTGCGGCAATGAGATCGGCAAGGTTGTACACCACGTATTCGGCGTCCTTGTGCACCAACGCTTCCACCGCCTGCGCGGTAAATTCGCCGTAGTCGATGAGCTTTTGCGTTTCCGCCTGAACGCGGGACATATCCTGCAAGCAGTATTCCCCCAAAAGGCGCGCCACGCCGTTTTCCACCGCCACGCCCTGACGTTTGGCGTAGGAAACTATCCACTTTGCCACCATGGGCGCGTCCAGCTTGTCGCAGTTGACGCACTCCAACCCCTCTACGTTTTTGAAAGGCTCGGCGCTGTCTGCCCAAAACACCAGACAAAAGCCGCCGTCCCAATCTCTGACGACGGAAGAAAGCGTTTCCGCCGCCCGCTGCTGTGCCTTGCCCTGCGGAAATACAAAGTTTTTGCACACCACCACTTTGACGGGGCAGAACATGCAGGGAGTAAAGCACGCCGTGCGCACGCTCTCGGCAGAGGCTCCGTCCAGCGTTTCTACGCCCATATCTTGCGCCTGCAATGCCGAAATAATTGTGTCCAGCGCACTTTGTTTGAGCCAACCGTCGTTGCCGAAAATGCAAAGCGCGGCAAATTTGCGGGTTTTAAGCTGCTCTTTCAGGTTGAGAAAACTTATCATCTGTCGCTCC
>DVOC01000003.1 GCA_018713905.1 Candidatus Fimimonas merdipullorum
TACTGATTGAAGATTTGTACAAAAAAGTAAACCGCATTCTTGCCCGACAAGATGTGATATTGAAGCATATCGAAGGGGGCGAAGAAATTTCCGTTGATAAAGCAGAACAGCAGAAGGAAACAAAGTGAAAACCACATTGCCGTCTGCACACCACGGGCAGAGTATTGCAAACGAGAAAGCGTTTTGTCGGATATATAGATGTGCACTGCCAGAGTTGTGTGAACGGGCAGAGGAGCTGAAAGAGTATTTGTTGAGCAAATTTAAACTCAACGTCCGTTATTCAAGCGACCTGTCAACGCATAGCAGACTGTTTTATCTGTTGCGACGGCGTTTGAACTTGCGATTCAAAAGACAGGGTAGTTAGTCAATTCGACGGCGTCAAACGGGACGGTTTGCCGCAGTAGGTTTTCTGTGCGTTACCCTCAGGAGCACACTTGTCGGCGCAATGATAGGAGCCTATTGTGCGTGAGTCAGAAGTTACGCGGGAAGTCCGGTACTGCACAAGGCTTGTGTGCTTAATTGCAGATATCGTCGGGGCAAAAGCGGTGCATTGCTGCCTGTATCGGGCAAGTGCGGAGTGTCGAAAGAAGTGACAGGGGCAAAAGAAATGTATCGCCTTTTGCAGCGTAAGCAAAACGACTGTACGTATTAGCGGTTTGTGCAAAATTCTGAAATGGGCAAAAACAAAATAGTGTCGTCGGCAATAAAAGCAATCCACATCGCTCGACTCAAAGTCGTTAAGGCTAAATTAAGTTGTTCCAAAGCTTGACAGGGGCAATCACCAAATAGTGTAGTTGGCAGTATAAGCAAACTACGCCGCTCGGCGCGCAGCCGTGTCAACGTCAGGTTGGAAAATATTGGTATATTGCCGCGGTAAGATTGAATTTTTTTTAATTTTTTGGTATAATACCCCAAGTGGCGGGTTTGCCGCCTTATTTTTAAGTTTGAGGTAACAATGGAAAAGAGATATGCCGTCATGATAGACAGACGGTTTGCCGACGAAAAGTCGGACAAGAAAATTGCCGTCATAATAGACGGCGACAATAACAGTATCAAATACATCGACACCGTGATGGACGAAATAAAAAAGGAGGGCATAGTCACCTACAACAGGATATACGGCGACTGGACAACGCCCAACTTGGACGCATGGAAAAAGGTGCTGTTAGAATACGCCATCACTCCCGTGCAGCAGTATTCCTACACTTCGGGGAAAAACTCCACCGACTCCGCCATGATAATAGACGCAATGGACATTTTGTACACGGGCAACGTGGACGGCTTTTGCATTGTGTCGTCGGACAGCGACTTCACACGCCTTGCCACGCGGCTGCGCGAGGCGGGCATGACGGTGATAGGCATGGGCAGGCACCAGACGCCGAAGCCATTCGTCAAGGCGTGCGACAAATTTAAGTACGTAGACTGGCTGCGCGACAGCGAAAATAAATCGCGCAAGCGCACCTCCGACAAAAAGACGACGGCGAAGGAAAAATCCGTCAAGCACAACAGCTTTTTGGAGGAGCAAAAGCAGAAGATAATTGCCGCCATCGACAATATGATAGAGGAAAATTCCGACGACAACGGGCTTATTCTGGCAAGCACGGTGGGAGAGCTGCTGCAACGGCAGTTTTCCGATTTCGATCCGCGCATATTGGGGTATAAAAAGACCATCGACCTCATTAAAAGTCTGGGTTACAGCACGACGGTAGCGGCGGACAAAACCACCTATTGCGTGGGAGCGAGAAACAAAAAATAAAGGAGAGTCGGCAAAGGAGCGTAAAATATGGATTGGCAAAAACTTTGGAATGACATAACAACCTTTTTTACGGATAACGTGTGGCGCATAGTGGGCTTTTTCGCCACACTCGTATTGGGGCTTGTTTTGGTAAAGCTGATAAATCTGGCACTCAAAAAGCTGTTTTCCAAAACGAGAATGGAAAAAATAGCGCAGCAGTTTATTCTGGCAATAATAAAATTCCTGTTGTATCTGGTGCTGGTGCTGGTGCTGTTTTCCGTGATAGGCGTGGAGATAACGGGCATACTTACGGCGCTTTCCGCCGCCCTGCTTGCCGTAGGCATGGCTTTGGAAAACAACATAGCCAACCTTGCCAACGGCATAGTGATAGTTTCCGGACAGATGTTCAAAAAGGGAGACTATATAATAGTGGAAAGCGGCATAGAGGGCAGTATTACCAACATCAACTTTCTGTTCGTGACGTTGCAGACCTCCGATAACAAAAAGATCACCGTGCCCAACAGCATGATAGTAAACGACGCCGTCATCAACTGCGGCGCTAATAAAATGCGCAGGGTGGACTTCACCTTCTCCGTCGCCTACGAAAGCGACGTGGAGCAGGTAAAAAGCATAGTCAAAGAGGTCATGCTCTCCGACGGCAGGGTGTACGCCGACGACAAAAGGCAGCCTTTCTGCCGCCTCAAAACGCTGGGCGCAAGCAGTCTGGATTTCTTTGCCAACTGCTGGTGCGACAACGAGGACTATTGGGACGTATATTACTACGTGGTGGAAAACGTCTACAACCAGTTCAAAAAGGCGGGCATAAGCATACCCTACAATCAGCTGGAAGTGCGTTCCCGCACCGACGAGGTCAACCTTCCCTACGACCAAGCGCCCCTTCAACCGAGGGTGGAAAAACAGCGCGAGGCGGAAAAGTCGGAATTGGAAAAGCTGTTTCACGTAAACGTCAAGGGGCGCAAAAAGTCCGCCGACAAGGGAAAGACTGCCAACAAGGAAAAAAAGGCTGCCAAAAAGCAGCAGCAAACGGAAGAAGCGGCAAAATAGCCGCTTTTTTGCTTGCGCAACTATTTCGGGGAAAATTTTCAAAAGGTATTGAAAATTTTCCTTTGATATAGTATCATAATAAAAAAGGAATGTAATTGTCCTGCCTTGTGCGATAAGTTTTACATTTTGCGTCAACCACATCTCGTAAAAGGGAATCGTGTTCGGACGTCTATGTCAGGTCACTACGTTTTCCGCGTGAATCCAAAAAGCGTTTGCGCTTCGGTGAAAGACAGATGGCGCTCGGTAGATTACCCACCCTGTTTAAGCAGGTTGAACCCATCGTAAAACCCGGCAAGGCGGGATTTTTTACAATTTTTCACAAATGAAAAGATTGTCCCTTTTGATTGCTATTATACTTTGTTGCATTGTGCTATGCGGCTGCGACGTCAATTTTCCCTTCAAGCCGCACGTTGCCGACGCCAAGCCGTCAATGCATTTTACCGTGTACGTTTTCGGCGCGGTGCAAAACGAGGGCTACGTCACCGTGGCGGAGGGCGCCGACTACAATGCGCTGCTTGCCGAGGCGGGCGCTTTGCCGCAGACGGCGTGGCCTGCCTTTCCCTTCACGCTGGTTACGGAAGACACATCTTTTCTTGCCGTGCAGTACGTCGAGGGCGGCAAGACGTACCCTTGCGTCAACGCCAACGGGCCGCTTGTGACGCTGCGCCTGCCGGTGGAAAACGTCCCCGACGAGGCAGTAGACCTGATAGCCGACTACGTAGAGCGGTGCGGCAAGGTGAAAAACAAAGAAATGCTGGAAGAAATATTGGGAGAATACGCGCAGCACAGCTACAAATTTTTCATCAGCGAGGCAGATTATGAAGATAATTAACTTTCGGCTGTCGCTGGTATTGTGCGTGGCGGTGATTGCGGGAGTTATCTCCTTTCACGAGTTTCTTTTCGGCAACGTGTGGGTGGTGGCGTTGTGCGTAGGTTTGCCTGCAGCCGCCACTGTGCTATGCATTGCTTTCAAAAAGAAATGGTGGAAGGCGCTGCTGGTGTTCACGCTGTTCGTGGCGATAGGCTTTGCCGATTTTGCCGCAGTCTACCATGCCCGCGGCGAAGACGGCTTTACGTCGAGTAAGGTCACTCTCACGGGACGGGTGACGGACATCGGGCGCAACGGCAACGCGCAAAACGTGCTGTATATAGAAGACTGCCGCACGGAAGGCGGAATGCTTCATGGCAGGGTAAAGGTGTACGTGTACGACGGCGAGCAGTTTTTCACGGGGCAGACGATAACCGCCGAAGGGCAGTTGGAGCAGGTGTACGCCGTGCAGGACAGGGTGGACACCCTGTCGGTGCGCAACGGGGTAAGGTACGAACTGCGCGACGTAAGCATTCTGAATACGCAGGAGGGGGAGCTTACCCTCGCCGAGAAGGTGCGGAGGTACGTCTACGACGTGACGGCGGAATATATGCCAAAAAACGCCGACGTGGCGTATGCGCTGCTGACGGGCGACCGCAACGCCATGGAGCAATCCAAGGAGCAGGCGTTTACCTCTGCCGGCATAATACACCTGCTGGTGGTAAGCGGACTGCACGTAGGTTTCGTGGTGACGGTGTTCGGTTTTTTGCTGCGGCTGCTGCGACTGCCCGTGATAGTTCAACTGATCATATTGCTTTTTCCCCTTTGCTTTTACGGCTACGTGTGCGACTTCGCGCCCTCCGTGCAGCGCGCCGTGATAATGGCGGTGTGCACCTATCTGTGCAAAATAGTGCGCGGGCGGTACGACCTGCTGTCCTCGCTGTGCTGGGCGGCGGTAATAATATTGCTGTTTCAGCCCATGTACCTGTTTGACGTGGGCTTTCAGCTTTCCGCCTTTTCGGTGTTTGGCATAGCCACCGTGCTGCGTCCCATAAGCAGAGCGCTCAAAGAGCGCAAAATGCCCAAGCCGATAAACAAGCTGCTGTCCTCTTTGGCGGTATCCTTTTCCTGCGTTGCCGCCACCTTTTTCGTCAGCGCCTACTACTTCGGCGAAGTGTCGGTGCTGGGAATATTCACCAACCTTATTGCCATTCCGCTGGTAATGGTGTCCTTCATCGCGTGTATGGCGGGCATGCTGCCGTGGGTTTTCCGTTATCTGCTGGTTGTCTCCGATCTGCTTTTGCAGGTGGTGACAAGGTCTGCCGAGTTTGTGGAGAGCCTGCAAATGGTGGCGTCCGTTTCCGCCATTGCCGCGGGAATGGCTGTGTCCGTGCCCGTCCTGTTGGCGGTGGGAGGGTATATCAACGTGCAGAAATTCAAAAAGCCCTTTTACGTGTGCGCTTCGCTGATACTTGTCTTGTGCGTAGTGGCGGCGTTGCCGCAACGGCAAAGGGAGGGCGTCAAAGTGTTTGTGGGCTACGAGGATAACGTAGTCGTCGCTTCCCACGGCGGGCACACCGCGTTGGTGGGCAACTTCTGCGACGAATACGTGACGTCGTACGCTTTGCAATACGCCCAAAGGCAGGGCGGCGAGGTGACGCTTTATATCTGCTCCTTTTCCGAGGCGGGCGTCCAAGCCGTCAAAGAGGTGTGTTCCTCCTGCAAGGTGAGGGCGGCTTACGTATTGGACGGCAGCGGCAACGACGTGTTGGAGGACTACTTTTCCAACGTCGGCATCACCCTCACCCGCGTCTTTCCCAATACGCAGGTGGGCAAGGGCGTCAGCGTGCAGGCGGTGTATGACGGCAGTCTGTGCGCCGCCGTGGTGACGGCGGGAGATATCACCGTGGCAAACGTGGTGGCAGAGGGCGTTGCGGCGCAGAACTTTCCTTCGCTGCGAAGCGACTTGGACTTTTGCGTTATCAACGGCAGCGCCGACAGCTATGCCGAAAGGGGCATTTGTACGATAACGCATTATCAGCAGTATGCCAATGGCAATTTTG
>DVOC01000020.1 GCA_018713905.1 Candidatus Fimimonas merdipullorum
TATTTTGCTAAATTTGCTCAACATAACCACCAATATGGATCTGACGTGGGGCAGCGTCTACTTCGGCGGAGGCACCAGCGGCGGACGTCCCGCGCTGTGCATATTCGGCTTTCCCATCTACGCTTACGCCCTGCTGATAGTGTCCGGCATGGCGCTTGCCATATTGGTAGCGGGACTCTACTTCAAAAAGAGGGGTTACGATCCCTACGATATCACCGTCTACGCCCTTGTGGTAATTCCCTTCGGCGTGCTGGGCGCAAGAATGTACGTCTACATTTTCCCGTGGGACGAATCGCACATGATGTCCGGCTGGTCCACCTTTTTCGACTTCCGCAGCGGCGGGCTGGGTATTTACGGCGGCGTCATTTTGGGTTATCTGTCGGCATACCTGTGCTGCAAGATACGAAAACAGGATTTCCGCATAGTCGCCGACTGCATAATGCCGGGGTTGTTTCTGGCGCAGAGCATAGGCCGCTGGGGCAACTTTGCCAATCAGGAGGCGTACGGCAACCTTATCACCACCGAATACAACGATATGGTAAACTTCTTTTCCATTTTCGGCGGAGGCAGCGACCACGGCTTCAACGGCATCGCCGTGTGGATAGACGCGGCGCATTCCGGCGGCAAGGCGGGGTGGTATCAGGCGACCTTTTTCTACGAGGCATTTTTCACCTTCCTCGGATTTCTTATCTGCGTGCTGGTGCTTATGCGCAGCAAACGCTACAAGCTGGGGTGGTGCTCGGCGTTTTACGGAATTTACTACGGCATTGTGCGCCTTGTGGTAGAGGGGTTGCGCAGCGACAGCCTGTACCTGTTCATCGGCGCGCACAAAACGGACATAAAAATTTCCCAGCTGGTGTCGGTGTTTACCATAGTTTTGGGAATTTTGCTTATTCTGCGCATATATTCCGCGCCGCTGCAAAAAGCGTACGGAAAGCTGTTCCCCTCCAAAAGGCAGGAGCTGGGCATTTCTCGGTGGGTGGTAGCCGCCCTTTCGGCGGCGTTTGCGGCAGTCGCCGTAGTCATGTTCGTGCTGGGAGGCGAATCTCGCTTTATAGTGGGATTTTTCTGCTCCGTAGCCTGCGCATACTGCGTACTGGGCATTTTCGCCTTGCAGGACAGGCTGAAGCTGCTGTGCTCGGAGTGCGGCAGGCAAAACCTGCCCGCAGGCGGCTGGCAGCGGGACAGGGATAAATTTGCGGCGCAGGTGGGGGTGTACGCCACCCTTTGCGCAGCGTTGCTTGCGCTTGCCCTCTTTTCCCTCATCAAGTGGGGCATAACGGACAAATTAGACAACGGCTACGTATTGGCTGTGGCGGCGACGCTGTGCGCGGCGTACTTTGGCGCGGCAAAGCTTGTGCCGGCGGTGAAAGCCTTCAAGGGCAGTTCCGACCAACCCTTCGACGGCGCCGTGACCTGCCAATGCGGCAACAGCTATTGCGCCCGTCCCAATGCCTTTTTGCTGTTTTTCTTCCCTGCGGAAAACAAACGGGACTACGGCGTGGAAAACCTGAAACCGTGGGTGGATCCCGAAAAGAAGGAAAAGGGCAAAGGCAAAAAAGGCAAACTTTCGTCGAAGGACGGCGCGTCGGACATAGACGATACTGCGTCAGATACTACCGATACGGCAGGTACAAAAACAGATAACGACGATACGGCAAACGGTAGGTAGCGATACCGCCGACACAACGACGCAAAAGGACGACAGCAACCGATAGACGGCATTAAAACAGTCTACAACGTGTCGCCGACGTATTTTTCGGGCGACGGCATGACAGGAGATAATATGAGAAACCTAACCTTACTTACGGATTTTTACGAGCTTACCATGATGTACGGCTACTTCAAACAGGGCAAAACAAATCAGGTGGCTACCTTCGACGTGTTTTTCCGCCCCTTTGAGGAAAGCAACTTCTGCATTGCGGCAGGCTTGCAGCAGGCGGCGGAATATCTGCGGGACATTCGCTTCGGCGAGGAGGAACGCGAGTACCTGCGCAGCACGGGGGCATTCGACGAGGAGTTTTTGCAATGGCTGAAAGACTTCCGCTTTACGGGCAGCGTCAAAGCCGTGCCGGAGGGAACGGTGGTGTTCCCCTACGAGCCGATAATGACGGTGACCGCCCCCATATGCGAGGCGCAGCTGGTGGAAGCGGCGTTGCTCAACATACTCAACTTTCAGACGCTAATTGCCACAAAGGCAAGGCGCATATGCCATGCCGCCGCGCCTGCAAGCGTGCTGGAATTCGGCTTGCGCAGGGCGCAGGCGCCCGACGCCTCTCTGTACGGCGCAAGGGCGGCGGTGATAGGGGGCTGTTCCTCCACCAGTAACGTGCTGTGCGCAAAAATGTTCCATCTTCCCCCCAAGGGGACGCACGCCCACAGCTGGGTGATGTCTTTCCCGACGGAATTGGACGCATTCATGGCTTACGCCGACACCTATCCCGACAACTGCCTGCTGCTGGTGGACACCTACGACACCTTAAAAAGCGGCGTTCCCAACGCCATAAAGGTGTTCGACTACCTTAAAGGCAAGGGACACAAGCCGGTGGGCATTCGCTTGGACAGCGGCGACCTTGCCTATCTGTCCAAGGAAGCGCGCAAAATGCTGGACGCGGCGGGGCACTCCGACTGCAAGATATTTGCCAGCTCCGACATAGACGAATACGTGCTGGCGGCTTTGAAGGAGCAAAACGCCGCCATAGACATCTACGGCGTGGGCACCAAGCTGATAACAAGTCACACTACGCCCAGCCTCGGCGGAGTGTACAAGCTGGCAAACCTCAACGTTGAGGGGCGGGACTATCCCAAGATGAAGATATCCGACAACCCCGTCAAAATGACTAACCCCGGCAAAAAGCAGGTGTACCGCATTTTCGACAAAAACACCGACAAGGCGCTTGCCGACCTCATCTGTCTGGAAGACGAGGTAATAGAGGAAAATGCGCCCCTCACCATAACGCACCCCGTGGACAGGTGGAAAAGCAAGGTGCTTACCGACTTTTACGTCCGTCCGCTGCTGCAACCCGTCTTCGACAAGGGCAAAATGCTTTTGAAGGAGCAAAGTGTGTACGACCTGCAAGACAACTGCAAGCGCAGTCTGGACGGCTTTTGGGAGGAGTACAAACGGCTGGCGCAGCCGCACGCCTACAAGGTGGACTTGTCCGACAAGCTGTACGAGCTTAAAGACGCTCTCATAAAAAGGGAAAGATCCGTGAGGTAGCGTATGAAGTTCAGGCGTGTTCCGGCAGGGTATTCCCCCAAAGAGGTGCAGAAGTACGTGGAAAAGCTTATGAGCGAAAACCAACTGCACTGCATGCAAAAGCAGAGAATAGACGAACTTGCGGAAGAAAACCATTGTCTAAGAGCACAACTGAAAAAATACGAGGAAGACAGCCAAGCCATAGCGCAGACGCTGGTGCAGGCGCGTAAGGAGGCGCAGGCAATAAAGGCGGAAGCGGAAAAATATTCGCAGGAAACGCTGCGCCGCGCAAAGCAGTTTTACGCCGCGTGGAGCGGTGCTGCCAAAACGCTGGTGGCGGCGTTGTCCGACGAGGAAGTAAGAAGCCTCAACAGGCTGAAAAACAAATTGGAGGGGGAAATAGCCTCCTTCGAGGGGAACGGGCAGGGACGAACTTCTCAGCCCAACCCCGTAAGCAAAGTGGCGGCAAGCGCCGCCGTGATAGATCTTGAAGAACTTGTCCGCCCGACGGAATCGCTGGAAGAGCTGTGCCGCTCTTTGGGGCTGAACGCGAGAAGCAAATAGTTGGGGCGGACGGCAAATGCATATGTGGGACGTAATTTTGGACGCCTTGGCGGACAGCGCCAAGGCATTGCCCTTTTTGCTGGTAATTTACCTGTTTATCGAGTTTCTGGAAAGCAGCGAAAAGGCGCGTGACAAAACGGTAAAATTGTTGAACGGCAGGCTGGCGCCCCTCGTGGCGGGGGGAGTGGGGCTTATTCCGCAATGCGGTTTTTCCGTTATGGCAACGGATCTGTATTGCCAGAACTACCTCAAAACGGGCACTCTCATCGCCTTTTTCGTCGCCACCAGCGACGAGGCGTTGCCGCTGCTGCTCACCAATCCGAAAACGGTAGGCGTAGTGTGGATAGTGGCGGTGATAAAGGTGGTGTACGCCGTCGCCTTGGGCTACGTCATAAACGCCTTTGACCGCCGCACCGTCAACACCGGCTACACCCTTACGGAAAAGGGGTGCTGTCACCACGACATGGGCGACGAGCATCCCAAACGCACCTTTTGGCAGTTTGTGCGCCATCCTCTTTTGCACACCCTCAAAATCTTCCTGTATATCTTTGCGGTGAACGTGGTGTTCGGACTGCTGCTGTATTACGCAAGCGACGCCATTATGCAGGCGATGACGACGCTGGGCTTTTGGCAGTGCCTCATCGTGCCGCTGGTGGGGCTTGTGCCCAACTGCGCCAGCAGCGTCATCATTACCGGAATGTACACGCAGGGCATAATAACCTTTTCCGCAATGCTGGCGGGGCTGGTGTCCAACAGCGGCATTGCCTTGGCAATCCTGTTCAGACAGCGCAACTTCAAGCGCAATATGGCGGTGGTGAGCATAATGTACGCCGCAGGCGCGGCTTTGGGCGCGGCGTGCTACTTTCTGCTGCCGCTGTTCACTTCCCTGCATTGACGTCTTTTGTCAAATACCTGTAATGTCGCAAAAAACACCTACCGTTTGCGCTTTTTTGTGCCAATGCAAAACTCATCGGCACTTTTTTGTTTTTATTGGCGCACCTTGCGGCAACAAAAAAAGGAAGCGAAAACGCTTCCTTTTTTGTTGTAAATCGTTTTGCCGCAGCTATCCCAAAGCGTTGTGTGCGCACTTGCATTTTGCCGCCGTGCTGCGGTGGTCCGCCCTTACGCTTATCAATACATGTCGGGGTTGGGAGCGGCAGCGGGAGCGGGAGGCTCGGGAATGTCGCACACGATGGATTCGGTGGTAAGCAGCGTGCCCGCTACGCTTGCGGCGTTTTGCAGGGCGGAGCGCGTCACCTTGGTGGGATCGATTATTCCCTTTACTATCATGTCGCCGTAGGTGCCCGTAAGTGCGTCGTAACCGTAGTTCACGCGCCTGCTTGCCAGCACCTTTTCCACAACTACGCCGCCGTTTACTCCGGCGTTTTCCGCTATCTGACGGATAGGCGCTTCCAAAGCCTTGCGTACTATCTGCGCGCCCGTCTTTTCGTCGCCGGACAGCGATTTGACAAGCTTGTCAACCTCGCCTACCGCCGATATCAGGGCTACGCCGCCGCCTGCCACAATGCCTTCCTCAACGGCGGCGCGAGTGGCGTTCAAAGCGTCCTCAATACGCAGTTTGCGTTCTTTCATTTCCACTTCGGTGGCTGCGCCCACGTTTATCTGAGCTACGCCGCCTGCAAGCTTGGCAAGTCTTTCCTGATATTTTTCTCTGTCGTAGTCGCTGGTGGTTTCCGCCATCTGGTTGCGTATCTGCTGTACGCGCTGCGCAATTTTGGCGCTTTCGCCCGCGCCTTCCACGATGATGGTGTTGTCCTTGTCCACCTTTACCTGTTTGGCGCGTCCCAGCATGTCGATGGTGGCGGATTTAAGCTCCAGCCCCAAGTCTTCCGTAATGACGGTGCCTCCGGTAAGCACGGCGATGTCTTCCAGCATTGCCTTTCTTCTGTCACCGAAGCCGGGCGCCTTCACGGCCACGCAGATAAAGCTGCCGCGAAGCTTGTTGAGTATAAGGGTGGTAAGCGCTTCGCCTTCCACGTCCTCGGCAATGATAAGCAGCTTGGCTCCCATCTTTACTATCTGTTCCAACAGGGGCAAAACGTCCTGAATGGTAGATATCTTCTTGTCGGTGATAAGTATATACGGGTTGTCCAGATCCGCCGTCATCTTGTCCAAGTCGGTAGCCATATAGGGAGAGCAGTAGCCTCTGTCAAACTGCATACCCTCTACGATGTTCAGCTCCGTCTTCATGGTCTTGCTTTCTTCCACCGTGATAACGCCGTCGTTGCCCACCTTTTCCATGGCGTCGGAAATAAGCTGACCTATGGTGTCGTCCGCCGCCGAAATGGAAGCCACCTGCGCAATGGACTGCTTGCCCTGAACGGGTGTGGAAATGGTTTTCAGCTTGTTTACGCAAACTTCCACGGCTTTGTCTATGCCCTTACGCAAAATGATGGGATTTGCGCCGGCAGCCACGTTCTTGTTGCCTTCCTTTATTATCGCCTGCGCCAGCACGGCAGCCGTGGTGGTGCCGTCGCCTACCACGTCGTTTGTCTTGGTGGAGGCTTCCTTCACTATCTGCGCGCCCGCGTTTTCAAAGGGATCTTTAAGTTCTATTTCCTTGGCAATGGTAACGCCGTCGTTGATAACCAGCGGTGTGCCGAATTTCTTTTCCAGAATGACGTTTCTGCCCTTGGGACCAAGGGTGATTTTTACGGTGTCCGCCAACTGGTTTACGCCGTTTTCCAATGCCTTTCTCGCTTCTTCTCCGTACTTGATTTGTTTAGCCATATTTTTCACCTCTTATTCTACGATAGCCAGAATATCGCTCTGCTTAATTATGGTAACTTCTTCGCCGTCAATTTTGAACTGACTGCCGGCATACTTGCTGTAAAGCACCTTGTCGCCCGCCTTAACTACCATTTTTACCTCTTTGCCGTCGATAACTCCCCCTTCGCCTACGGCGACCACGGTAGCTATCTCCTGCTTTTCCTGCGCGGCGGAGGGCAGAATGATGCCGCCCACGCTTTCTTTCTTTTCAATTTGTTTGACAACAACTTTGTCGAACAACGGTTTCAGTGTCATTTTTTACCTCCGTAATTTGTCTGTCGGGAAAATTAGCAGTCCCGACCTCCGACTGCTAACTATATTATACACCCGATTGCTAAAATGTCAACACAAAAGGGCATTATTTTCTCAAAAATTATGAGTTTTTTTGCCGAAGCAGGCGTTTGTCGCGCAGACGACGACAGGGGGGCGGCGGGAAGGTCGTTCCACACAGTTTATTTGTGCTTCGCGCCAAATATGACTGCGGGCAAACAAGGCTTTTTTCGGGGGCAAAGTTGCGTTTTGCCGCCAATTTTTATCAAAAAAAATTGCCAAACGTATTGTCGAATGTTGTCGGTCATGGTATAATAGTATATCATGGAGATAGGCGCAGCGGTGCCCGTCTTCGCAAGGGAGGAAAAACCATGTTGGAATTTTTGACTAAACCTTTGTTCGATTTGGGCGGATTCACCGTATTGGTGTGGCACGTGGCGGCAGTGGCTGCGGCGCTTATTCTGCTTATCGTGATAATTGCCGCGTGCGCTTCCGCAAGCCGCAAAAAGAAGGCGGCAAAGGCGCAGACCGCCGAGAGCAAGCGGAGTGCTGCGGAAGTTCCGCAGGCAGAAGCAAAAGCGGAGGACGTAAAGGAAGAACCGGATGCGCAGCAGCCTGCAAAGCAAGTCGAGCAGCCTGCCGCCGTAAAAGAGGAAGCGCAGGAGCAGCAGCCGGATGCGGAGGAACAGGCAAGGGCGGCAGAGGTAAAGAATGACGAGTCCGCTAAGGCAGAACCCGAACAGCCTGCCGTCAAGGCAGAACCCGAACAGCCTGCCGCAAAGGACGAGCCGGCAAAGGAAGCCGCAAAAACGGCGAAGCCTGCCAAAAAGCCCGCCGAAGCCAAAAAGCCCGTCAAAAAGACGGAAAAGGTGGAAGACGGCGTAAAGGTGATAGAGGAAGAAGGGGATGACGACGAGGAAGACGAGCCGACGGACAAGACGGCGAAGCGCCCCAAAAACTACCACGTTTCTCTGCGCGCCGACAACCGCTGGCAGGTAAAACTCAGCAAGGGCGGCAAAGCCATAAAGCTGTTCAACACGCAGGCGGAAGCCATAGCCTTTGCCAAGGAACGGGCAAAAAGTCAGGACGGTTACATAACCATACACAAGGTGGACGGCAAGATCCGCAAGCAGCGCTATTGATATGAACAAGTGGGACAAACGGTTTATGGAACTGACGGAGCAGGTGGCTTCGTGGTCCAGCTGCTACAAGTCGGACAGACAGGTAGGGGCGATAATCGTCAAAAACAAACGCATACTCACCACCGGCTACAACGGCGCCCCAGAAGGGGTAAAAAGCTGTAAGGAACGGGGGGAGTGTCTGCGTATGAAAAACGATATTGCCAGCGGCACCCGTCTGGAACTTTGCTATGCCGTCCACGCCGAGCAAAACGCCATAGTGCAGGCGGCGAGGCTGGGCATAGTGCTGGAAGGCGCCACGCTGTACTGCACTCATCAGCCCTGCGTGATATGCGCCAAAATGATAATAAACGCAGGCATAAAGCGCATAGTGTACAAGGACGGCTATCCCGACGAGTTTTCCGTGCAGCTGCTTAACGAAGCGGGAGTTAGCCTGCAGCAGTACGACAGCCTGAAATAAAAACAGCCTGAAATAAAATTTTATTGCGCACAAAAGGGACGCTTTCATTTGCCGCGCCCCTTTTTTGTTGCAGGCAATGCCGTCCCTTTCAGCCGCGAAGGGCGTCAAAGCAGGTTGCCCAGATAGCGCAGGGGAATATCCAACACGCTGAACGCGCCACGCTTGCCTTCGGCTTTAAGCTTGGTCAGCACTTTGCCGTAGGTCAGCATTATTGCGGCGGTAAGGTCGGTGTTGCTTTGCGTTTTAAGCAGGAAATCTGCGCTGCAAATTGGCGTTGACGCCGTCACCCGTCCGGCGTGACTGCCCTCTCTTTTTATCCTTTCCACCTGCTGTTTCGTGCAGAAGCGCACCTCGACGTCCTGTCCTTCGAAGTAGCAGGGGATTTGCCTTATCTCCCCTTCGATGCGCTCTTGTAGGGCTTTGTCGCAGCAGACGTAGCACAGCCGCTTGTGCTTTCCCAAGCCTACGGGCAGGGTGACTTCTACGCCGTCCGTGACGCCGTTTATCCTGCGCAGCGCGTTGGAGTGTCCCTGCGATACACCCTTTCCCCACGTGGTGACGGGCTTGCCGCACAGCGTCGCCGCCGAACGTATAATGCTCAGCAGTCCCGGATCCCAGCCTGCGCCGTAAAGCGACAGGGTGTTCGGCTTTACCTCATTTAGCCTCTGTGCATATTCCTCTGCCTTTTGGTGGATATCAAAGCTGTCCACCGTGTCGAAATATTTCACCGCAGGAGCAAGAGTAGGCAGAGAGCTGCTTTCAAAAGCCAAAAACAGCACGTCTATGCAGTTAGCGTATGCGGCAGCGCCGCCAAGGGGCAGATACAACGGCAGATTCAGGCTTCGGCGGGAAAAAATGCCCACCAAAGCGTAGTCGTCGCTGTTTTCTATGGCGCGCCGAAGGCTTTTGCCCAAATTTCCGTATCCTGCTATCGCCGCCTTTATCATCTTTTTCTCCGACACAGTATATGCCTCTTGTAACACGAGTATTTACGTAAAGTTTCCGCACCGTCAGGCTTTGAATAAAGTCAAGGTTTTTTGCCGCCGCCGTTCCTGCGACAACGCGCGGGCGCGGCGGCAGGCACTTGCGGCGTTGCGGAAATTTGCGGCGGCTGTGGGCGTCGGTTGAATTGTCGTGTTGCGGCACGAAAGAAGGAATTTTTTCTTTCGGGTGCCTGTCGCCGCGTGCAAAGAGGGAGCAAGCTTTCCGCGACGTTGTTTGCCGCGGCGTGGTGCGGGCGTATCGCAACCTGCCCACGAAGGAGGAAAAACGGCAACGGTAGGGGTATTTGGGGCACGAATTTGAAAAAAATTGCGGCAAAAAACTCTATTTGCTTTACAATTTCCAAAAATATAGTATTATAATATCAGCAGAAAAAAGTTGGTGAAAGCTATGTGGGAATTTATAGGTGAATATTTCAGCGGCAGCGCCGCCGACGTAATAGCGCGGTGCCTGTTGATAATTGTGCTTACTTTGGTATATTTCGTGGTTTTCTACTATGCCAAAAAGCGCAATCTCAACATGCTCATTTGGATAGTGTGCATTTCCCTTGCGGTAATGTTCCTGTTCGCCTTCTTCAACGTTCCCAACTTTTCCTTCTACGTGCTGGTGCTGTTTTTGCTTATATGCATTGCCAGTCTGCTGCTGTTTGCGCAGGACTTCCGCAGAGATCTGTTTATGAAATCCCGCAAGCACAAAATGCGCGACGTCTTTGGCGAGGGCACGGGCAGAGAGGAACTGCAAGCCTCCGTCGAGGAGATAATAAAGGCGTGTCAGAAAATGAGTAAAACGGATACCGGTGCACTCATCATCATAGGCGACAACGTTGCCGACAGCATTTTGGATAGCGGCACGCCGGTAAACGCCAGAATATCCGCAGACCTTTTGCGCACGCTGTTTTTCCCCAAGACGCCGCTGCACGACGGAGCGGTGGTGATAATGGACAACGAAGTGGTGTCGGCGGGGTGCTACCTGCCCATCACGCAGGAAAACGTCTATCCGCGTGAGTTCGGCACCCGTCACCGTGCGGCGATAGGCGTTTCCGAAGCGTATCCCGACATTACGGCGATAGTGGTCAGCGAGGAAACGGGCATAATTTCCGCAATGCACGACGGCAAGGTAAAACGCTATCTCGACGCCGAGCAGCTTCGCGAAATTCTGTATTACGCAATGGGTTTGTCCGACGAGGGCGAACAGGAAAGAATATGGGGGTGGACACCTGATGAAAAAGAATAACGGTTCCATAAGCTTGGGCAAACGGTTTCTTCACTTCATGAAGCACTATTCCGGCTACATTCTGTTGGCGCTGCTCTGCGCTACGATCACCGTGCTGATAGTGGGTTTCTGCGCCTGAAAACAACAAAACGCACTCCGCAAACTTTTGCGGAGTTTTTTGTTGCCCTTTTGCGGAGTTTTTTGTTGCCCTTTTGCCTGCGTAGGTGAGGTATTGTGCCGCAAAATGCAAACGGACTGCGTGGCGGACGTTTACGACAGGCAAAGGGAAAGGCTTTTGCGTCGCCTTTGTCTTTTGCCTGCGGGCGGCAAAGTGCTTACGCCGCGCTTTGCGACGGACAAAATCCAACTGCGGCTGGGCAAACAGGCAAAGGACGGGAGGGCGCTTCATATTATAACGTATGATAACGGCAAAATTCGGCGGCACGGCAATGACGGCGGAAAATCTTCATCACGTAAAAAGGCTGGCAGAGGGGTGCGGCTGCGTGGTGGTGAGCGCTCCCGGCAGGTGTGCCGACGGCGAAAAGGTGACGGATATGCTGTACCGCCATTTTTACGGCGACGGCAGGGCATGGAAGCTGATTGAAAACAGGTTTTTGAAAATTGCCGCCGTCAACGGCATACGGTGCGACGTTGAAAAGCTGCTGTGGCAGGCAAGGCGGCGCAGTATGCGCAGCCTGCCGTACTGTCTTTCGTTGGGAGAGGAGCTTTCCGCAAGGCTGTGCGCACAGTACATCGGGGCACAGTATATCGAAGCGGAAGACTGCCTGCGCTTTGACAAGGGGTTTAACGCGCGGCTGTCTATGCAAAATCTGCGCAAAGCCTTCGTGGGCGTAAAGCAGGGCGTAATGGGCGGGTTTTACGGCGGCTGCGACGGCGGCAGAAGGGTGTTTTCCCGTGGCGGCGGCGACGTGAGCGGCTGTATTGCGGCGGTGGCGCTGGGCAGCAGCGTGTACCGCAACTGGACGGACGTAGAGGGGGTGTGCAGGGCGGATCCCCGCAGGATACAAAGCCCCACGATACCCTTTTTGTCCTACGGGCAGATGTACCGCATGGCGGTAAGCGGAGCGCAGGTAATGCATCCGCAGGCGGTGACGGTGGCAAAACGCGCCGCAATGCCCGTTGTCGTGGCAAGCTTTTTCAACGAAAACGCCCCCTTTACTCTCATTTCCAACTGCCCTTCCCCTTTGCCCTTTTTGTCCGTAAGCGAAAAAATTGCGGGCGAGCGGGTATGCACCGTGCTGTTCAACCTGCCCAAAAGCCAAGTGTGCCGACTGATTGCTCAAACGGTAAAGGGGGACGCGCGGGTGGAACTGGGCGACTTTTTGCGCGTGTATAGCAAAAACAGCCTTCTCAAGCCGTTGTACGACGCTTTTTCCGCCGTTGACGTTGACTAATTTGCGCAGGTAGGCTACAATAGACAAAAAGGAAGGTGAAAAAGGTGAAGATTCTTATCGTCGGCGGCGGCATGTCGGGACTGTGCTACGGCATTTTGTGCGCCCGAAAGGGACACGACGTGCTTATATGCGAAAAAAATGCCCGTGTGGGCAAAAAAATTTCCGTAACGGGCAACGGCAGGTGCAACCTCGGCAACCAAAACGTGTCGGAAAGGTTCTATAACGACGGCGCCGTTGTCAAAAGAGTGCTGAATGCCGTTTCCGTGGCGGAATATCTGGAATTTTTGCGCCAATGCGGCATAATCACCTTCACCGACGGCGCGGGCAGAATATACCCTCTGTGCGAAAGCGCGCCCGCCGTGGCGGAATGTCTGCGCTACGCCTACGAAAGGGCGGGCGGCAAAACGCAATGCAACTGCGCCGTGACGGACGTAAGAAAGCAAAATGACGGTTTTACCGCCAACTGCGGCGGCAGAACGCTGTATTTTGACGAAGTGGTCGTGTGTTGCGGCAGCGGCAGCGGCTGCGACTCTCCCGTTGTGGACGAAGGGCTGAAAAAGTATTTCACACCCCTTGTGCCCTCGTTGGTGCCGGTAAGGGTCAAAGGCATGGACAAAACCCTCAACGGAATAAGGCAGAAAGGGGTAGTCACGCTGTACTCCGACGGCAAGCCCGTGGCGACCGAAAGGGGCGAGGTGCAGTTTAAGGAGTACGGGCTGAGCGGCATTTGCATTTTCAATTTGTCGGCGGTCATTGCGCGCGACAAGGCGAAAGGAAAGGTTCACGACTACAAATTTGTGTTGGACGCTTTTCCCGATTTTTCCCAAAGTCGGCTTGCGGACGTTTTGCGCGCCCGAAGCGGCTGGGAAAGGGACAAGCTGTTTTACGGCTTGCTGCACAACAAGGTGGCGCAGCATTTGCTGAAAATCGGCGGCGGCGCCGACGAGCTTGCCTTTGCCGCCAAAAATGTCTCCTTTTCCTGCGAAAAGCTGTTGGACTACTCTATGAGTCAGGTGACGGCGGGAGGAGTAGCCGACAATTTCGTGGACGAAAAACTGCGCCTGCCCAACGGCGTGCGGGTGCTGGGCGAAGCGCTGAACGCCGACGGACTGTGCGGAGGCTACAATCTGTTTTTCGCCGCAGCGTCGGCTATATATGCCTCTGACGGGGGAAGAGAATGAAAGTATATCTCACTCAACCCATCAATTTGCCCGTAAAGGCAGACTGCTTGGACGTCAAAGCCCGCCTTGCGGCTTTTTTGGGCATAAGGGAAAACCAAATTCAAAGCTTTTCGCTGTACAGGCGCAGCGTGGACGCCCGTAGGAAGGACAACGTTCATTGGGTGTGCTCCTATCTTGTGCAGTGCCAGACTCCCAAGCGTAACGCCGCGCCCTACGTTGCGCCGCAGGACGTGTTGCTTACGGACAAGCCCAAGACGCACGGCAGCGTAATTATTGTGGGCGCAGGCCCGTCGGGACTGTTCGCCGCAAAATATCTTGCCGCATGCGGCGTAAAGGTGACAGTCGTGGAGCGAGGCTCGACGGCGGCAAAACGGGTGCAAAAGGTAAAAAGCTTTTTCGACGGGGGAAGTCTGGACGAAGAGTGTAACGTGCAGTTCGGCTTGGGCGGCGCCGGCACCTTTTCCGACGGCAAGCTGACTACGGGAATTTCCTCCCCCTTGGTGTACACGGTGTTTTCCGAGCTGGTGCGGTGCGGCGCCCCGCAATGCATAACCTACGACGCTCTGCCCCACGTGGGTACGGACAACCTTGTGTCGCTGTCCCAAAACATGATGGACGGAGCCACGGCGCAGGGCTGCGAGTTTTTGACGGACACCAAGGTTACGGAGCTGGTAGTCAAAAACGGCAGGGCGGTGGGCGTCACCGTAACAGAGGGCGCAACGGAGCGACGGCTATACGCCGACTGCGTTATGCTGTGCTGCGGACACAGCGCAAGGGAATTGTTTCACGAACTTGTGAAACAAGGCGCGGAAGTGCAGTTCAAGCCCTTTGCCGTGGGACTGCGCATAGAGCACAAGCGCAGCTTTATAGATTTTGCCCAATACGGCGCTACCCACAGGGACGTGGGGGCGGCAAGCTACAAGCTGACCTACAACCGCGGCGGCAGAGGGTGCTATTCCTTCTGTATGTGTCCGGGCGGTCAGGTGGTGTGCGCTTCCTCCGCACAAAATCAGGTGGTGGTAAACGGTATGAGCAACTTTGCCCGTGACGCCGAAAACAGCAACAGCGCCCTCGTAGTGACGGTAAACGAGCAGGACATGGCGCGCTGGGGATACGGCGGCGCACTGGGCGGCGTGCAATTTCAGCGGCAACTGGAAGAAAACTGCTACCGAATGGGCGGCGGAAATTTCAAGGCGCCCTGCCAGACGGTGTCCGACTTTCTGTCGGGAAAAACGGGCGGGGAGCCTCCCGTGCGTCCGAGCTATCCGCGCGGCGTAACGTCGGCAAACCTTCTTTCGCTGTTCCCACAGGAAATATCTTCCTTCTTGGCGGAAGCGTTGGTGCATTTCGGCGGCAAAATACGCGGATTTGACCGTGACGCTTTGCTTACGGGAGTGGAAAGCAGAACCTCCTCTCCCGTCAAGGTGGTGCGGAACAAATTTTATCAAAGCAACGTCGCCGCACTTTTCCCCGTGGGGGAGGGGTGCGGACATTCCGGCGGCATAGTAAGCTCCGCCGCCGACGGACTGCGCGCAGCGGAATTCGTGCGGCAGTTTCTTTGCGACGGCGCGGTGTAACGCGCGGAGGTGTACGTGAGAAAAATCGCTCTTATAGGCTGTTCAAAATCCAAACTGGGCAAAGAGGACTTATCCCAAAAGTTTCCTGCGGCAGATATCTATTGCGGCAGAAGTTTTCGTAAAGCCAAAAATTTCGGCATAAAGCATTTCGGCTGTGAAGACAGGTTTTACGTGCTGTCGGCGCTGCACGGACTTTTGCCCTGCGACGCCGAGATAACCTACTACGACAAAAGCCTTTATGATATGTCGGCAAAGGACAGACGGCGGTGGGCAGAGCAGGTGTACGCCGATATCTGCAAGACCTTCGACGTGTCAAACACGCATTTCGTAATATTTGCAGGCTCCGCCTACTGGCAGTACCTTGCAGACAGGCTTAACTGCACGGTGTTGAAGTACGAGGGCAGAAACGTTACCTTTACGGTAAAGCACGTTTTTGAGGGAGGCAAAAGGTGAAGGTTTCGGCAAAGGCGCTGCGCGGCGGCGCAAAATGCGTGCCCAAGGGCAAGCCGGGAGTATACTCGTGGTGGGCGGACAGAACAGGACTCAACGTCATACTTTCCGCTCTCGGGCTGGAATTCGAGAAAGTAAAAAACTGCCTTGAAAGTGAAGAGGACGAATACTGCATATACGTGGGCATTGCGGTGAAGGAGGACGTGCGCAGCAGACTGGATTGGCACGTCAACCAGATAAACACTCCCTACGCCGTAAAAAGCGGATTTCTTTCCACCTTGCGCCAGTCGCTGGCGGCGGTGCTGGGCACAGAAATGACTGACACAGAGGGCGTAAACGCCTTTATGGACGGGCTTTTCGTGCGCTACACGCTGCTGGATTTCCCCGTAAAGTCGCAGCAGGCGGCGAATGCTGCGCACGAGTGGGAAAACGCCAAGCTCAACGGCGGTGTGTTGTATCTGCTCAACATTCAGAACAACCGCTCCCATCCGCTTTCTCCCCGAAAAAAGCTGTCGGAACTGAGGAAACTGTCCAAACAGAAGGCGTTGTCGCAGCAGAGGGGCTGAACGTAAGTTTGAGGCAGGGGCGGCTTGCGTTAAGATACTCGGCATTGACCGAGAGCAAGTGACTGAGCCCCTTTCAAATGCGGCGCTTTTACAATTTGTCCCTGCATCATCGAACGATCCCGTATTAAAAACGGCGGTTGATAAGATTTTCCGTTCAACGCCATCTGTTCGCGGCAACTATCGTAAAGGTTGCTTGCCGCTGCAATTTACCGATATTTCCGCAGACGTCGGCAGCTGCGACAAGGCGACGGGAGTTCTTTTCGGAATTTTTTGCAATTGCGTTTTGCCGCAACTTTTCACAAGCGTTGCGCTTGACGGCACAATTCATCCCAAACGAAAAACAGCGAGGAGTTTTCCTCGCTGTTTTTGATTTGCTCAAAATGCTGCCCGAACCCGTTTGGAGCCGTTGCAATTTTTGATTTGCCGTCGGTGCGGCTGCGTGCATCAGAACGCCGAAAGCAGCGTGTTCACAAAGTCTTTCATCAGCATATCCTGCCAAGTGCTTTGACAGCCGTCGGCATGGTCGAACATGTTGTAAAATTCCTCTGCCGAAACGTCCCTGTCGCTGTGGGCGTTGCAGTAGATGATGTAGTCTACCACGTTGCACCCATAGGTGATAAGCCCCTCCGTAAACTGTGAGTTATCGTCGGTGCAGAATATGACGTTGAGCTTGTAGGTGTTTTCCTTCGAAAGCTGTACCATACCCGACTCTGTCAAGTCACCCATGGTAAGCGTTTGTGTGACTGCCGTAATGCCGTCGCCGCTGCTCAGCTCCGCCACGGTGAGGTTTGCCATTTTGCCGTTTATGCCCAAAACGACGTTGCCGCCTGCGTCCAGCCAGTCCGTGCCGCTCTTGGTGTAGCCCAGCACTACGCCCACTTCGAGAGAATTGAGCTCTTTACCTATGTCCGAAAGGGGCACGTCCTGCAAAGCGTCTAAAATGGTGTTGCCGCCTATGCCAAGTTTTGCCAGCGTCAGGTTTTGCGGTTGAAGCTTTTCTCCGACGTTAGAGATGGTGCAGTTTACCACAAGCCCTTCTATGCCCTCCACTCGGGTGAGGTAGGTGTCGTCCGTGTACCACGTAAAGGCGTAGCATTGCTCCGTGTGGGCGTGTTGTTCCGTGCAGTCGAGGTATGCTTCGTACCACTTTTCGTCGTATCTGATAAACTTTTCCCCGTTTGTCAGCACGTTTTCCACGCCGAACTCGGCATAGCCGTCGGCAGAAGCTTCCTTGCGCAGGTAGTTGAGAGCGGAGCCTATATACAGGCTGTTTACCTGTTGGGAAATATCCTTCAAGGGTACGTCTTTCAGTTGCAGCAGTATGCCCGAAAGACTTTCTTCGTCCAGCACGTCCGCTATGGTAAGGTTTTGTATGACGTCGTCCAGCGTGTTCAGCTCATTTACCTTTTTGTCGGCAAGTTTGGCAAACATGCCCTCGACAAGCTGATTGCCGTTTTTCCATTGATAGGCGTAGCAGGCTCTGCCGTGGCTGTGGCTTTGGTCGCACGTCAGGCTTGCCTCGTACCACGTTTCTCCGTCGTCGGACATAACGGTACCGCCGTTGTACAACCCGATATACGCGCCGCCGATATCCGTTTTGTCCGTCACTGCGTCGGCGTCGACCTGCGTCCTGTTGTAGCCCAGCAGCACGCCTACATAGCTGTTTTCTATGCCGCCGTCCAGCAGTTCGCCTATGGTCATATCGGAAAACTGCGCCAGCACGCCGCTAACTTCGCCGCCCACGATCTCACCTATGGTAAGGGTGCCGAATTTGTCTATTATGTGCTGAACGTCGCCGCCGGTTATTTCCTGCAAGGTGAGGTTTACCAAAGCGGTGTAAACCCCGTTTACGGGCAGATAGTGCCTTGCGCCGTCAACGTATTCGCTTTCGGGGTGGCACTCGTGGTCGCCCTCCGCGCGGTAGGAAGCGTTAAACCACGCGTAATCAAAGCATTGGGCGGTGTGGCTGTAATGGTCGTTACAGATAAGCTGCGCCCTGTACGCCTTTTGCGAGTCATCCTCCTTTTTTGCAAAGTAGTAGGTGTCGCCCTCTTTAAGGCTGTAAATGGCGTAGCCGTCGCCGTCGTAGGCAACGGTGTAGTTGGTGATATCTATTTCCTGCCTTATGCACCCCAAGATGCTTCCCAGACGAAGTTGGTTGGTGTATTGGTCTACGTTAAGCTTGTCGTCTACCACAATGTCCGCGACTTTGGCGTCTTCAAATACCGAAGCCAGCATGTCGTACGCCTCGCCCCCTACAACCTGCGAAAGGGCGGCGGAAACGCTGACTTTACCCACGCTTTCCAGCGCGCCTCCCGTCTGCACCTGTCCCAAAAGACTTTGGGAAGAGGAAATGGCGCCGTACAGCTTGCCCACGCTCGTTTCGCCCACGGCGGTCATAAGCGCGTCCGTACCGTCTTGCGGAAAGCTGTTGGGCGAAAGGTCGGCAAGAGTAACGTCCTGCAACACCGTGGCAACGCCGTCTTCCGCCAGCAGCTGCGTCAGCGAGTATTGCGAAAGCTTTTCCGATACCGTGGCGCTAACTATGGGGTTGCCGCCGGCAATGATGGTGTACAGCGACGTTACGGCGCTCACCTTTATCTGCGAAAGGGCGTTGGCTGTGCCCTGTTGTCCGTTAAAGAACTCGAATAGCGGTATGTCCAGCACGTCCTGCGTAAGCTTTACGCCGAAGGCTTTTTCCGCGTCTATGTTGTAGTGCGTCAGAAATTCCCCCACGCTGTAATATTTGCCGTTTGTGTCGGCTACGCCTATTTTTTGAGCGTACAGCGCGGCAAGATCCTTGCAGATGTCCAAAAGGGACATATCCGCAAGGTCGCCAAAAATAGACTCTGCCTCGCCGGAGATGTCGTTGGGCGTCACCTTGGTCACAAGCAGATAGCCTCCCAATGCCACCGCGCCAAAGACGAAAATTATGCCGAAAAGCATTCCTAAAAAGAAAGCTAAAACCTTCATTCTAATTCTCCTTGTCAGAGTTGTACAAACAGGGCTCGCCCGCCATCTTGCGCAGGTCGTCCCTGTCCGGCAGGTAGCTGTCGAAAATCATATTGTCGTAATACTGCCGTAGTTCTTGCTGCTGTTGCGCACTTTTCACCGTCCAGCAGATGATGGGCATTTTCTTTGCGTACCTCTTGACTGCCTTGCAGGTGGCGATGGTGGCGGCGTCGTAGGCAATAAACCTGCTGCCGTTCCAGCGGCAGAATTTCAGTTCGGCAAGCAGCCACCGTTTTATGCCCTTAAAAACGCCCTTGAAGGAGCAGGAAAGCTGTCCGCATATCACCTCCGGCGCGTGCACCTTGAACCAGCGCACGATAAAGGGGTTAAAGGACTCCACGCAGAAGTTGCCTTTGTAATTTTGCAGCGCGGCGTACACCTTGCTTTCCGTTTCTCCTATGTTTTCGTGCGTCTTTATCTCCACAACGATATTGGTGCCGTCCGCCGCCTTCAAAAACTCGTCGAAGGTGGGTATTACGCATTGAGTGTCCAAAAGGCGCAGCGTGCGCAGTTGCTCGAAGGTCATATCGCACAGCTTGCCCTTGTGCCCCGTCATGCGCTCCAGCGTGTCGTCGTGAAACACCACAAGCACGCCGTCCTTGGTGCTTTGCACGTCCGTTTCTATGGCGAAACGGTTTTCCGCCGCCCTTTCAAATGCGGGCAGCGAATTTTCCGGCACGGAAAGGTTGTCAAACAGTCCCCTGTGGCTTATGTACGTTTCCGTAAGCCAGGCGTAGTCTTCGCGTATCAAAATTTTCACTTCCTTTGCGGCGAGTTCCGCTTTTCAAACAAAAGCCCGCCGTACATATTTTTCTGTTTCATTATAATGTTTTATACGCGCTTTGGCAAGCAAAAGAAAAATATATTTTAGTTTGTAGACAAATGCCGTGATGTCGGTTATAATGTTTCTATGGCTAAAAACATAAGGAATTTTTGTATCATTGCGCATATAGACCACGGCAAAAGCACTCTTGCCGACAGGCTTATGGAGTACACCGGCAGGGTGGCAAAGCGCGATATGGAAGCGCAACTGCTGGACAGTATGGACATAGAGAGGGAAAGGGGCATAACCATAAAGCTTACTCCCGTAAAAATGACGTACGAAAAGGATGGCGTGCAGTACCAACTCAACCTCATCGACACGCCGGGGCACGTAGACTTCAACTACGAGGTTTCCCGTTCTCTCGCCGCTTGCGAGGGGGCGCTGTTGGTGGTGGACGCCTCGCAGGGAGTGGAGGCGCAGACCTTGGCAAACTGTTATCTTGCGCTGGAAAACGATTTGGAGATAATCCCCGTCATAAACAAAATAGACCTGCCCTCCGCCGACGTGGAATCCTGCAAAAAGGAGATAGAGGACGCCATAGGACTGGACGCAACTTCCGCGCCTCTCGTTTCCGCCAAGGAAGGACTTAACATAAAAGACGTGCTGGACGCCGTAGTGGACAGGATACCCCCGCCGCGCGGCGACGAGAACGCTCCGTTGAAGGCGCTGATTTTCGACTGTCAGTACGACAACTACAAGGGCGTTATAATTTTCGTGCGCATTGTGGACGGCGAAATAAGGCAGGGCAGCAAAATTAAAATGTTTGAAACGGCGGGCAAGGTGTTCGACGTTACGGAAGTGGGCGTATTCGTGCCTTCCACGCAGGCTACGGAACGGCTGTCGGCAGGGGACGTGGGGTACGTTTGTGCCAGCATAAAGACGGTGAGCGACACCAAGGTGGGGGATACCATCACAAATGCGGAAAACCCCTGCGCGCAACCCCTGAAGGGCTACAAGGAAGTAAAGCCCATGGTCTTTTGTGGCATTTTCCCTGCGGACGGCAGCAAGTACAACGACCTGAAAGAGGCGTTGGAAAAGCTTAAACTCAACGACGCGGCGCTGACCTACGAGCCGGACACCTCCGTGGCGTTGGGCTTCGGTTTCCGTTGCGGATTTTTGGGACTGCTGCATATGGAAATAATACAGGAGCGGCTGGAAAGGGAGTTCGATTTGGATTTGGTAACCACTGCGCCCAGCGTCAGCTACAAGGTGTACACCACCCAAGGTGAAACGCTAACCATCGATAACCCCACAAAGCTGCCTCCCGCAACCTCCATATTGCGCATGGAAGAGCCGATAGTGGCGGCGGAGGTGTACTGTCCGCCGGAATACGTTGGGGACGTAATGGGACTTTGTCAGGAAAAACGCGGCGTATTCAAGGATATGACCTATCTGGACACCAAGCGGGTAAAGCTTTCCTACGACATTCCCCTCAACGAAATAATTTACAACTTTTTCGACACTTTGAAATCCCGCACGAGGGGGTATGCCAGTCTGGACTACGAGCTAAAAGGGTACGTGCCCGGCAAGCTGGTGCGGTTGGATATGCTGCTCAACGGCGAGATGTGTGACGCGCTTTCCATAATAGTAAACGAGGAACGCGCCTACTCCCGCGGCAGGCAGATAGCGGAAAAGCTCAAGGACGCCATACCCCGCCAGATGTTTGAAATCCCCATTCAGGCGGCGGTGGGCAACAAAATAATAGCGCGCGAAACGGTAAAGGCGCTGCGCAAGGACGTGCTGGCAAAGTGCTACGGCGGCGATATAACCCGAAAAAAGAAGCTGCTGGAAAAACAGAAGGAGGGCAAAAAGCGCATGCGTCAGGTAGGCTCCGTCAGCGTGCCCAGCGAAGCGTTTATGTCCATTCTGAAAATAGACGACTGACTTTGTAGGCAGCAGGCGTGTGGCGGCGCAATTACGCCCATGCGCCTGTTTTTTAGTTGTTACGTGGGTGTAACGGTGCGAGTTTGCCGCGCCGGCCAAAGCGGATATTGACAGAGAAAGATTTTTTTGTTTGCGGCGCATGGAGGCCGCTTTGCGGCAGCGAGTATTGACGGAATAAGTGTGTGGGGCGGTTGCGTGAAGCCTATTGCATTTATTCAAGCGGAAATTGACAGAGAACCTTTGTTTGCAGTATATAAGTATTTGGCGCCGGCTAAAACGGATGGCAAAAGAGCAAAGCTTGCGTGTGGCGGTGCGGAGAGCATGCGTCATTGACGGGACGGGCGCGAGCAGAGGTGTGGCAGGCACGCGTCCTTGACGAAAGCGGACGTTAAGAGGAAAACTTTTTCAGTCGCGGCGGCGGCAAGTTTGCGGCGCCGAGCAAAACGGACGCCGGCAGATAAAAGGCGGTTCCGTTTTCGGCGGTGCGGCTCTCATTTTGTGCTCGGCGTTTAGCCGAATAAGGTTACTTGCCGTATCGTAAGGCGGCGGAAGAGTATTACGTTCGTTGCCTTTTACTGCGTACGCCGTTCAAACAGCCTGTCTGCGGCAAGTCAAGCGTAGCCATCTGCGCTCTCTCAGTTAAAAGCGGTGGCGGGCAAAGCGCTACTGTTTTTCTTGTTTACGCCGCTTTAAAATGTGCGCGCGGCAGCATAAACGTTATTACGGGCGCTCGCTTGCTCTGTTAAATATCTGTCGCGTATAAGCCGTAAATATCGCAAAGTTACTGCAATTACTACGTAAAACAGCCTTTCACAGAATACTATGACAAACATAATATTGAAAAATACCCCAAAAGACTATTCTGTTTACGTGCATTTTCCCTTTTGCAAGGCTCGGTGCGCCTATTGCGCCTTTTGTTCCTTTACGGATTTTTCCAAGGCGGAGCAATACTTTGACAGGCTGGTAACCGAAGTGGAAGGCTTTTTGCCGCCTGCGGAGGGAAAAGCCGTCACCATGTATTGGGGCGGCGGCACGCCTTCCTGCCTGCCGATAGCCTGCTTGGAAAGGGCGTACCGTGCAATAGCGGAAAAGCTACCGCTGAATTTGTCCGAGTTTACGGTAGAGTGCAACCCCGAAAGCGCCGACAGGGACAAGCTGTGCTTTTTCAAGGATATAGGAGTCAACAGGCTGAGCATAGGGCTGCAAAGCGTAAACGACGACACCCTCAAAAAGATAGGCAGACTGCATTCCTACAAGCAGTTTCTTCAAACGGTAGAAGCAGCCTTGGCAACGGGATTCGGCAACCTGTCGGCAGACCTCATCTTGGGACTGCCGGAAACGCGCGATATGTTTCTTCGCTCGGTAGAGCAGGTTTCGGCCCTGCCCCTTTCTCACGTCAGCGTGTATGCGCTGGAATTGGCAAAGGAAAATTCTCCTCTTGCAAGGCAGGTTGCGGCGTACGGCTATTCCGACGACGACCTTGCCGATATGTACGACGCGTGCGTGCAAATGTTGGAAAAAAAGGAATTTTTGCGGTACGAAATTTCCAATTTTGCAAAGAGGGGAAGGGAGTGCCGCCACAACCTGTGCTATTGGCAGGAAAGGCGGTATTGCGCATTCGGAGCGTCGGCTTCGGGGTTTATGGGCAACGTGAGATATTCCAACGCCTCGACTTTGCAGGGCTATCTGGACGGACGGCCTCCCTTTTGCGAGGAGATTTCTCCGCGCGAACAGGCAAAGGAGTTCGTCATGCTGGCGCTGCGCCTCACAAGAGGGTTTGCCTTGGAGGAATTTTCCCTTCGTTTCGGGGCGGACTTTTTCGAGACTTTTCCCAACGCCGAAGGTCTGCTTGCGCAGGGCTTTTTGCAAATGGCTGGGGGCAGAGTGTTTATTCCCGCAAGTAAATTTTACGTAAGCAATTCCGTTCTGGCGGAGCTACTGTGACGATCCGTTTGCTTGCGGCAATTTTACATATACAAACGTTTTGGCGTTGCCGTAAAGGCGGTTTTTCGCGTCAAAAACGCCGTAGGCGGTGCGGTTTTCCGTGCCGCCTTTTTGTTGGGCAACATTATTTTTTCAGCCGCTTTCCCGTTTGCTTTTCGGGCAGTTTTTACTTTTGTCAGAGTTGCGCAGACTACGGCGGTTTTTAACTATAAGCCGATATCCGCTTGCCGTTTAGTGTGTTGTTGTGCAAGCGTGGCAAGCTTTCTCACATACCTTACGGCGTTAATTTAAGCGTGGTGGACTTGCGGCGGTATTTTTGTTCGGCGTGTGTCGCAGGGCAAGCGTGCCCATTGACGTCTTGCAGCAGTTGCCCGCGCGATTTCAAACTATTTCCCCGCTCGTTTTATCACTCACTTGCGGTGCGCACTCTAATCTGTTCTTCTGCGTTTTTTTGGTTGCGCGGACTACGGTATTCTTTAACTAAAAGCCGATATCTACTTGCCGTTTACTGTGTCGTTGTGCAAGCGGGGCAAGCTTTCTCACATACCTTACGGCGTTAATTTAAGCGTGGTGGACTTGCCGCGGTATTTTGTTCGGCGTGTAGCGGCGCAAGCGTGCCCATCGCCGTCTTGCAGGCATGGCTCCGTGTTTCCGTAAATTATTTGGCATGTTCATTTTATCACTCGCGTCACAGCGCCCGCCACTTTTTTTGCGCGTTCTTTTGCCTCGATGCCTTCGTTTCTTACGGTGTTTTTCGCGGCGCCGTGCAGACTGCCTGTTTTTGCATTGCGCAGTTATTTTCCTCGCTTTTTTGTTAATATAGGTGCCTAACATGTGCTTTGCCGTATTTTTTGCGACCTTTCCGATAGTGCTTTGCGGCTGAAGCATAAAAAAATTCTATTGTACTATTGATTTTTTCGATAAAACATGGTACAATTTGTAAAAACAGTTATTTTCAGCGCAAAAAGCAAACGCCGCGGCGTAAGCGCAAAGGAGTTTACCTATGAAGTTGCTGCAAATAAAATATTTCTACACCGTGTGCAGGTGCGGCAGTATCACCAAAGCCGCCGAAAAGCTGTTTGTCAGTCAGCCCACGATATCCTTCTGCATAAAGGAATTGGAGGACGAATTCGGACTGAAATTGTTTCAGCGCAAGCACGGGCGCATGGTGCTTACGGTTGAGGGGCAGTTTTTTCTGGAAAAAGCCAAATATATTTTGCAGGCTACGGACGTATTGGAAAAGCAGATGCGCGACATGGCTACCAACCGCAGTCACGTCAAAATTGCCGTTCCCGCAATGATATCCACCTTCCTTTTTCCGGAGATGTTTCACGCCTTTGAGGAGAAGTACCCCGACGTTCAGCTGGAAATGCTGGAAACCGGTTCGTTGCAGACGCGCAAGCTTATCGACGCCAACGCCGTAGATCTGGGCATCACCATTCGCGACAATGCGGTAAACGACAACTACAACGTGTTGCCGCTGGTGACCACCGAGCTGGTGTTCTGCGTAAACAAGGATCACCACCTTGCCAAGTGCGACAAGATCTCTTTCAGTCAGCTGGACAACGAAAAGCTTATTCTGTTCAAGGCGGACAGTTATCAGAACGTCATCATTCAAAGTGCGTTTGCCCGTGCCCGCGTGGAGCCGCAGATAGTGCTGTACTCCTCGCAGCTTTACACCATAAAAAGGTTTTTGGAGTGCGGCAATGCCGGCGCGTTTTTGTACAGACAGGTGGCGGAAGAGGACAAGGACATAGTGTGCATTCCGTTGGAAGATCCCATCGAGCAGAAAATAGTGCTGATATGGGCGAAAAACGGCATACTGTATTCCGCTACGGATCAGTTTATTTCCTTTGCCAAGCAGTACATACAGAAGTAACCTCATACCGCTTCGGGGCGGACGCCTATGCGTCCGCTTTTGTTTTTTTTGTTGTAAATTCCCTTTCTTGCGCGTCAAGGGCGTCGGTTGCTTTGGGGCAGATTTTATTTTGTGGCAAAGGCGGTATAATATAATAAAAAAATAGTTTACGATTTAGCGTAAAATTTTACCCGTTTGCCTTGCGCTGCGCAAAAATAAATGTTATACTTGTACCATGGTTCAATTTGAGCAGAAATCCATTTTTCAGCAGGAAAAAACGGAAAATATTCCCTTGGCGGAGCGTATGCGCCCCAAGGTGCTTTCGGAATTTATCGGGCAAAGTCACCTCATTCACGACGGCTCGCTGCTTTGTCGCGCCATAAAGGCGGACAAATTGGGCAGCTGTATATTCTGGGGCGCACCCGGCACGGGAAAAACCTCCCTTGCCAACATTGTGGCTTTTACCACCGGCAGCCATTTTGAAAAGCTAAACGCCGTCAGCAGCGGCGTTGCCGACGCAAAGAGGATAATAGACGACGCCACCAAACGCTTCAACGCCTACGGGCAAAAAACCTATCTGCTTTTGGACGAGTGTCACCGTTGGAACAAGGCGCAGAGCGACAGCGTTTTGCCCGCCATAGAAAAGGGGATAATCACCTTTATAGGCTCTACGACGGAAAACCCCTACGTGTCCATGACGCGGGCGATAGTGTCCCGTTGCAGGGTGTTCGAGTTTTTGCCCCTTAC
>DVOC01000021.1 GCA_018713905.1 Candidatus Fimimonas merdipullorum
TCCTCGTAGTCCTTGGGGTTTAAGGCAAATGCCATGCACAGCTTGCGCCCCTTGAACAGCATTACCGCCAGCGTTTTGCGCCCTTGGTATATGCGCAGCTGCCGCCAGCTTACGGAGGTCTTTACCTTGGCATAGGCGTTTACGTCGTCCATGATCTCGCCGTAACGCTGCTGCACTTCCTGCGGAGATTGAATAAGCTTTGCGGAAAAGCTGAACACGTACCGCACGTACACCTGTTTGCCGTCCACCATCATGGGTATTGCCGCAACGGATTCCTCCTCGTCGAAGTCTTCCGTTTCCGTTATCGGCGGCTGCGGCAGGGGCTGTTCCGCAGCCGTCGGCTGCGGAACCTGCTCGGCAGTTTGCTGCTCGGCAGCCTGCGAAGGCTGCTCTGCCTTTTTGTTTTTGATAAGAAGCACCGTATCGGTTATGCCCAAAGCCACCACCGCCGCGGCGAGCACCGCCACAACGATTATCTGCCACAAGGGCACTACCGAGGCAATCAACAGCAAAGTATAGCTAATCATCAGTTGTTCCTCCCTTGGCGACGTTTTTTAACTGCTGCTGCCAGAACGATAAGTTCCGCAACAAGTATGCATCCCAGCGCCGCCATAGTCCACACAAGGTACATAGGCGTTGCCGTAACAAACAGCATCGGCGACAAAGCGTCGGTGGTAAACACGGCGTAACCGTCCGTTACGACGTAGTCCACCTCCTGCCATTGCCCGTCGCGCAGGTGAAGCAGCGTGTGTACCTGCGGGTCGATATCCGACGACACGCGCAGCCGAACGGTTATTTCGCCCTCCGGCTGAACCTCTGCGCCGCCGCTGAACAGCGACACCTCGTAGCCCATGGCTATGCTTACTCTGCCAAACTGCGACAAATCGTAGTTGCCGTACATTTCTTCCGCTACTGCCACCACCTGCAACAGGAAGTCGGGATGTATGCCCTGCGGCGAATGTACCACCGCTTCGGGATAGCGGTTTTGGCTGTCTTCCGTCCATGCCTGCAACTGCGCGCGGCGTATCGTCCACGAAAGAGTTACGCTTTCGTTGCCGCCATCCGTCCACGTGTAGTTGGCGTTGTCGGACAGCGCCACCGTTATGCTGTACACGCCGGGGTTCTTTTCCGTAAGCACGTAGCCGTTGCCGTCGGAAGTTATGCCGCTTTGCAGGTTGATTACCTGCATTACCCTGTCGTCCAGCCCCGTCACGCGGTTTTGAAGCGTCTGTCCCGTTTCCACGACGGAGGCGTATTGCAACGTGGGTTTTGCCACCTGCTTTTTGTGCACCGTGAAGCTGTGTATGACGGACACAAGCGCTTCGAAGTTTTCGGAGCCTTCTACCGTTACCGTTACGTAGTAGGTGCCGGCGGGGGTGTATTGGTTGAAGTCACCCATATAGGGCTGCGTGCGCGCCTCGTCGGTGAAGTAGCTTACGGTAGGTATGCCGAAGTTCACCGTGGGAAGCGTTTCCTCGCTTGCCGCTTCGCCGTACGTCCAACCCTTGCGGTCGTAATGCGTCACAAAGCCGTTTTGCGCTTTGGCTATCTCGAAGGACTGCGGCTTGCTTTCCGCACCGCGGTAGTTCGCCGTTTCCGCCACCACCGCTTTGACGAAGTAGGTGCCGGCATTTACGGGTACGTCGGTGACGTACACGCCGTCAGCCGCCGTGGAATACATTACCGTAGCGTTGCCGAAGGTTGCCGTTGCCGAAGGTATTACCGCCGGTTCGCCGTACGTCCAGCCATTTACACCGCTTACCGTGACGGAGTTGTCTGCAATGGTAATATTGAAGTTTACCGTCAGCGTCCCGCCGCCGAACTCGGCGTCGTTGTAGTACCACACGTAGTTGTGGGTGTCTTGAAGGGTAAGGCTTACGGGGTAGTTGCCTACGTCTGTGCCGCCGTTGTTGGTCAGCGTATACAGACTTTCGTCGCCGCCCGTTACCTTTACCGTGGCTTGTTGCAGCTCGCCGTTGTAGGCTGCGCTTGTGGTTATCTCTACCGCAAGTCTGGCTTTACTTACCGTGAAGGTTGCCGTGCTGTTGCCCGTAAGCATGTAGTTGGCGTCTGTAAGCGTTGCCGTTACCACGTAGCTGCCTGCCTTTTGGGGAGCAACGGTATTGTTGTAGCTTTCGCCGTCGTTGCTTTGTCCCGTGTAGGTAAGCACTATCTGCGTTTCTACCGTTTCGCCCTGAGCGTCTTTGGCTATGGCTGTTGCCGCCGTTACGTCGCCGTAGCTGCCGCCGTTTGCCGTTATCTCCACCGTGAGGGGAGCAGCCGTTATTTCAAACTTGGCGGAAACGTAGTTCACGTTGAAGTTGTTGTTGGTATGCGCTGCAGTTATGTCGTAGCTGCCTACGTTTACGCTGCCTGGCGCTATGCTGAGCGTTATGCCCAAGTCTTGCTCGTAGGTATTGCCGCTTATGCTGTATGCGTTCTGTGAAACTTCGGGAGTTTGTCCCGTGTATTGTGCGCTTTGAGCATGGAGCGTTACCGTTACCGTTGCCTTGGCTACGGTGTAGCTTGCTTCGGCATTGGTCAGCGTATAGTTGTTTGCGTGTTCTGCGGGAAGCGCTGCCGTAAGGTTGTAATTCCCTGCGTCTACCATTTGACCTTCCGTTACGGTAACGTTAAGAGCAACGTAGCTGCCGCTTACCTTTTCGTAGAAGGTAGCCGTTATTACGTTTGCCTTGTTGGTACTGTTGTAGGTAAGATCCCCTGCGCTCCACACAGCCTGCGCCGTGGCTCTATCTACCGTGAAGCTGTACGTTGCTTCCAGATCGGTGTAGTTGTTAGTTTCCGCTACGGTAACCTTGGCGTAGTAGGTGCCTGCCGCCGTCGACATTCCGAAGGTGCCGAGGTATTGCTCCTTGCACTCTGCGTCGGTGTAGTAGGTGACGGTCACCGTTCCGAACTTCGCCGCGGGAAGCGTTTCTGCGCTTGCGCTGTCGCCGTACGTCCAGCCGTCGCGCTCGTAGCTGCCTCCGAATTCGTTGGTGGCTCTATCTACCGTGAAGCTGTGCGTTTCGTCCACTATTTCGGTGTAGTTGTTGGTGCCTTCTACCCTTACCGTTACGTAGTAGGTGCCGGCAGGAGTATTTTGGTCAAACGCGCCGTTGTAGGCAATGAGCCTGTCTGCGTCGGTGTAGTAGGTTACCGTAACGCTGCCGAACTTCGCTGTGGGAAGCGTTTCTGCTGCCGCCCTTTCGCCGTACGTCCAATCGTTGCGGTCGTAGTGCGTCACAAAGCCGTTTTGCGCTTTGGTTATCTTCCACGTGACGTTTATTGCCGCCGTAGTTTCGTCGCTCCACACGTAGTTGGAGGTGTTGACAAGCCGTACCTCTACGGTGTAGGTGCCGACGTTTGTCGCCGACATGGTGCCGCTGACCGTGTAGTAGCGGCTTTCCTCTACGGTGTAGGTCTTGAGGGTGTTGTCAAACTCGTGGCTTACGTTCAGAGGAAGATCGGGTATCTGTACGGTTTTTTTGCTTACCGTCCAAGTCACGCCCTTAACTGTGTTGGTACCGTCAGTCCACTCGTAGTTGTTTCTGTCGGTAAGGCTTACGTTGACGTAGTAACTGCCGGCGTTGATTGCCGAAAGGGTGCAGCCGTCGCCGTCGATAGCGTAGCTTACGCCCTGCGCCACTCCCACCACCGACATTATGCCGTTTTGGAAGTTTACAAGCGTTTCACTTACCGTCTTGCCGTCGTTGTAGGGGACGCTTGCCGCCTCGGGTATTTCCACCTGCTTGCGGTTTACGGTGAAGTAAACCCTGTCTGACTGTGCGGCGTTGAAGTCGGAAGTGCCGGCAACGCTTGCCACCACGTAGTAGCTGCCCGCCGAGTTGCAGTTTGCCACCCGTTCGTCCGTACCCTTCAAATAGAAGGTTATGGTGATGGTTCCTGTGAAGACGCTTTGTCCGCCGTTGTAGCTGCCCTTGGCAATAACCGTGCCGAATACGTCGCCGTACGTCCACGTGTGGTCAAATTTACCTTCCGTGGGGAGTACATCGGCGTTGCCGTCGCCGTTAAGGTCTACGCCCACTATTTCCACCGTGAGGTCGTTGTAGGCGGATATGCTCCACTTTACGTCTATCGTGGGAGTGTCGTAGCCTTCTTCCGTAGAGGTGAGAGCCGCCCACACGTAGTTGTCGGAATCGAGCAGTCTGAAGGTTGCCCAATAGCTGCCGGCATAGGTTGCCGTCATGGTGACGGTGCTGCCGGAAATCTCTGCCGAAGGCGTCTGATTGTTGTCGCTGCCCGCCGTCGAGTATTGGTACAGGGTGCTGTTAAACCCTACTATGACGTTTTCCTGCGCTTCGCCCGTTGCGGGAAGAGAGTCCACCTTCCACTTGGGGGCAGTTACGCGCTGCTTGAGCACGGTGTAGATATTTTGCTCGGTGTGCGCGCTGCCGCCTGAACCTTGGTCGGGGTTAGCAAACTCGTAGTTTGTGGACGACATTTCAATGCGCACGCTGTAGGTGCCGGCACGGGTGGGATGATCCGTTACGGCAGTTTCCGCCGTGTAGCTCCACGTGCCGTCGTTGGAGGTGCCGAAGTAGAAGTAGGAGAAGGTTATTTCCTCTTCTGCCTTGTCGCCTTCGGCAAGCCCCTGCTGCACTGTTACTTGGGCGGGGTTGATGTTTTTGCCATATTCGCCGTAGACGGTGTAGCCGTGGTTGCTTTCCAAATTGCCTGTAAACTGCACGTTTATCTTCCGTTTGAGCACGGTTATCTGTCCCGCTACAAACTGCACTTGGTAGTTTTGCGGAGCGTAGCCGTCCTCGAAATCAAGCGTTACGGTTAGCGTTGTGCCTGCGTCGGTACGGTTGGCGGCGTCGGCATACAAGTAGTTCTGAGTGACTACGACATTGTCGAATATGCCTGTGTTAATCGCGTTTTCGCCATTTACAAAGCCGCTGTAATGCAGATATTTGTTGAGAATATCCTCCGAAGTGAGTTTGTCGCCATAGGTCACCGTTATGTCCTGAGCGTCGGAAGCATCCAGGTCGCCGTCGGGGGTTACGGTAAGCGTGCGTTTTGCAATTTCAAAGGTTATTTCGTCTTGTTCAAAGACGTAGTTTGCGGAAGCACTGTTCAACGTTACCGTCACCACGTAGTTGCCGGCATTGACAGCGGCAGCCTCTGCCGTCGCGTCGCCGTTGTAGGTGAAGGCATAGTCGAACACCACTTCGTTGCCCACGCTTTCGCCGTCGACGATATTTTGTACGTCTTGGGTAGTTGCCGCAAGCCAGATATCGCTGCCGTCGTAGGTGTGACCGCCGAAGTTTTTGTAGTTTTCGTTAAGCGTAATTACCCGCTTTACCACCGTGAAGGCGCTTTCTTGGCTGTCGGTGAAGGCGTAGTTATCCGCCTCAAGCAAGGATTCTTCTATCGTAACGCGTACATTGCTCTCCGCAGGAGTACCGTTTGCACCGCTTTGATAGGTGTAGCCGAAGGCGTTGGGGTAGACTGTTACTACGCTTTGGTCGTTGCCGTTTACGAACGCCGCACCGCCGCCTGCCCGCTCGTAGGAAAGGGTAAACAGGCTGTTAGTGACGGCGTCGCCGTAGGTCACCTCGTTGTTGCCGTTGTAGATGGCGGTGACTGTGAGCTGCCGTTTGGTAACGGTGTACTGCGCCGCAGCACTTAATGAACCTATGAAGGTAACGTCGTAGTTGAAACCGCGTTCGCCGTTTGCTTCGCCCGTTATGGTGTAGGTTCCGCTGACGGGAGAAGCACTCGTCGCCGTAGTGGACAGGGTGTACACGGGGTTTTTCTGCAGCGTGCCGCCTTGGTCGCGAGCAAATATGTCGCCTGAGGTGACTTGTGCGGTAAGCGCAACAATATCGTCGCCGTATTGACTTGTTTTGTCGGCGATTTCAACGGTAATTTTCGCGCGGTTTATAACGTAGACGTGCGTTGTATCGCTCTGCAAAGCGTAGTTGCCGTACGGATTGTCGCCGTCTGCAAAGCTTGCCACGTAGGTGTAGCTGCCCGCGTCACGGAAGCTGACGTTTGTTACGCTGTCGGCGCTGCCGTGAGCAACGTACCCGTTGAGCGTAAGCTTGAGTTCTACATCCTTGCCGCCATCTGCCGCTACGGTTTTATAGGTGGCTTTGACGGTCTGCGTTTCGCCGGTGTAGGTAAAGCTTGTCGTGCCCCAGTCTATATACACCGTCATTGGTTTGATGATAAGTTCGCCGGAAACGCTTGCCGAGGTGTAGTTGGGGTTGTCTGCCGTTACGGATATTGCGTAAGTGCCTACGTTTTTGGGAGCATCGGTACTGCTTGTGCCGTCCTTGCCCGTGTAGTACACGGTGAGCGTGACAGTTTCGCCAAACAGCGCACCGTCGGTGATGTTCGCCGTCACCTCTTTTGGAGTGCCGTCGTAGAGGCGGTCGCCGGTGCCCGTCACTTTGACGCTGACCGTCTGCTGTTTTACCGTGTGTTTGCCGGCGTTTTGTACGCCGTTCGGGACGGTATGTCCGCCCGCAAAGGTAATATCGTAGTTGCCGCTTTTTTCACTGCCGTACAGGTAGTACACGCCCGCAGCCGTGCGTTCGTTGAATTCGACGGACGTACCGGATGCATCTACCACCTTTATGTCGAATACCGTTTCTTTGCTGTCGCCCTCAACAAGTGCGCCATCCGTGACCTCTGCCTGCGAATAGACGTCCTTTTCGTCGCCGTAGGTGGTTTCGCCGTCGGAGAAGGTTACCGTTATTTCCTTTTTCTGCACCGTGAGAGTGCCGTTTTCAAATTTGAAGGAATAGTTGCGGGAAGTTACTCCGCTGACGGTAATTTCATAGCCGCCTACCGAGCCGTGTTCAGCACCGGGGGCGTAGCTGCAAGTAAAGACAAGGTTGCCCGTGATACCTGCGGTATGCTCGGTTTCGTTGTAGGCAAAGTCGCTTGGCTCGTAGGTTGCCGTGTACGTCGGAGCGCTGTCGCCGTAGGTGACGGAGAGGCTTTCCGCCGTTACCGTTACCTGCTTTTGCGTTATGTCGTAGTCCTTGCTCACCGTTCCGCCGACAAGGTTGTAGTTAATGTTGGTAACCGACACCGTTACGGTGTAGCTGCCCACCCAAGTGGGATAAGCCGCCCTTTTGTCGCCCTCCGCTTTTGTCGAATAGGCGTAGACAAAGCCGAGGTCGTCGTCCTTTATGGCTTGCGGAAGCTCTTCGGTAAGTTTTGCCTCTGCACCGGTTGCGCTGCCATACGTGAAGGTTTTTGCTATAAGGTTATTGTCATTCGTCAATACGGAAACCTCGCGCGGTGTGACCTCGAAGCTGCCTTCCCGTGCCGTGAAAGCGTAGTTATTGGAGGCAAATGCGCCTGCCGCATTCACGTCGTGGGTGACGTAGTAGGTGCCCACAGAGCCGTTTTCCGCGCCGGGAGCGTAGCTTGTGGAGTACACCACTCTGCCGGTAAGTACGCCTTCATTTTCGTTGTTTTTGAAGCCGCTTATTTTGTAGGAATAACTGCTTACGGGGGCGTCGTCGCCGTACTGAATGGAAGAGGTGCCCACCGTGACCGTTACGGTAAGCGTAGCCTTGGTAATTTCCATATCTACGCTTGTGGCATACACGTAGCCGCTGCCGCCCATTGCCAGATAGTAGTTGTGGTTAGGCAACGTGGCGGTGACGGAGTATTGCCCTGCTTTTACGGGTGCGTCGCTTTCGTTGGCGTGGTCTATGCCGTCGTAGGTTGCGCCACGGTAGGTTATTCTCGCCTGAAGAGCGCTGTCACTGTCGATAAGCCCCGTTATGCTTGCCGTAGCCTTCATTGGCTTGCCGCTGTATTCGAGGTCGGTCGGCAGGGTTATGGTTATTTCCGCCTGTTTGGGGGTTATAACGTACTCGCCCGTTTCGCCGTTGGTGCCCTTGAAGGTGACATTGTAGTTTCCGTTTGTGCCTGCGCCGCTGATGGCGTAACTGCCTGCGTCAAATCCGGCGGCTTTTGTCAGGCTGACGATATTATCCAGCCCGTCGACGTTAGCCACGGTATCTTGCGTCGTGGCGGTAAGTTCAACAATGGAGCTGCCGTAGACTGAGGTTTTGTCCTCTATCGTAACCGTTATGCTGCGCACGGCAACGGTAAGCTGTCCCGTTTGGGTTTTTACAACGTAGTTTTTGCTTTCGCCCACAATGGGAGTTATGTCGTAGGTTGAACCTGCCTGCGAGGTGCGGGGGGCGTAGCCGCCGAAAGTGAAGGCTATCTCGCCCAGCTGAGCCGCATAATCGGTGCCGTCCTTAAAGCCCGTTACGGTGACGTCGTTCCACCCCAAAGTCGGGGCATTGTCGCCGTAGATCACAGATTTATCCTGCGCAGTTACGGTGACGGTGGCTTTCGTTATGGAAAACAGATAGTTATCCTCGTTTACCACCGTGACGGCATAGTCGCCGTTTTGCGGCAGGCTTGCCACAATTTTGTAGCTGCCCACGTCTTTCGACGTGAGGTCTGCCGTGAGGGTTACGCGCGGATCTGTGTTGTCGTACAGTCCCTTGCCGCCCACGGTGTAGTGGGTGCCCGGGGTGCTGCCCAAGGTGTAGGTAGCGTTTTGTCCGCCATACTCCGCCGTCTGAGACAAAAGGATTATTGTGATCTCGCGAGGCTTGACGGTAAGTGTACCTTCTCTGCCGAAGGTTATCTCGTAGTTGTCGGAAGTCACGCCGCTTGCGGTGATAGCAAACGTGCTGCCTGCCGCCGCACCGGGGGCGTAATGCTTGCCATCTTCCGCAACAAAGGTGTACGTTGCGCCGGTTGCGTCCACCTGTTCGACGCCGTCGGAGCCTTGCCAGCCGCTATACTTGAGCGTGAGTGCGGAAAGGGCTACCTCGTCGCCGTATTGCACCGTGGCGTCAGCTACGTTTACCGTAAGGGCTGCTTTTGCTATCTTGACGATGAATTTGCCGCTTACCGTAGCGTGGTTAGCAGCCGTTACCTTGTAGTACACGGTGGTGCCGTCCGTGGCTTTGGTAAGGTCGAGTTGTTTGAGATATACGCCGTCCTCTTGCAAGCTGAACGTCCACGTAGCATCAAATGCGCTACTGTGCTCTACTTTTGCCCAAGAAGCCGCGTCCAGCGCAGGGTGCGCCGTGGCGTCGTAGGTGCCGTTGTAGCCCACGGCGTTTACGGTGATTGTGGCTTCGGTGACGGCGTAGTTGCCCGTTGTGCCGTTGCTGCCCTTGAAGGTGACATCGTAGTTGTCGTTTGTCGCCTTGCCCGTTATGGGGTAGTCGCGGACATTGCTGCCCACGGTGACGGAGCAATAAAGGGTGTAAACGCTGTCGTCGCCGTAAACGGCGCTGCCTGTGACGTCTTGACCGGCATTCAAATTAAACTCCTCGGTTGCGGTAAATTCCTCAATGGAGTTGCCGTAGACGGAGGTTTTGTCGTGTATCGTAACCGTTATGGCGCGTCTATTGACCGTGATTGTTGCGCCTTGCTGCGTTTCGCTGTTGTAGGAGTTGCAAACCACGGTGTAGTTACTGCTCCACTCGCCCTCGGCGAGAGTGACGGTAATGCCGTAAGTGCCCACGCCGTCGCCCTGCTCATAGCTGTGATAAATGCCCGCCTTTACTGCGGCTATAAGCTTCGTTTGAAGCTTGTCGCTGTCGAAATACTTGAAGCCCGTCACGGAAACGGACCATTCGTCGAGCTCGTCGAGCGCTTCGCCGTACACCACCGTCTGACTGCCAACGGTGACTTCGAGCGTAGCCGGGGTTATTACGTAACTTCGTGTAGCACTGCGGGTGCCGTCTGCCAGCACGTAGTTGGTGTTGGTAAACGCCGCCGTGACGGTGTAGTTGCCCACGTTGACGGGATGATCGTCGCTGTCGTTGTACGTCACCGTTGCGTCGAGGTCGTTTATTACACTTTCATTGTAGACAAAGCCTTCGTAAGTCACGCTGACAGACTGCGCCGCACCGTAGGTAAAGACGTAGCCGTTGTTTTCTTTTTCGAAGTTGACGGTAAGAGTCTTTGGCTCTATGGTAAACTCCAACGCCGCAGAGCCTTGCGCACGGTAGTTGTCCGTTTCGCCGTTGACGTAGACGGTGACGGTGTAGGTGCCCGCGGCTATGGGAGCGGTAGTACTGCCCTGTTCGCCGCCGTAGTTGGTATTGCCCGTGCCGCGGAAACGGTATTCTACCCCTATTTTTTCGCTTTCGATAGCGTCCAATACTTCCTCAACGGTTATCTGCCAATCTATGTCTTCTTTTGTCGAAAGGGTTTCGCCGTAGGTGAAGGAATCTTTTATGAGTTCGGCTGTAATTGTGTAGCCCGCCTTGGTGATGGCAAACCACACGTATATTACTGCGTCCTCTGCGCTGTCGGCCTGCCCTGCGCCTTCGCCGCCGTGCGATTCGTCAGTCCAGACGTAGTCGGAGTCGTTTTTGAGGGTAAACGCCATGTAGTAGGTGCCATAGTTGGAGGGGGCGCTGTCGATAGACGTCTTGTCGTCGTCGTAGAACCCGCTTTTCGTGTAGTAGGGCGAAGACTCGTCGTATATGGCTTCGGGATATTGCGCCTTGCCGTTGTACTCTATCTGCCTTTCGTCGTCGGCGTTTTCCACTTCCACCGTCTTGGGGTTTATCTTCCAAGTGAGGATGTACTCCTCACCGTCACTGTCTGCCCACACGAAGTTGTTGCTTGCCAAAACAACCGTCACCGTGTAGGTGTCGGCGTTTGTAGCCGTGAGGGTGGCGCCGTTGTGGGAAACGACGTGCTGCGAATTGCCGCTTTGCAACGTTATAGTGTAAGCGTTGGGGTAGTCTGTGTTGAAGCCTACGAGGACGTTTGTCTGCTCCTGCGGGGTGCCGGGGGCGTTGTCGTCCACCACCGTGGTTTCGCCGTATTGAAGGGAAATCGCGCCAAGCTTAAGGGGCGAAATCGTCCAGCCGTTGGTAAACTCGTGTTTGCGCTGCTGGTTGTCGAAGTCGCCTTTGTCGTCACTCCACTTGTAGTTGGGTTCAAGTTTCAGCGTCACCGTGTAGGTGCCGGCTTTTATCTTTTTGCCGCCCTCGACGGTGAAGTAGCCTTGGCTTTCGCCGTCGGTAGAAAGCTGAACCGTCTGCTCGTCACCGTTGTAGACGTATTTTCCGATGATAGAGGGCATGTCTACGCCCATTCTGTCCACCACGAAGGATACGCTTGCCGTTGCGTCGGCGTAGTCGGACGTTTCCGCTATCGTGACGGTGACGGTGTATTTGCCGGCATTTTTGGGAGCGGTTTTGCTTTCGTAGCCGTCGCCGGTGTAGGTGACGGTGGCGGTATCAAAGCCGAAATTCGCCTTAAAGTCGGGTTCGTTGGCTGTGTCGCCATAAGTCCAGCCTGCTATTGTCAAGTCGCTGATTGCGTTTGTCGCCTGCTTTACCGTAAGCTCAAGGTATTTATAGTCGCCAGAGTCGTCAGCCCAAATGAAGTTGCCGTTTTTGAGCGTTGCCCTGACGGTGTAGGTGCCTGCGTGCAGCACCGAAAGAGTGGTGTCGTTAAGGCTTGCGCCGTCCGCACTCGTAGTCAAAGCAAGGGTGACGGCCTTTTCGTCCACGCCTTTAACGGTGACGGTCTGCGTTTCGCCGGTGTAGGTTAGTTGCGTATCCGAAAGGGTGGGCAGGGAAATTTGCCTTTGCACCACTTTCCATTGCAGCTCGTACGGCTTGGACGAGCCGTCAGACCACACGAAGTTGTCTTTAAGGGTAAGTATAAGGGTATAGTCGCCCGCATCTTTAACGGTGACGTCGCCGCCCATGGTAAAGCCGTTGCTTTCGGTGGATATCTGTACCGTTATATCGTTGTCGTAGTCGTAGACGTAGCCGTCGGAGTCTCCCGGGTACACCACCGAGGGCTTTTCTATGCCTTTACGGTTTATGATGAAATTGTAGATGGGGTTTGTGTCCTCAGCCCACTTGTAGTTGTCGTTGGCGACCGCTACCGTGATGACGTAGGTGCCGGCATTTGTGGCGGTAACGCTGCCGCCGATGACCGTTGCGCCGTCCGTGACGGTTGCCTTCATTTCCGAAGCGTTAAAGCCGCCCAGCACGTAGGTTTGCGGCTCGCCTGTGTAGATAAATTTTGTATTGTCGGGCGTGGGCTTATCAAGCGTTTTGGGAATTATCTTCCACGTGACGGTGTGCTCACTTGGGCCGCCGCCCGTCCAGCAATAGTTTGCCGTGGGCGTAAGGGTGAAGGAATATTCCTTTGCGTCTATGCCGCTGAAATCGCCCGAAACGGTGAAGTAAGGCTCGATATATTCGCTTACGGTGCCGGTGAAATAGGCGGCGGAAATCACCGCAGATATAGTTTCGCCGCTGTAAACGTAGCCGTCACCGCTCGTGCCGTAGTTGACGGTGGGAAATGCAAGCGGCTGACGTTTGATGACGAAGTTATACGTCTTTGCCACGCTTGTGTCGTCGCTCCACACGTAGTTGGCGCTTGTGAGGCTTACGGTGATGACGTAGGTATCGGCATCTGTGGCGGTAACTTTGTTGCCGCTGAAAAATGCCGTATCGCAGGAAATTGTCATGCCGTCAAAGTCAAAGCCCGTAAGAACGTAGGTTTGTTCTTCGCCGTTGTAGGTGAAGTCTGTTTTTTCGGGCGTGGGGAAGGTAAGAGACTTTGGCTTTATGGTGAAGCGTACTTCCGTTGCCGCCGCCGTATAGTTATCCGTTCCCTCCACGGACACTTTTACCACGTAGGTGCCGGCATCTGTGGGAACGTCTTTACTTTCGGCATACACAGTGTCCCCTGCGCCGCGGTAGGTGACGGTGACGACGGCATCTTTTTCAAATTTCAAAGTGTAATTGACTTCGTGCGCAGCGTCGCCGTACGTCCAGTTATCTGCGTTTTCGATGGTTACGGTAACTTGGTTTTGCCCCTGCGTGATACGCCAAGTCACCGTGACGGACTTTTCGTCCTGACCTTTGCCCTCCCAATGGTAGTTGGCAAAGGCTTTGTCCGTCAGCGTGAACTTGGCTTGGTAGTCGCCCACGTCGGTGTGACTTTCGCAGTCCATTGTGTACAGCTTGCCCAAATCGGTAAGCCCCGTAACGTTTGCCTGTTGCTGCGTTTCGTTGTACACCTGATTCAAGCCCGAAGGAACGGTAAGCGAACGCTTGCTGACGGAGAAGGGTGTCGGAACTTTTATGTCGTAGGGGTTGTAGTTTTCCGTTTCCCTTATGCTTGCGATAACGTAGTAGGTACCTACGCCCAGTTCGGAAAGTTGTTCGGAGGAAAGCGTTTGGGGATTTTCCGGCAAAACGTTGAAATTGTTGTCTGCCGACTGTCCGTAAAACTTGAACGTCACGTCTTCCTGCGTGACGGTTTCAGGCAGTCCGTCAACTTTGGGATAGTTGCTTTCGGTATAGGAAAGGTACTGCCACCCGCTGACGTTTACGGAAAGGGCGGAAGCGTTTATGTCTATTTTGGACACGGTAAAGGTGTCCGTGTAGGAGTTTTGTCCGTCGCTGAATATGTAGTTATCGTCCGTAATCTTGACGGTTATCTTGTACGTGCCGGCGGCGGTGAAGTGCAGCGCGCCCTCTTTCCACGTGGCGTCGCCTTTGGTGACAGTCACTTCCATTATGCTCTCGTCCAAGCCGCTGTCAAAGCTTTTGGTCTGTTCGTAGCCAGTGTAGGTCATGAGCGTGGAGTCCAGCACGGGCTTGGGCAAAACGATTTGCGAAACCGTGATACCCTCTATCCTGACGGAGTTACTGCTTTTGCCGCCCTCCTTGTAGGTGACGATTATTGCCGTGTCGCCCATTCGGAAGCCGTCGTTACTGTGATTGTCATTGAGGTTGACGTATTCCACGTCGTATTCCTCGGCAGGAAGGGACTGAATCATTTTCATACCGTCGGCATACGTTATCACACCGGACAAAAAAGTCAGATCGGGTATATCCAAAGCCGAATAGTCCAATCCTATGGTTCCGGGAACATAGTACAGCTGAATACTTGTTGGTGCCACAGCCGTTACGGGAAGAACGAAGGTGCAGCTTTTGCCTTGGTAGCTTGCGGTGATGGTTTCGTCAAAGACTGTGCCTGCCTCCGCGTTTTTGTCGTTAAGATATCCGGTGAAGGTGACGGCGCTCAACGCATTGCCGGAAAGAGTTTCTTCCTTGCCGCTGTTGTATTTGACGATTACTTCAAGTCCGCCGTTTGCAAAGGTAAGATACCCCACCGTGGCAGAAGATTTAACGTTTTGGGGTATGGTGCCTTCTTTGACCTCAATGGACGCAACGGAGTCCTGCGTGAGCACAACGCTAAAGTTGGCGGAAAAGGAAAAGTTATCTCCCGACCACGTTACCGTAAGCGTCTGCACGCCGGGCACCGTGGAACCGCTGATTACGTAGTCGGTAATTACGCTGGCTTCCACCGTGCCGTTGTACGGTCTGCCGTCGTTGTTGTAGCCCACCACCGTGATATGTTGTTTGACGTTGTCGTGGGTGTACAGATACAGCGTGGAGCCGTCGTCCGTCGCTACGTTTTTGTCCCCATGTACGGTGAAGTCGGGCGTAACCTTTACGCTGCCGGGAGCAACCGCCGCCGCCACAGCAGAAAAGCCGGCAGAAAGGTTTCCTGCCGTTACCGTAAAGCTATTTAACTGCGTTGTGGACAGCGTCCAGCCTTCCGTTGCTCCGTCGGCGCCGCCCAGATGCACGACGTAATCCGACGGATCGAGAAGAACTTGTTCGCCCTCCGCCGTTACGCCGTAGACGGACAGCCGCTCCTTGATGAGGTCGGAAGAATTGTCCGTAGCGTAAATTTGCCCCTGCCGTTCGACAATCAAGCTTTCGTATTGAACAGAGGCGTCCGCCGCCGTTGTGCCGCCGTAAAAGAACGCCAGCGAAAATGCCGTGGCGAACAGCAATACGCACAGCAGCGCAACGGTTAAACGTTTCATTGTCTGACTCATATGGTACCCTCCTTTAGCAAATTTGCGGAATCCGCAAAAATGAGTGTGCGCAAAACACCGCTGCGCAAAATAGCGTAACGATGAAGCGCATTACCTGCCCGTTTTCTCCTCTCCCATAAAAGAGCAAATAATGAAAATATTTTTCGTTCATTTTACTATGACACCCCTCCGTTGTCAATACTTTATGAAAAATTTATTGCGAAAATTTGTATTTTTTTGCGTTTTTGGGGCTTTTTGGGCGCAAATGTATCAAAAGATGAGATACATATTCTACTTTTGCGCCTCGTATGCGCCGCGCAAAGGGCGGCCGGTGGTGCTCGCCAAGGGCATAAGCGACATGGCGGGTTGCGCCTCGTATGCGCCGCGCAAAGGGCGGCGGAAAAAATTCAGAACACGATACGTACAGTGGGTTTTGCAAAGGCGTTTTGCCTGTTTGCGGGAAAAAACGCCCCAAAGGTATGCGGCCTTTACTTGGCGCGGCAAACCCACGCGCCGGCTAAAAACCTCGATAGGTATGCTGTGTTTTACGGTACGGCGTGCCCTTTTGACAACGACAATATGCGGGCAGCAGCCGCGAAGATATGCGTTTTGGGCGGCACGGCGGGGCAAAAACGCCGCAAGAAATGCGACGCGGCGCAAAAAACGCAACCGTGCACGGCTTTTGAAGACAAGGGATTCACAAGGCTGCAACAAAAAAACGTTTCGCCGCGCCCTTTCGTTTGACTTGACGGGGGAAATTGCGTATAATCTGTGTATCACAACGTGCGGCGTACGCCGCAAAAACAAAGGAGTTACAGTATGCTGACGCAAAAACAAATGGAAAAGTTTGCCGAGCTTGCCGTTTCGGTGGGGGCAAACATGCAAAAGGGGCAGCAGGTAGTTATACGCTGCGACGTGAAGGTAAAGGATTTTGCCCACCTTATTGCCGCAAAGGCGTACGAGCTGGGCGCAAAGCAGGTAATTGTGCAATGGGGCGACGAGGAGCTTTCCCGCCTGAATATGCTGTATGCCGACCAACAGACGCTGTGCGACATTCCGCAATACAAAATTGACGAAATGCAGTATTACGTAGACAACAAATGCTGTCTTATTTCCGTTTCGGCGGGCAATCCCAACATCTACAAAGGGTGCGACGCCGACAAGCTTGCCGCCTATCAGCTGGCTTTTTCCAAGGCGAGAAAGAACTTCCGCGACGCTACCATGAGCAACTATCTGCGTTGGACGATAGTTTCGGTGCCTACGGAGGAGTGGGCGGCGCAGGTTTTTCCCCAACTGCCCAAAGCCGAGGCGGTGGAACGCATGTGGCACGCCATAGAACACATAATGCGCTTAGACTGCGACGACCCCGTGGCGGCGTGGCGCAAGCACATAGACACCCTGCACAAAAGAGCGGACTTTTTGAACGCGCACAACTTTGAATACCTGCACCTGAAAAACGCCTGCGGCACCGATTTGAAGGTGGGGCTGGCTTTGGGACACAAGTGGCTTGCCGCAGAAGAGGAAGGTCAGGACGGCATTGCCTTTACGGCAAATATGCCCACAGAGGAGATCTTTACCGCGCCGCACAACAAAAAAATTGACGGCACGGTGGTAAACGCGCTGCCCTTGGTGAACAACGGCAACGTCATAGACAAATTTTCCGTCACCTTTAAGGGGGGCAAGGTGGTTGCCTTTACGGCGGAAAAGGGCTACGAGGCGCTTAAAAACCTGCTTGCCTCCGACGAAGGAGTGCTGTCGCTAGGAGAAGTTGCCCTGATAGGCAAAAACTCGCCCATTGCGGAAAGCGGAATACTGTTTTACAACACGCTGTTTGACGAAAACGCCAGCTGCCACTTGGCTTTCGGCGCGGCTTACCCCACCACCGTCAACGGCGGCAACGACATGACGGAGCAGCAGCGTGCCGCGGCGGGACTTAACGCAAGCTTGCAGCACGTGGACTTTATGGTGGGCACCAAGGATATAGACGTTGACGGCATTGCCTTTGACGGCACCGTTACGCCGCTGTTCCGCAACGGCGAATGGGTTATCTGACGAAAAACGGCAACGTTTTTCCCTATCCGCCGCGTTGACGGCGCAATTCCCACGATACGGTTGCGTTCCGTGACAACGTGGCGGCAGTTGACACAACTTTGCCTTCACGGAAACCTTTTGCAACTGCGTTTTGCCGCAGATTTGCATAAACGTCTTTACCGACGTTACGCATGGTAGCGCTTTTATGGGCGTCACGTTTGACGCAAAATTTACCAAACGACAAAAAAGACGGCTTGCAACAAGCCGTCTTTTTTTGCGCAATTTTGCAGTTTCCGCGAATGCCGCAGCAGATACCGCCCAAACCCGTTCAGCAGCAGGGGATATCCCCAACGCCGTTGAGGATAAGGCGGGGACGATAGGGGAAATGCTGAACCGTTTCCCGCGAGGAAACGCCGGACAGCACCAGCACGGGATCAAGGCCGCTTTCTATCGCCGCCACCATGTCGGTGTCCATACGGTCGCCTATCATGGCTACGTCGGGGGAATGAATGCCTATTTCGTGGAAGCGGTTCATCGCCGCCCTCATCATGAGGGGATTGGGCTTGCCCACGAAGTACGCCTGACGGTTGGTCGCCGCCTCGATAGGGGCAATAAGCGCCTTGCAGGCGGGCATTTCGCCCTTTTCGGTGGGGGTGGTGATGTCGCTGTTGGTGCCGATGAGCTTGGCGCCTTTGTTTACCAACCGCACGGCGCGACAGATGTTTTCAAAGTTGTAGTTTTCCGTTTCGCCTATCACGACGTATTCGGGATCGACGTCGTTTATCGTCACTCCCACGTTGTACAGCGCGTTGGTAAGCCCTGCGTCCCCCACCACGTACGCCGTGGAAGCGCCCTGACTTTGCAAAAAGCTTGCCGTGGCAAGCGCCGCCGTGTGAAAGTGCCTTTCGTCCACGTCCAGCCCCATACGCGCCAGCTTCTGCTGCAATTCGCGGGGAGTCTTTTGGCTGTTGTTGGTCAGAAACAAAAACCGTTTGCCGTTTTTGTTGAGCCACTCCACAAACTCCTTTACGCCGTTGAGCAGAGTGTTGCCGTGGTAAATTACGCCGTCCATATCGCAAATGAAGCCTTTTTTGCCACGAAGTGTTTCCATAAAAATAAACCTCCCGTATGCCGACGAATACGCTATGCGGCGCGTGCCGTACATACGTCTTGATTGTACACTAAAAAAGCATAATTGTAAACTATAAAAGTGCGGGTGTTTCGGCAAGGCATTCGGACGGGTTTTTGCTTCGGTAATGCGCCGCAAGTACACGCCAAACCATTCCGCTGCCACAGGCGTTGAGTAGCGTTACTTCCGCCCCGCACGTGCGGCGCCCCCGCGAAAAAGCGCAAAAGCCTTGAAGCGCGTCACAAAAAAGCGGATACGTATTTGTTTTTGCAACAAAAAAGGACGGCTTGCGCCGTCCCCGAGGCTACACGAGCCCCAGCAGGAAGCCTACGCCCATGCCTATGAAGTTGCCCACCGCAAGCCCCACCGCGCCGCATATTATGCCGGGGGCAATAAGGCTTCTGTCGCCGTAGGCGTTGGCTACGGGCGCAATGAAGGGAGGCCCGTAGATACCCGCCGTGCTGGTTATTATCGCCGTGCCGGCGTCTATTTTGAACAGCTTGCACAGCAAAATGTGTCCCAGCGCACAGCACATCTGCACGCAGGCGAAAAACGCCATTGTGGGAAGTATTTCCTTGGCGAGCATGTCAAGGTCTATGCTCATGGAAAGTCCCAACGAAAACACCAGCACCAGATACTGCCCCACCTGATAGCCGCCTTTGACTTCCCTTACGGGGCGTATGAAGCTGAACGCCACGCCCAGCACCGACACCGTCACCATGAGGTACAGGCTCTGTTCCAGATTGCCGCTTATCAGCATTTCCAGCCCTGCGCCCACGCCCAGACAGCCTATGGCAAGGGCGATGACGCCGATAAGCTTCCAAATGGACTTTGCGTCACGCGGAATGGACTTGTAGTCGTATTCCACCTGTGTTTCAAGCGGTTTTTTTGCCTTTTTGCCCTGCGGCTGTGATTCCGCCGCAGCCTCCTGCCCGTCCTGCGACGGCTGTGCTGCGGGTTCGCCGCCCACCTCGTCGGGCTGCAACCGTTGTTTTGCCGATTTGTTCAGAAAACGCTTGTAGAAAGGGGGAACGACGGTAAGCAGCATAAGGAAGTATATGCCGCCGACGAAAAAGTCGGAGGTGTTTGCCGCCATTATCACCTGACCTTGCAATTCGCCGGAGATAAGCGCTTTGCCTATCGCCACCAGATTGGGTGTGCCGCCTATGTACAGCCCCGTCGCCATGCCCGCCAGCTGACTGGCGTTTGGCAGCCCCGCCGCGTCGGCAACGAAAAACGCCGCAGTTGCCACCACCGCCGTCACCGCAATTACCAATCCAAAGGAAAGCACCGTATTTTTAGCCAGCCTTTTTACGTCCTTAAGATTTATGGTAAACAGTATAAGGGGTATCGCCACCGCCACCAGCACGGAGGCTATCTGCTGCGTCATTGCCCTGTCGTAGGGAATGGGCAGCAGGGAAAATACGAAGCCCAGCGCATAGCACAATGCGATGGCTCCCACCGTGTTGAACAGCCTTACCTTTTTGGTCAGCCACACCACCAACGCGGGCAGGCAGAACATTGCTACGATTATCACTACCGTCAGCACCGTTTCCGGCGTTGAGCCCGTTTGCTCTGCAATTAAATTCAGGTTTGCCATATCAGATCTTCCTGTAATAAATTCTGTAAACTCGGGCAAGCTTGCCTCCCAAAGCCTTTATTGCGCCGTTAGACTGCGCGTTGTTTTCCATAATGGTGCCCAATTCGGCATAGGTGATGCCGTTTTTGTCGCAGGAGCTTATCATTTTGCGGTACAGCGACACTATCGCCCCCGTGTGCTGATAGGCGGGCACCACGTACTGCATTATGGCGCGAATGGAGGTTATTTTTTTGCGCTCCTTCAAAAACGCCAATATGCCCTTCAGATCCGTTTTCCCCCGCATTTTGCGGAACACCTGAAAGAAATCGGGCAGGGCCATGGCTATGCCTATGGGGGTGTTGTCGGAATTTAGGCGCGCCACAAGTATAAAATCCTTGTTGAGATAGTTTTTCCACTGCGCCACTATGTTGTACAACGCTTGCATTGTGGGCGCGTCCTGATAGATTATCTCGTTGGTGGCTTGCTGCATTACGGAATAAAAGTCGGCAATATCCCTGTCCAGATGCTTCCAGTCGATGGTTTCCACACGGTAGTCGTACTTTTTTTGAGAAAACTCCGCTATGCGCTGCAAGCGCGCGTCGTCCACGTAGTTGCGCTTCAACTCATATGCCAATGCGTCCGTTTGCTTTTCCATGCCGTAGTTGACAAGCAGGTCGTTGTAGTAGGCGGGGTTGTAGGAGGTGAAAATAAGCGGCGCGCGGTCGAAGCCTTGGTACAGTATGCCGCGGCGGTTGTCCTGATCGAAGGGAAAATAGGTGCCGGAAACGTAGTCTGCCCCCATGTCCCTCATCTGCCGCACCATTTCGTCCAGCATAAGGTTGCACGCCTTCTGACTGTCGATACACTCGAACATACAGAAAAAGCCGCACTTTTCGGTGTTCAATTGCTTGTTTTTGTCTACCGTGAACAGCACTCGGGCAAGCACCTCGTCCTTTTCCGTCACCAACAGCGCGCGGTAGGTTTTATCCTTCAGGATAAGCCTTTTGAGCGTTTTGGTGAGGTCTGCCAGCATATAGGGCACGTACTTGTCGTCGTCGGCATACAACTTTTGCGGAAAATCCACAAACTGCTTTATGTGATTTTTGTCTACGTTTATTACTCTCATATTGCGCCGATAAAACAAAAGATATAGTAATTATATCACAACTTTGCTTAAAACAACATTAAATGCAA
>DVOC01000022.1 GCA_018713905.1 Candidatus Fimimonas merdipullorum
AAGTATGCGTAACGGTAAATTGCGCTGTGTAAAGCCTTATTTTTGCGGGGACGAACCGCTTTGCACAACAAAAAAACGGGAAGAATCCCGTTTTAATTTTCTCCGTTTTGCCTTTTCCTCATTTTTTACGACGTGTTTTCTATAAACAAATTCCCTTTCCTGATGTTAGATTTCTCCCCTTAAAGCAAAATTTGCGCTACAATATTAAAATTTTCCTTGCGTTAAGTACAGATTTTGCCTTTTATGGAGAGTTATCACACGGAAAATTCTGCGGACAGCATAAAGTCGCAGACCATATAAAAGCCGCCGCAAACAGTTAAAACCCTTATGCCCGTTTTTCGACCGCCTGACAGGGTTTTTGCCGTCCCATTTCTAAAAAATACGATAAATGGCGTCGTACATTCTTATGTGAGGAGTATTTTTGTTGCCGCTTTGCACAACAAAAAAACGGGAAGAATCCCGTTTTAATGTTTTTATGTTATTTTGCCTTTTCCTCATTTTTAACTACGTGTTTTGCACGCATTAGCAAACTCTGTTTTTTGTATTGCTTCGGTATTTCTCCGTTTAGGCAAAATTTACGCTAAAATACGCTTTCGGCACCGTTTGCCCGTCAATTATCTTGCGTAAAATAGTCTTTAAGAACCCTTACAATTTGCCGTGGAAATGGTCAAGGTTAAAAATTCATCGGTTTTCCGACGTTACCTCGCAAGGACTTTTTGTCGGGTGGACGGCTTGCTTTGCCAATAAAAAGGTGTTTTCAAAATAGAAACTTGCAGGCTTGAAATCCGTCTTTCTTGGGAAATTGCTTGCAACCGCCTTCCTTATTCCAGCCCGTCAAGAACCTTTTCCAGCGCGTAAAGTCCGTGTTCGAGGGTAAGTCCGCCTTGCATATATACCGTATAAGGCGGGCGTATAGGCCCGTCGCAACTCAGTTCTATGGAGGCGCCCTGTACGAAACAGCCTGCCGCCATAATAACTTTGTCGGCATATCCCGGCTGATACCACGGTTCGGGCGTGACGAAGCCGTCTACGGGCGACACCGACTGAATTGCCTTGCAGAATCTGCGCATTTTTTCTTCGCTACCCAGCTTTATCGAGCATACAACGTCGCCGAATTGTCCGTCGGGCTTGGGGGAGACTTCGTACCCTCTGTCGGACAGCGCCTGCGAGAAAATCAGCGCAGTTTTCAGCGCCTGACAAGTGACGTGCGGAGCCAGAAACAGCCCCTGATAAAACAGCCGATAGCCCGCCGCATACGAGCCTACTTCCGCTCCAACGGAAGGCGCGGTCAGTCTGCCTGCGGCAAGATCCACCAAGTCGCCCCGCCCGACGACATATCCGCCCGTAGGCGCAACCCCGCCTCCTATGTTTTTTATGAAAGAGCCTGCGCAGAAGTCAACGCCCGCGTGCGTCGGCTCGTAAACGTCCACAAATTCGCCGTAGCAGTTGTCGCAGAAAATGACCGTCTGCGGGGAAACCTCCTTGCACAGACTGCACACCTTTTTTAGTTGCTGAATAGACAACGCTTGCCGCCATGCATAACCGCGCGAACGTTGAAGATACAGCATTTTTACCTTGCGGCTTTGCAGAAACTCCCTTATGGCGTCGTAGTCGAAATCGTCGCCCACTAGGTCTATATAGTGAAATTTTACGCCGAAATCTGCCAGACTGCCGTTATTTTTCCCGTCGATCACCTCTTCCAGCGTGTCGTACGGCTTTCCGACGGCGCTTAATACCTCGTCGCCGGGGCGAAGTACCCCGAACAGCGCCACGGTAATTGCGTGCGTGCCCGACGCTATCAAGGGGCCGCAAACAGCTTTTTCCGCGCCGAAAATTTCCGCCACCACGTTGTTGAAGGCGTCGCGTCCCGCGTCGTCGTAGCCGTAGCCGCTTGTCCCCGCAAAATGTCGCAGCGCGATTTTATTGTTTTTGAAGGCTTCCAGCACCCGCTTTTGGTTTATAAACGCCCTCTCGTCCATTTCTTTGCGCTGTTTTTGAGTTTTATTTAGTATTTCTTCCAGATCTTTTCTCATTTTTACCTTATTATGGCTGTCATGGTATTCTATCAAAATCGAAATGTTAGAATACTTTGCGTTAATTTTCCTCTATAATTGCATTGCTGCATTTACAGCCATTTTTCCTTTTTTAGTGTGTCGGCAATAACGTACGCCGTTTGTTCCGCAGTCAGGCTGTCCACGTCCACGTATCTGACGTCGGGCAAACGTTTGAAGTAGGTAATCTGCCGCTTGGCGTAGCGCCTTGTGTTTTGTTTTATCTGCTCCACTGCCTGCGTCAGGTCGCATTTTCCCCGCAAATACTCTATCAGTTCCTTGTAGCCTATTGCCGAGAAGGCGGGCGTATCCAAAACGCCGTAACGGCTGACAAGCTTTTCTACTTCCGCCAATAGTCCCGCATGCATCATTTGGTCAACCCGACGGTCTATCATATGATAAAGCGTCTGCCTGTCGCGCTGCAACACGAAAATGGGAGCCTTATATTGCGGCTGCCTGCTCTTGCCCGTACCCTCTGCAAGGCTGCGCCCCTCCAAGGCTATTTCCAGCGCGCGCAGCACTCTTACGGGATTCTTTACGTCTATCAGGTTGTACGCCTGTTCGTCAATTTCCTTCAATTTTTTAGCAAGGCTTTCCACGCCGTGCTGCTTTAACTGCGCTTTGAGCAGTTGGCGCGTTTCGCCCGCTCCGCCGAACTCCGGAGGAAACAGCAACGCGGAAAAGTAAAATCCCGTGCCTCCCACTACCAACGGCTGACTGTTCAGATACTTTTTGGCAGCCTGCGCCCATTGATAGGCGGAAAATTCCTCATCGGGATTGACGACGTCTATCAGGCGGTGAGGGACGCCCTCCGCTTCTTCCGCCGTTATTTTTGCCGTGCCCACGTTCATTCCGCGGTAAATCTGCATGGAATCGGCGGAAACCACCTCTTTATTCAGCAGCTTTGCCAGCACCACCGCCGTGCGGCTTTTGCCCACGCACGTCGTGCCCGTTATCCCTATAAAATGCATCACACCGTCCTCTTGAACATTTTTTCCAGTTGTGCTTTGGTAAACACCACCGTTACCGGACGTCCGTGGGGACACTGCAATATTTTGTTTTCGTACATACTTTTCAGAATGTACTTTATGTCGTAGTCGGACAAGGCATTGCCGGCTTTTACGGCTGCCTTGCAAGCCATGGAGGCAATTTTTTCCTTAATAAGCGTCCTGCTGTCCAAATCGGACTTGTCTGCCTCGCTGAGCAGATAGGTCACAAACTGCTCCATGGAAAGGTCTGTAAGCAAGGTGGAAACGGCGCGTATGCGAAAGGTGTTTATTCCGAAAGGCTCTATTTCCAACCCCGACTGCAAAATGTTTTCGGCATTGCGCTGAATAAAGTCCGCCTCCGCTTCGCTTACGGTAAACACGTAGGGTACGATAAGCGGCTGCATGGAAAAATCTCTCTGCGCCATCAGCTTTTCGTACAACATTCTTTCGTGCGCCGCATGCTGATCGATAAAAATGACCTTGTCGTCAATTTCCACTATCAGATAGGTTTTAAATGCCGAGCCTAAGATACGCGCCCGCTCTGCCAATTCGTCGGCGATATTCTTTTCCGGCGGCGGTTCCTGCGGGGGAGGGGTAATATACGGTATTTCGTACGTCATCTCCGCTTGAGCAACGCTTTCGTCGGGCAGACCGTAAGCTTTTCGGGCAGATTGTACCGTCAACGTCTTTTCCATCTGTTTGGCAAATTCGCTGAAGGGCATTTTGCTTTGCAGGTTAGTCTGCTTCTGAATTTCCAGCACGTCCTTGACCTGTTCGCTTGTCATGTCCGACACGTCCTTAAAAAACGTGCTTACCTTATAGTCCTTCGGAACGGTGTCCTCTTCCTCGTCCAACACCGATGGGCGCAACGTGTCGGTGACGAATTTGTCGTTAAACTCCTTCAAAGCCGCCTGCACCGCTCTGTACACCTTGCCGCGCACGTACTGCGGCTCCATAAAGCGCACTTCCGTTTTTCTGGGGTGGACGTTTACGTCCACTTTGTCGAAGGGAAGGGAGACGTCTATTACGAAAAACGGATATTGCCTTGTCATAAGATAGGGGCGAAAAGCCTGCGTCACCGACTCCTGAATGCCTCTGTCCACAACGTATCTGCCGTTTACCGACAGCGTCTGATAGGTGGAATTGGGCTTGGTGAACATGGGGTTTCCCACGTAGCCGCTGACGTTAAGCAGCTCCGCCTGATAGCTTATGGGCAGACACTTGGACAGGCAATCTGCGCCGTAGACGGCAAATATTGCCTCGGCAAGCCCCTCTCCCTTGGAGCGGTACACCACCTCGTCATTAAGCCGATAGGTCACCTGCAAATTAGGGTTGGTAAGAATAAAGCGGGAAACGTACTTGCTGACGTCAATTGCCTCCCGCGCAGCCGCCTTCATAAATTTTTTGCGAGCCGGTGTGTTATAAAACAGGTCGCGCACCTCTACCTTGGTGCCCACGTTGCAGGGCACGTACTTTTTGGATATTATTTTGCCTTCCTCCGCCGTTACCTCTATGCCCGTGTCGGAAAGGGCGTGGCGGGTGGTAAGCGTAACTCTTGCCACGGAGGAAATGCTGCTTAACGCCTCTCCTCTGAAGCCCAGCGTCTGCACGGAATACAATTCCTCCGCCGAGGAAAGCTTGCTGGTGGCGTGCTTTACGAACAGAGCGTCGAGGTCGTCCTCGTATATGCCGCTGCCGTTGTCCGTCACGGAAATAAGGTCGAATCCGCCGTTAGACACTTCTATGGATATTCTGCGCGCGCCTGCGTCCACGCTGTTTTCCAATATCTCTTTCAGCGCCGAAGCGGGGTTTTCCACCACCTCGCCTGCGGATATCTTGTTGTATATGGAAGGCGGCAGCACGTTTATTATGCGGTTACTCATTTTCCTTTACCCTTTTTACCAGATTGTTAAGAATATCAAACGCCTCTATGGGAGAAACGCGGTTCATATCGGTGTCGCGCAGTACCGCGCATACTTCCTGCGCGGCGCGGGCACTGCGTCTGTTTTGCATTGCTTCCTGCGCACTTTGCAAATTGAAGCTCACGTTGCTGTTTTCCAGCAAGGAAACTATCTGTTTGGCGCGTGCGCACACCTCGTCGGGTACTCCCGCAAGCTTTGCTACCTCTATGCCGAAGCTCTTGTTGGCTCCGCCTCGTGCAATTTTGTGCAGGAATATCACCGAGCCGTTGTACTCCTTCACGGTGATGCGGTAGTTTTTCACGCCCTCAACCTTGCCTTCAAGATCGGTAAGCTCGTGATAATGCGTAGCAAACAGCGTTTTGGCGCGTATGTTTGCGGAAACGTACTCCATTACCGCCCACGCAATGGAAAGTCCGTCGAAGGTGGACGTGCCTCTGCCCACTTCGTCCAGTATTATCAGGCTGTTTTGGGTGGCATTGTTGAGTATATTTGCCACTTCCACCATTTCCACCATAAACGTGCTTTGGTTGAAAGCCAAGTCGTCGCTTGCTCCCACTCGGGTAAAAATTCTGTCCACAATGGGTATTTCCGCCGAGGCGGCAGGCACAAAGGAGCCTATGTGCGCCATAAGGGTGATAAGCGCCACCTGTCGCATATAGGTGCTTTTGCCCGCCATATTGGGGCCGGTTATCACCATGGTGCGGTTTTCTTCGGTGTCCAAAAGCACGTCGTTGGTGATGAAGTTGTCCCGTTTTAGATAACACTCCACTATGGGGTGTCTGCCTTCGGTGATTTGCAGCCGTGTGGAACGGGTGTTTATTTTCGGCTTGCAGTAATCGTTTGCCTGCGCCACCACAGCCAGCGACAGCAGACAGTCCAGCGTAGCCACCGAGGTGGCTGTCTTTTGCAGGGCGGGAATGTAGGGCAAAAGAGCCTTGCGCAGCTGTTCGAACAACTTGTGCTGCAGCTGCTGTTTGCCTTCCGTAGCCGAAAGCATTTTTTCTTCCAGCTCTTTAAGTTCGGGGCTGACAAACCTTTCTCCCGTAGTCAGCGTCTGTTTGCGAATGAAGTTGGGGGGCACCATGTCTTTGAAGGAGTTGCTGACCTCAAAGTAGTAGCCGAAAATTTTGTTGTATCCCAGCTTCAAGGTGCGTATGCCGGTATGGTTGCGCTCGTATTCCTCCAGCTCGGATATTTTTTGCCCGCCGTTTTGCGCAAAATCGTACAGCTCGTCCAGCTGCGCGTTGTAGCCGCGTTTGATGAAATCGGCGTCCTTCACTACGGCGGGAACGTCCTCGTCTATCGCCCTGTCCAGCTCGTCGGCGACGTTCTGCATACAGTCAATACCGTTGTTGAGTTCGGACAGTATCTTGCTGTCAAACTGCGCAAGCAGCGTTTTTATCTGCGGCAGAGCCTGCAACGACTTTTTAAGCGTCACGCAATCCTTGGGAGCAAGGGTGTTGTAGGCAATTTTTGAGGTGAGTCTTTCTACGTCGTAGACGGAGCCTAACGCCTTTACCAGACTGCTGCGCAGCAGATACTTGGAGTAAAGCTCCTCCACTCCGTCCAGCCGCGCGTTTATCATAGAGGCTTTTTGTAAAGGTCTGTCCACCCAGTTGGCAAGCAGACGCGCTCCCATAGAGGTCTGCGTTTTGTCCAGCAGCCACAGCAGACTGCCCGTGCGCTTGTTTTCCCTGTACGACACCGTCAGTTCCAGATTTCTGCGCGTCTTTACGTCTATGGACATATAGCGGCTTTTGTCCACGTAGCGGATATTTTTCAGGTGGGACAGCTCTCGTTTTTGCGTTTCGTCCAGATAAAACAGCAACGCTCCGCAGGCGCTCAAAGCAAAATTTTTGCCCGACAGCCCGAAGCCGTCCACCGTGGAAATTTTGTAGTGAGAAAGCACCTTGTCGCGGGCGCGCTTTTTGTCGAAGTTGCTTTCCTCGTACTGCGAAAAACGGGGCACGTAACCCGCCTTGACGCATTCGAGGCTTTCCGACGCCTGTTTGGCTTGGCTGTTACACAATATCTCCGCCGGGCGATAGGAAACCAGCAGCTCCTGTAAGTCCTTTATCTGCGACGCGCCGGACAGCTCCGAGGCGCAAAATTCCCCCGTGGAAACGTCGCAGAACGCCACGCCCACCTTTTCCGCCATGATGACGGCGGCAATATAGTTGCTGCGGTTGTCTTCCAGAATGTCGCTTTCCATAACGGTGCCGGGGGTGATGACGCGCACCACGTCCCTTTCCACTATCTGCCGACTTTTGTCCTTCGGATCGGAAAGCTGTTCGCATATGGCCACCTTTTGTCCTGCGGCGATAAGCTTTGCCACGTAGCTGTCCACGGCGTGATAAGGCACTCCGCACATGGGAGCGCGCTCGTCCATGCCGCAGTTTTTCCCCGTGAGCGTCAAATCGAGGATTTTGCTGGCTTTTTGTGCGTCCTCAAAGAACATTTCGTAAAAATCGCCCAGTCTGTAAAGTAAAATACAGTCTTTGTACTGCTCTTTTGTTTGCAGATAGTGCTTCATCATGGGTGAAAAGTCTGCCATTATTCCTCCTCCGTTACGACGCCCCACAAGGTTGCGGAGCTTGCACGTTCTATTTTTACCGTGACGAATTTGCCCACAAGGCTGCTGTCGCACTTGAAGTTTACCAGTCTGCCGCTTTCCGTCCTGCCGCACATGGTGTCTTTGTAGCGGAAGTTATTCCCCTCCACCAGCACTTCGTACCGTTTGCCAACCATGGTCTTGCTTATGCGCTTGGTCACTTCGTTCTGACAAGCCAACAGGCGGGTGATCCTGTCCTTTTTTACCGCGTCGTCTATCTGCGGCATAAGGCTTGCGGGCGTACCCTTCCGCGGGGAATACACAAAGCAGAAAGCGGAGCTGAACTGCGCTTTGCGCACCAAGTCAAGCGTATCGCAAAAATCCTCCTCCGTTTCGCCGGGGAAGCCCACCATTATGTCCGTGGTGATGCCCACGTCCGGAATGCACTCCTTTATTCTTTCCACGAGCGCGAGGTAGCTTTCCCTGTCGTAGCGGCGGTTCATGGCTTTTAGTATCCTGCTGCTGCCGCTCTGCACGGGCAGATGAACGTTATTGCAAATGTTTTTGTGCTCCGCAACGGCGTCTATGATGTCCTGCGTGAGATCTTTGGGGTGTGAGGTCATAAAGCGCAGACGGAACTTGCCCGGCAGCTTGCCGATTTCCCGCATCAGGGATGCAAAGCTTGCGCCCTCGATGTCTTTGCCGTAGGAGTTTACGTTTTGTCCCAGCAGAGTTATCTCCTTGTAGCCGTCGCTTAGCAGCCCTTTTACTTCGGCAAGTATATCTTCCGGTCTGCGGCTGCGCTCTCTGCCGCGCACGTAGGGAACTATGCAATAGGTGCAGAAGTTGTTGCAGCCGTAGTTTATGTTTACCCATGCGTTGGGGTAGCTGGTACGGTACTGAGGAAAATCTTCCTCTCTTACGCAGCAGAAATCGGTGTTGAAAAGCCGCTGTCTGCCTGCGTTTTCTATGCCCTGCCGCAGCATGTTGAGGTTGCCTGTGCCCAAAACGACGTCCACAAAGGGATAGCTTTGGCGTATATGCTCCGACGCCCCCTCCTGCTGCGACATACAGCCGCATACGGCTACAATAAGATTCGGCTTTTTACATTTGAGTTTTTTCATCTGCCCGATATGACCGTAAATCTTTTTTTCCGCAGTTTCCCTTATGCAGCAGGTGTTGAAAACCACCACGTCCGCTTCCTCGGGGGAATTGCACTCGTCGTATCCCATATCGCGCAGAATGCCCGCGATCTTTTCCGAATCGTGGATATTCATCTGACAGCCGTATGTGTGTATGTAGTACTTCAAAAAGAAACCTCCGTCTGCGCAACCTGCGCAGTATATATTATTTTACACCATTTTTCTCTCTTTTTCAATAAAAATAAATATAAAAACAAACTCTGCAAACACTAATAGCGCTATGACTAAAAAAATATTCAAAATTTGTCTTATCGTATTGTGCGGAATACTGCTTTTTACCTCTTTATCCGCCCTGATATTCATCACCGCCGTAAAAAACAGTGAGGGCTACACGCCGTTGGACGTTGCCAGACTAAACGACGCGTCTTGCGCCCTTACCGTTTTGGACGACGAGGGCAACGTATTGCAGGCGGCGTCTTTCGGCGATGACAGGCAGCCGCTGGAAGCGCTGCACAAGTACACGGCTCAGGCCTTCGTCGCCGTTGAGGACAAGCGGTTTTATTCACATCACGGAGTGGACGTAAAGCGTATTGCGGGAGCGCTTGTCCACAACTTAAAACGAGGAAGCTTTGCCGAAGGCGCCTCCACCATCAGTCAGCAGCTTATCAAAAACACACATCTGAACAGCGGCAAAAACCTCAAACGCAAGGTCAACGAGGCGCTGCTGGCTTTGCAACTGGAAAAACGCTATTCCAAGGACAAAATTTTGGAGATGTATCTCAACACCATATATTTCGGCAGAAACGCCTACGGCATAGAGCGCGCCGCCAACGTCTATTTCGACAAGAGCGCGGCGCAGCTTACCCTGTCGGAAAGCGCCGTGCTGGCAGGTATGATAAAGGCGCCCAACGTCTACGCTCCCGACAAAAACGCCGACAAATGCCGTGAGAGGCGCAACCTCGTTCTGGACCTTATGCACAAACAACGCCTCATAACCTCCCGGCAGTTGGAGCAGGCAAAGGCAGAGCAGATAAACTACCGCCCTTACCACGCCGTTACGGAAAAGAACTACCGCTATATGGCTGTGATGCAGGCGGCGGAGATACTTGGCGTGCCTTACGAACAGCTTGTGCGCAGCGATGCCGTCATAGAAACGTACTGTAACGGCGCATGGCAAAACGCCGTAAGTGGCGCCGCTTGTGCCGATTGCACTCTCGACAAGGAGGGGAAGCTGTGCGACCTGTCCTTTTTTGTGTGCACCAACGACGGCAGGGCGGCGGCATGCTATTTTCGTGGAGAAAGCGCTCTGCGCAAAAAGCAGATAGGCAGCACGGCAAAGCCATTTGCCGTATATACTCCCGCTATGTGCGAAAGGCTTATCACGCAGGCTTCCCCCGTTTTGGACGCTCCCGTCGACTTCGGCGGTTATCGTCCTGACGACATGGGCGAGTGCTGCGGCTGGACTACGATAAAAGACAGCGTGGTTCGCAGTCTTAATATCCCCGCCGTAAAGACGCTAAACAGCCTCGGGATAGACTGCGCAATGAAATATTTGCAAAAATTCGGCATAGAAAAGGGGCAAAACCTTTCTCTGGCGTTGGGCAACGTAGAGGGAGGAATGGACGTTGTGCAGCTTGCCGAGTGCTACGCCGCGCTTGCCAACGGCGGTGTGCGCTACCCCGTTCGATTTGTAAAAAGCATAAGCGCAGGGGGAAAAATACTGTATCGCGACAAATCTGAAGGGGAGAGAGTGTTTGACTCAAAGGCGTGTTTTCTTATGACGGACATGCTGCGCGCCACTACGAAAGGCACGGCAAAGCAGTTTCGCGTGCCCTATGCCGCGGCGATAAAAACAGGTACGGTGGGCACGCCGCAGGGAAACACGCAGGCGCTTGCCGCCGGCTACACCACCGATTTGACCTTCGTCGCATGGTACAGCGGCGATATGCCCAATTCCGTCAACGGCGGCTCCGCCCCCTGCACTCTGTCGGCGGAAATTGTGAAAAAGATATACGGCGACGCCGCTCCCGCCCCGTTCAGTCCCCCGCAAGGGGTAGTAAGGCTGCAGGTGGACGACAAAGCGCTTGCCGATCAACGTCTGCAAATAGGAAAAGGAGATTACTATTGGTTTGACAAAAACAACTGTCCTACGGAGAAAGCTACGGAAATAATGTACGATTACGTTATAAAAACCGTACCTTGCGGCGACAAGGTGAGGCTGGAATTGCCCGAAGTGGCGGGTATGACTTGGAAAATATACAATTCCGACGGGGAAATATGCCCCGTTACGGTGGGCAGCGGCACATAT
>DVOC01000023.1 GCA_018713905.1 Candidatus Fimimonas merdipullorum
ACGTGCGCCAATACGCGCAAAGAACTATCGTAGTAACCGACGCACCTGTGTCCGTTCGGTGAGAAATGGTATTTCTGCTTTGTTACGTACAGATTTTAGCACATACGCCGCCTGCTGTCAACTGATTTTGACCTGTTATATGAGGTTTTAGGCGAACAATCTCGTATGCGGAAAGGCTCAACGTCCGCACTATGCGCACTACTCTGTTTGGCGCACACAAAGAAACGTGCAACCGCTTGGCTAAAACCAAAAGCCGCCCCATATTTTCGCCCGAAGAGGCGCTTTCGCGCTACACTGCGCCCACTTGTCAAAGCGCAGAACTTTGAGGGTTTTAGCCTCGCGGTTACGCATAAAGTCACCGTCGGCATGACGCTCGTTACTTCTCACGCACAACCACCCGTTTTTGCGGCAAAATAACGGCGGCACACAAAAATTTGCGCCGATAAAAATTTTGTTTTTCACCTTCATTTTATCACGCGTCTGTATGTTTCTCTTGTGTTACACTCAAAAGTAAAATTCACCATTGTCGGTAGTTCGCACAATTCTGCCTTGGTAGAATTTTTGTTTTGCAACTTCATTTTACCACATATTTGCAGAAACTTTTTTGTGGGTGTTGCACTTAAAAGTATAATTCGCCCACAACAAAAGGGCGAAAGCCAGACGCTTTCGCCCTCGTACGCCGTTGTCGGAGTTTACATATCGGAAGACTTTTCGGCTATTTCCCGTTGCAGCTTGTCGGCAAGCTGCTCGAAGCTCATAACGCCGAGATCGCCCTTTTTTCTGTTGCGCACGGCGACGCTGCCGCTTTCCTTTTCCTTTTCGCCGAGCACCAGCATATAAGGTATCTTTTGCAGCTGCGCTTCCCTTATACGATAGCCCATCTTTTCGTTTCTGTCATCCACCTCTGCGCGGACACCCAGCGATACAAGCTTGCCGCACACCTCGTGGGCGTATTCCGCCTGATTTTCCGAAATGGGCACTATCATCACCTGCACAGGCGCAAGCCACAGCGGGAAAGCGCCCGCATAGTGTTCCGTCAGAATGGCGATAAACCTTTCTATACTGCCGAACACCACGCGGTGTATCATCACCGGTCTGTGTTTTTCGCCGTCCTGCCCTACATAGGTAAGGTCGAACCGCTCGGGCATCTGGAAGTCCAGCTGTATGGTGCCGCACTGCCACGTGCGTCCCAGACTGTCTTCGAGGTGGAAGTCGATTTTGGGGCCGTAGAATGCGCCGTCGCCCTCGTTTACTTCGTACTCCTTGCCCAACACTTCAAGCGCCCGTTTCAATGCGTTGGTGGCTGCTTCCCACTGCTCGTCGGTGCCCATGCTGTCTTCGGGACGGGTGGAAAGCTCCAGCTTGTATTTGAAGCCGAACACCTTGTAGAACCTGTCTATTAAGCGTACCACGCCCTCTATTTCCGACTCTATCTGGTCGGGAGTCATAAATATGTGAGCGTCGTCCTGCGTGAAGCAACGCACGCGCATAAGCCCGTGCAGCGCTCCGGAAAGTTCGTGACGGTGCACAAGTCCCAGTTCCGCAATGCGCTCGGGCAAATCGCGATAGCTGTGCGGCTTGCGCTTGTAAACCAGCATGCCGCCGGGGCAGTTCATTGGTTTTATGGCATAGTCGGCGTCGTCTATCTTGACCACGTACATATTGTCCTTGTAGTGATCCCAATGCCCGCTTCTGTGCCACAGCTCCTGATTGAGTATCATGGGAGTTTTTACTTCCTGATAGCCGGCGCGGGTATGCTCCTGCCGCCAAAAATCCTCAAGGGCGTTGCGTAGCACCATTCCTTTGGGGAAAAAGAAGGGAAATCCCGGTCCCTCGTCGAATATGTCGAAAAGATCCAGCTCTCTGCCAAGTTTGCGGTGGTCGCGCTTTTTGGCTTCCTCCAGCCGCAGCAGATATTCGTCCAGTTCGGCTTTTTTCTCGAATGCCGTGCCGTAGATACGGGTAAGCATTTTGTTTTTAGTGTCGCCACGCCAATATGCGCCGGCAATGCTGGTAAGCTTGAACACCTTAAGCTTGCCGGTAGAGGTCATGTGCGGCCCGCGGCACAGGTCTACGTATTCTCCCTGACGGTACAGCGAAACGGTGTCGGCGTCCAATTCCGACAGAATTTCCACCTTATAGCCGTCGCCGCGGCTGCGGAAAAACTCTATAGCGTCGGTGCGGCTCATTTCCTCCCGCACTATGGGCAGATCTTCCTTGACTATCCTTGTCATTTCAGCTTCTATCTTTTCCAAGTCTTCCGGAACGATGACGTCCCCTTCGAAGTCTACGTCGTAGTAAAAGCCGTTGGCAACAGAGGGGCCTATGGCAAATTTTGCCTTGCCCCATATACGGGAAATTGCCTGCGCCATGAGGTGCGCCGTGGAGTGCCGCAGCACCGCAAGTCCTTCGGCGTCCTTCAAGGTGTGCACTTTAAGAGTGCAATCGCCCTCTATAACCTTGTGCAGGTCGCACAAAACTCCGTCCACCTCGCAGCACACGGCGTTTCTTGCCAGCCCCTGCGATATGCTCTGCGCCACTTCCAGACAACTGACTTTGTTTTCAAACTGTTTTACGCTGCCGTCGGGCAATGTTACGTTTATCATGATATTCCTCCAAATTTCAAATAAAAAAC
>DVOC01000024.1 GCA_018713905.1 Candidatus Fimimonas merdipullorum
CTTAGAGCAAGTTTCTACCACGGTGCCAAAATCCGCAATTCTGCGGTTTTGCCCCTCGCGGGAAACTTGTTGGGGAGTGCCTTCCCCAAACCCTGCTATGCGGCTTACGCCGTAAAAATATTTCCGCAACGGCTACCCCAAAATTTTTAATGTGACCCCTGTTTTTTGCCCCCAAAATGTCCGTTGTAAAGTGAAGGGAGGTTTACAGACCATGCGAAAGAAATACAACACACCCCACCGCAGCCGCGTTGTGAAAACCCGGCTGTCCGAAGATGAATACGCCTACTTATCGAAGACTGCAAAGGCGCGGCACTTTGTTGCGTTTGACATACCGGTTGTCGCGAGACGGCGGAATATATACGGGCGGTATTTCGTCTGCAAAAAAATCCGTTTGGTGCGGTTTGCAGCATGAGTTATTTGCGGTAAAAAGGTATTGCCGTAGGGCGGCGGAGTGCAAGTCGGTCAGCGATATTTGTCGGCAAAAAGCGTTGCCACGCGGTGAAGCTTTACGTTTGGCTAACGTGCGGTCGCCACAAAGCCTTCGCATGCCAGCTTGCCTGCTGCGCCCGTTGAATGCAGGGAACAAGCGCTATTGCTTTTCGGATATGCCGACGTTTGTGGGGCGGCTGTTGCTGTGGCGGCGGCATTGGAGTTTTGTCTTTCCCAACGCTTTGACGTGCGCGGTCGCGATTAGCTTGCGTTGCTTTATTCTCGTGTGAGCGGTGGTGCGTACGTCGATATTCAAAAGAAAAAACCAAATGATATTTTTTGCGTTTAAGACTTATTCGCTAAATATAAGTGAAAAATTTTACGATTGTTTCATTGTTAAAAAATTTTTTAACAAAATGGTTAAAAATGGTTGAAATTGGTTGAAGGCTGTGGTACAATACAGTCACACGTACAAGGAGAGGAAAAATGTTTCTGCTGGGCAACTACCAACACACGTTGGACGACAAAAACAGAATACGGCTTCCTTCCAATTTCCGAAAGGAAATGGGGGACGAGTATTTTCTTATGCCCGGCTCTAACGGCTGTATCTTCGTGTACAAGGCGGACGAAACGCAAAAGCTGTTGTCGGAATTGATGAATCTCGATTCCCTCAACCCCGAACAGTCGCTGCTGCTTACCCGACTTACGGCGTTCAGCCGCGGTGTGACTGCGGACGGTCAGGGAAGGTTTATGCTCCCCAACGACCTCATTGAAATGATGGGCATAAAAAAGGACGTCCGCATAGTCGGTTCCGTCACAAAGGCGGAAATCTGGAGCGAGGAAGCGTGGCAGCAGAAGTTCGGCAGCGCGGCTAACGTAAATGCCGCTACCGTAAACGATATCTACAAGCAGCTTGACGCGGCGCTTAAATCAAAATGATATTCAGTCACAAGCCGGTGCTGCTTGACGAGTGCATACAGGCTTTGGACATAAAGCCGAACGGCATTTACGTCGATTGTACCTGCGGCGGCGGGGGACACTCCTCGGAGATACTAAAAAGGCTTGAGGGCGGAAGGCTTATCTGCATAGATAAGGACGAAGAAGCGCTGAACGCCTGTCGTCAAAGGCTGTGCTCGCCCAACGTCACGCTGGTGCACAGCGATTTCAAAAGGGCGGCGGAGGTATTGGACGAATTGAACGTTTCCTCGGTGGACGGCTTTCTGGCAGATCTCGGAGTCAGCTCCTACCAGATAGACAACGCCGAAAGGGGATTCTCCTACATGGCAAAGCAGGCGCCGTTGGATATGCGTATGGACGGCAGTCAAAAGCTTTCGGCAGGCGACGTGGTGAACGGCTATTCCGAACAGCAGCTGTACGACGTCATCCGCACCTACGGAGAGGAAAAATTCGCCTCGTCCATTGCCAAAAATATTGTAGCCTACCGTAGCGAGTCACCCATTGAAACCTGCGGAACGCTGGTAGAAATAATAGAAAAATCCATTCCCAAAGGGGCGCAAAAGGGCGGGCACCCCGCCAAACGTACTTTTCAGGCGTTGCGCATAGAGGTAAACGGCGAGCTTACGGGCTTGCGGCAGGCGTTGGAAACAATGGCAAAACGCCTGAGCAGCGGTGGCAGACTTGCCGTGATAACCTTTCACTCTTTGGAAGACAGAATAGTCAAGCAAACGTTTGCCCAACTTGCAACGGACTGCATATGTCCGCCGGGACTGCCGGTGTGCGTGTGTGGTCACAAAGCGGAAGGTGAGGTAGTTACCAAAAAGCCCATTGTTCCGAGTGAACGCGAATTGCAAAATAACTCCCGCTCGCAAAGTGCGAAACTGAGAGTTTTCCGAAAATACTGATACATAGAGGTGGCGGTATGAGAATGAACGCAGATAAAAGAGAATACAATAACACGGACGTCTACTCTGATTTGAGCACGTCTTATTCCGCTACCTATGCGGTTCCCGACACGCAGGAATTCACGCTGGATAGCATAAGCAAAAAGTTGGGAGCCATCGCCCCCGCCGAGGACAACGCAGCGGTGCAAGCCAATGCCGACATAATGCCCTCGTCGCAGACGCAGCAGATGAGTTATCAGCGTCACTATCAAAGCAACACGGCTACTGCCAAAAAGGTAAGCACCAAAGCCAAGGTGGCATGCGTAAGCTACGTCGCGGTAGTGCTGTTGCTTGTTTTGGGCATCACCCTTACCGCCGTTGCCGTAAGCGGCGTATTTGGCGAAACCTTGCAGATATCGGCAAACTACGCCGAGGTTGCGGACAAAGTTGCCGCGCTTGACGAGCAGCTTGCACAGGAAGACTACGGCGCACTTGCCGAAAGAGCGGAAGAGTTGGGATATATCGACGCATCGGAATCCAACACTCAGATGTACACGGAAGTAGAAACAAGGCCCGCGCAAAATTTCAATATCGAAACTAACTGGTTCGATTCCTTGTGCGATTGGCTGAGCGGTGCGTTTGGTGGCTGATTTGCAACATAGTTATTATTCCTCCAAAAAAAGATTGCTGTCACTGTTAGTGGCGGCAATTTTTTTGTTTTTCGTCATATTTTTGCGTTTGGCGTATATACAAGTAGTTTGGGGCATAGATTTGCAGGCAAAGGCCTCCTCACAGTGGCAGCGCGCCCTGCCCGTAAAGGCGTACAGGGGCAATATCGCCGACAGAAACGGCAGAGTGCTTGCCTCCTCCGAAACGGGCTATGCGCTGTACGCGCGGCCGCAAAGCGTTTCCGACGCAGAAGGGTGCGCACAAAGTCTGGCTCCGCTGCTGATGGTAAGTTACGACGTGCTGTATGCCAAGCTTACCCAAAAGGGAGTGTCCGAGGTGACGCTTGCGCGCACTCTTACGGCGCGGCAGGCGCAGCAGGTTCGAGAACTGAATCTTGACGGGGTGTATCTCGCTTCGGTGGGAATGCGCAACTACACCTACGGAGATTTTCTTTCGCAGGTGCTGGGATTCGTGTCCTCCGACGGCAGCGGACAGTCGGGGTTGGAAGCGTACTACGACAAGTATCTTAAAGGGCTGGACGGCAAGATATTGACGGAAACGGATCTGGTGGGCAAGGAGCTTCCCCAAGGTGAAATGTCCTACGTGGCGGCGCTGGACGGCATGACCGTCACCCTTACGATAGACGCCGTAATTCAGACGCTGGCGGAAAATGCGCTGCAGCTTGCAATGTATCAGCAGCAGCCGCAATCGGCGCGCTGTATCGTAATGGACGTCACCACGGGGGAAATTCTCGCCATGGCGTCCAAGCCCAGCGTAGACCTTAACAATTTGCCGCGCGACGACGTGGAAACGCTTATGAAATATTCGCGCAACACTTTGGTGACGGACATTTACGAACCCGGTTCTACCTTTAAGGTGCTTACCGCAGCCGCCTGTCTGGAGGAGTACCGCAAGGGCAATCCCAGAGCCTTTTCCGCCGAGCACGTGTTTGCGAACAACAGCGGCAGCCGCATAATAGACGGCTCCAAAATAAGCTGTTGGACTACGCACGCCAACGGCAAGCATTCCAATCAGACGCTGTCCGACGCCTTGAACAACAGCTGCAACCCGATTTTTACCGATATTGCGCTGTCGCTGGGCAGGGAAACGATGTACGACTATCTGCAAAAATTCGGCTACGGCAGCGTTACGGGAATAGATTTCGCCGGCGAACAGGCGGGAATACTCATGCCGGAAAGTGCCGTGACGCGGGCCAACCTTGCCCGTATCGGCTTCGGGCAGACGGTTGCGGTGACGGCGTTGCAGCTTGCCTGTGCAACGGCGGCTGCCGTCAACGGCGGATACCTCATGCGCCCGTATCTTGTGAAGGAAATAAGCGATCCGACTACCGGCAAAACGGTAAAGAGGTTTTCGCCCACGGTGCAGAGCCGACCTATAAGCTCGCAGACCAGCAGTCAAATTGCTTCCATGCTGCAACGGGTAGTAACGGAAGGGGGAGGAAAAAACGCCTATATAGAGGGATACGAAGTGGGCGGCAAGACGGGCACGGCGCAGAAGTTCGTGGACGGTGCGCTTGCCGTAGGAAAGTACGTATCCTCTTTCGTCGGATTTTTCCCCGCAAGCAGTCCCAAGTATCTGTGCCTGATGATAGTGGACGAACCGCAGGGGCAAAGCTACGGTTCCATAGTTGCCGCGCCTTACGCAGGACTGATATTCGGGGGCATTATCGACTATTTGCAGATACCGCCGACAAGCAGTTGACGTTATAGTGTAAACGAGAGGCGAAGTTCGGTTTATTTTTAAGGGCGTGCCGTGCGGCATGCCCTTTTGTTTGCGTAGGACTTACATAGCGCCGTGCGACAACGGACGCAATGGCGGGTGTGGCATAAATGGTGGCGTGGGCAAGTAAAATAATCTGTACGGTGCGGCCGTATGGATTTATTTTTTTCAGGAGAAAATAAATGTATCTGGGGGAACTGCTTGACGGAGTGCAATATAGGCTTATAGGAGAAGGCAATCCCGACGTTACCTCTCTATCCTGCGATACCCGTACCGTCAAAGAGGGCTGTCTGTTTATTTGCATAAAAGGCAGGCGGCAGGACGGGCACAATTTTTTCCGAAAGGCGCTGGGGGACGGCTGCGCGGCATTAGTCACGGAAAGACCGCTGGAAACAAAGTCGTTGCAGATAGTTGTAGAGGACGCCCGCGCGGCGATGAGCCGCATAGCCAAAAACTTTTACGGGCACTGCGCCGACAAGCTTAAAATAATTTCCGTAACAGGCACCAATGGCAAAACCTCCACCTGCCGTATTTTGCGGGGCATACTGGAATGTGCGGGAGTAAAGACGGGAGTTATTGGCACCAACGGAGTGTATTTCGGCGGGCAGAGCTACCCTTCGGCGCTGACCACGCCCGATCCCATACAACTGCATTACTGGTTCAGACAGATGTATCTGTGCGGCGTCCAGACGGTGGTAATGGAGGCGTCGGCGCACGCAATAGCGCTTAAAAAACTGTTGGGAGTGCGCAGCGAACTGGCTGTATTTACCAATTTTTCGCAGGATCACCTTGACTTTTTCGGCACAATGCACAGTTATGCGCAGGCAAAGGAAAACTTCTTCTGCGAGCAGTACGTCAAAAACGCGTTGGTAAACGCCGACGATATTCTCGGGCAAAGCATTGCAGCCAAGTTTCCGCACACCGCAACCTACGGCATACGCTGCGCCGCCGACGTGACGGCAAAAAACGTGCGCGAAGGGGAAGGGCAGACCTTTGAAGTGGAAGGTTTCGGTCAGAGGGCGGAAGTGCACACGCCGCTGTGCGGGACGTTCAACGTCTACAATGCGCTGGCAGCCATTTCCGCCGCTATGCTGCTGGGCGTTGACGTGGACACCTGCGTGAAGGGGGTGGAAGGCGTGAAGGAGATAGCGGGCAGAAACGAAACTTTTTTCCGCAGCGACGGCATGCGCGTCGTGGTAGATTTCGCCCATACGCCCGACGGAGTGGAAAATATTTTGCGGTATCTGCGCGGGATAACCAAGGGAAGCCTGATAGTGGTGTTCGGCTGCGGCGGCAACAGAGACAAATTCAAACGTCCGCTGATAGCCGAAAAGGTGTCGCAGTACGCCGACTTTGCGTTGCTGACCAACGACAATCCGCGGTACGAATCGCCCAAACTGATAGCGCAGGATGCGGCAAGCCGCCTCTCGTGCGACTACAAAATAATTCTCAACCGCAGTCAGGCAACGGAATTTGCCTTTTCCGTCGCTTCCTCACAGGATACGGTGGCAATTTTGGGCAAAGGAGCGGAACGGTATCAGGAGGTGCGCGGCAGAAAATTTCCCTATTCCGACAGTGAAACCGTGCGGCGGCTTATGGAAGAAGGAGTGTCGCAAAGCGTTACATAATTGTCGGAGGAAAAATGACTGCCATAGCCTTTATTACGGCGTTTGCCCTTTCCCTTGCGCTGACGGCGGCGTTGCTGCCGCTGCTTAAAAAACTTAAAGCGGGACAAAGCATACTGCAATACGTCACGGAGCATTCCTCTAAACAGGGAACGCCCACAATGGGAGGCATCGCCTTTATCGTTGCCGTGACAATTTGCGCCTGCCTGTTTTGCAACACCTCCATCCGCAGCACGGCGGTGGCGATAGCGGTGTTCGCAGCTTACGGAGCAACGGGATTTCTGGACGATTTTATAAAAATAAAGCTGCACCGCAATCAGGGGTTGTACGCCTATCAGAAAATAGTCGTGCAGCTGGCAATAGCCGTCATAGTGGCGTTTTACGCCAAAGGAGATATGGCGATAGGTGACAGACTGCGCATTCCTTTCGGCAGGGAAATAACGTTGGGGTGGTGGATAGTTCCGCTGACGGCGTTTGTGTTTTTAGCGTGCACAAACGGCGTAAATCTCACCGACGGCATAGACGGGCTTGCGGCAAGCAGCACCTGCTGTTTTATGTCGGGGCTGTATCTGCTGCTGAAGAGAGAGGCGGCAACGCTTGAAGAACGCGGGGAAACGCTTGCCTTGAGCAGCGTAAAAGACGTGCAGACGCTGTGTGTGATATGTATGGCGGCGCTGCTTGCCTTTTTGCTTTTCAACGCCAACGACGCCAAGGTCTTCATGGGGGACACCGGTTCGCTGGCGTTGGGCGCAATGGTGGCGTGCACGGCGATATTCACTCGTATGAGCCTGTTTATTCCGCTGCTCGGGCTGGTGTTCGTCATCTCCTGCCTTTCGGTGATAGTGCAGGTGGTCTACTTCAAGCTGACGGCAGGCAAAAGAGTTTTTCTTATGGCGCCTTTTCATCATCACCTGCAAAAGAAGGGGTGGAGCGAAACGCGCATTTGCGTGCTGTATTGCTGTATAACGCTGGTAGCCACTGCAATTTTAGTAGGTTTCGGAGAATAATATGACAGACATAGTAGTGTACGGAAGGGGTGTAACGGGGGTTGCACTGTACA
>DVOC01000025.1 GCA_018713905.1 Candidatus Fimimonas merdipullorum
TTCGCTTATTATGTAAACACTCATATTGTAATTGTGCCATTTGCAACATTTATTGCACAAACCACCAACACAACAGTCGCCGGCTGCGCAAGCCCCCGACTGGCTAGGGTAGCAGGATTTGTCGCTGCGAAGCAGCGTAAGCGGAGCGACGACGTCGCGGAGCGCTACGTTATTTCAAACTGTCCTGACTACACGCAAAACAAGGGCAGTCACGCCAAACAGGAGAAAAGAAAAAGTGTGCAACCACATGCACACTTTTCTTTGCGACCATAAGGGCGTCGACTGCCCGACTGGCTAGGGTAGCAGGATTTGAACCTGCGAAATGACGGAGTCAGAATCCGTTGCCTTACCGCTTGGCTATACCCCAATATCGTAGGTTTACAGTATAAAACTTTTTGTTCTTTTTGTCAATCGATTTGCCGCAATTAGCCTCAAAATATATGCCGCCCTGCAAGCCCTTTCGACAAAACACGCGGCGGAGGGGTGCGAGGCGAAGGTATATAGCGGTTGACAAAGACCATAATATGTAATATAATAAAGTCAAGTTTCAAACTACTTTATTTTTTTACCGCAGCGTGCGGGTGTTACCGCAGCCTGCAGAGGTTTCCTTGCTTAAAGGGTTATTTTTTGCAAACGTCGTTTTGCTTGTATTTTCGGAGGATTTATGACTAAACTTTATAACAGCCTTGAGGATTTGGTGGCAGACTTGGAAAAACTCACCGTACCTGCGCTACGCGAAAAAGCTCGGGAATTTTATATCGTGCCCAAAAACCGCAAGCGCGACGAATTGGTGTCGCTGATAATTGCCGCGTACAAGGGAGAGATGACTCCGGAAAAGCGCATAAAATCGGGACGTCCCACAAAGCGTTGGGGCAAGGTGGAGGTGACGGATCCTTCCACTTCGGCGCAGAACGACAACGTGGACGAATCCTATCCGCGTCAGGGCATATTGGAAGTAATGTCCGACGGCTACGGCTTTGTGCGCACCAACAACTATTCCGCCACAACGGGCAGGGACTACTACATTTCCTCCGGCGTGATAACGCGCATGAACCTTCGCGCGGGGGACAAGCTGAAGGTGGTGCTGCACAAGTATCCCGACAGAATATCCCCAAACGCCATTTTCGTGCAGGAGATAAACGATCAGCCCTGCGCCACGATAGAGCGCAAGGCTTTCGACACGCTGGAAGCGTGCTATCCCGACCAGCGCATAGTCATGGAAACGGACAAGCGGGAATATTCGCTGCGCGCGCTGGATCTGGTCGCGCCCATAGGCAAAGGTCAGCGCGGCCTGATAGTGGCTCCGCCCAAGACGGGCAAAACCATTCTGCTCAAAAAGATAGCCACGGCGGTGCGCAAAAACAATCCGGAAATACACCTCACCGTACTGCTGATAGACGAACGTCCCGAGGAAGTTACGGACTTCAAGGAGAGCGTAGACTGCGACGTGGTGTATTCCACCTTCGATCAACCCCCTCAAAACCACACGCGCATTGCGGAATTGGTGTTTGCCAACGCCAGACGGCGCGTAGAGCAGGGGCAGGACGTAATGATATTGCTGGACAGCATAACGCGGCTGGGGCGCGCCTACAACCAGACTGCGGAGCAGTCGGGCAGGACGCTTACCGGCGGTTTGGACATAAGCGCCTTGCAGGAACCTAAAAAGATGTTCGGTGCGGGGCGCAACGTAAAGGGCGGAGGCAGCCTTACCGTGCTTGCCACGGCGCTTATCGACACGGGCAGCAAAATGGACGACATAATTTACGAGGAATTCAAGGGCACGGGCAACATGGAAATACAGCTTGACCGCAAAATGTCGGAAATGCGTATTTTCCCCGCCATAGACCTCAACAGAAGCAGCACCCGCAACGAGGAAAAGCTGTTCACTCAGGAGCAGTTCGAGGGGGCGTATATCATAAGAAAAATGCTGTCGAGGGAAGATTCGGCGCGCGCCACCGAGGAATTGCTGGAGCTCATCATGGCTACAAGCAACAACGCCGAAACGATAGATATGCTCAAAAGGCTTATGCGTTCGTCGCAGCTGCGGCGCAGGAGCTGACATGAAACGGGTAGTAGTGGGCATGAGCGGCGGCGTGGACAGCGCCGTTTCCGCATGGCTGCTCAAACAGCAGGGATACGACGTCACGGCGTTGTTTATGCACAACTGGGAGGAGCAGCAGGACGGCTGCTGCACGGCGGAGCAGGACTACGAGGACGTCAGGCGCGTATCGGAAAAGCTGGGCATTGCCTACTATTCGGTAAACTTTGCCAAGCAGTATATGGACAGGGTGTTTAGCTACTTTTTGGAAGAATACAAAAAGGGACGTACCCCCAACCCGGACGTGCTGTGCAACAGGGAGATAAAGTTCGGCCCCTTTTTGCAATATGCAAAGGCGTTGGGCGCCGACTATATCGCCACTGGGCACTATTGCGGAATACGCCACGAAAACGGCGTTCACTATCTGCTTAAAGCCAAGGACAAAGAAAAGGATCAGACCTACTTTCTCAATCAGCTTTCCCAAAGCCAGCTTGCCGACGTGATTTTTCCCCTTGCCGACGTGACCAAAAGCCGCGTGAGGGAAATAGCGGAGCAGTTGCAGCTGTCCAACGCCAAAAAGAAGGACAGCACGGGCATATGCTTCATAGGCGAGCGCAACTTCCGCAATTTTCTGCAAAACTATCTGCCCTCTACGCCGGGGGACATAGTGGACGTCAACGGCAAAAAGGTGGGCAGGCACATGGGACTTATGTATTATACCCTCGGTCAGCGGCGCGGACTTGGACTTGGCGGCACAGCGGAGGGGTGCGGACGGTGGTTCGTGGCGGAAAAGGACGTCAAAAACAACCTGCTGGTGGTTTCCCACGGCGACGAGAGCGTGCTTATGTCCAAGGGACTTTACGCCGAAAACCTCAACTGGATACCTTCGCCGCCGGCGCAAAGCTTTTGCTGCAACGCCAAGTTCCGTTACAGACAGCCGGAGCAGCAGGTAACGGTCACGCTTAAAGGCAACGGCGCGGAGGTGGCTTTTGCCTGTCCGCAGCGGGCGGTGACTCCCGGTCAGTACGTGGTGTTCTACGACGAGGAAAAGTGCCTCGGCGGCGGAGTGATAGAAGAAGTTTACAAATAACGGTGTACGTATGAATGATATGGCGAAAAACACGCCGACGGTATCGGAGATAGTGGACGAATTGGCAAAGGAACAGCCTCCCAAGCGCATTTGGGAGGTGGATTTCGTACGCGGACTTATGATACTGTTCGTGGTGTGGGATCACTTCATGTACGACGTGTCGGCGTTCGAGCCTTACCAAAGCGGCTTGTTCAATTGGTTGTACGCGCTTTCCGCCCGTTATTACAGCGGAGTGCTGCGGCAGGTGGCTCAGCCTGTTTTCGTCACCATGTTCGTGTTTACAAGCGGCGTGTCCTGCAGTTTCTCCCGCAGCAACGGCAAGCGCGCACTGCGCATGATGGCGTTTGCGCTGCTGTTTACGGCGGCGACGAGGGCTGCCGAGGAGATAGTTCGCGCCGACGTCACTATATATTTCAACGTCATTCACGTCATTGCGCTGTCCGTCGCGCTGTACACGGCGGTGGAATGGGTGTGGAAAAAGTGCGTCAAGGGGTGGCAGAAAAACCTTTTCGGCATTGTGATGACGGCGGTGACGCTTGCCGTCATAATAGTGGGCGCATGCGCCAATGCCAAACCGTGGACTAACGACAACCCCTTGTGGTTTTTCCTTGCAATGCACAACAGTCAGAAGGTACCCGCCTTTACCCACTTCTACGGCGGCGACTATCTGCCCTTTTTCCCCGCATTCGGCTGGTTTCTGGTGGGTGCGTTTCTGGGCAAGTTTCTGTACCGGCAAAGACAATCTCTCTTTCCCACCGTCAACGAAAAGTGGGTTTGCCCCGTCACCTTCTGCGGCAGACACGCCATATGGATATACTTCGGCAGTCAGCTGTTTATGTACGGACTGTTTTATCTGTTCTGCGTGCTGATATGACCTATTTTTGCCCTCTCCAAAAGAAGTGTAACTCAAAAGTCGGATAGATATTTGATAGTTAAATTATTGCTTTCCACCGAGTTCGGTATCCTGTCGGACTCGGTTTTTTTTGTTTTACGGCTATCGTTCATTGTCGCCTGCGTACCGCGTGACCGTATAAGCCCTGCCCGCCTACCTTCCCGAAAAACGTATTTACAGCCTGTCGTGCAGACGGGCAAACGCACTCGGCGGTTGCGGCAGTACGTCGTTGGCGCAAATTATGGAAAGACGAGGCGCGTGGTGAAAGCGGGGCGAGGCAGGACAAAGGTCTTGCGGCGTTGCAATGCGGTGTTTTTTGTAAGCCTGCAAGGGCGTAATACGTCGGCAAAATTTCGGTGCAAAAAAACGCGCGGCGCAGGCGTATTTTATTGACAACAAAGGCAAACGGCGGTATACTTAATGGGCTGGGGGTGCCCCGTGTGTCGGGGCTGAGAAATACCCTTTGAACTTGTCAAGTCAGTACTTGCGTAAGGAAGCGAAAACAAAATCATACGTTGTTTCCTGCAAGTTTTCGGCTTATAAGTTGAAAACTATTTTGTTTGGGAGGAAAAAATGGATCAATATCTCAATTCCGATATGGCGGAAAACTATCTGGATTTTCTGGGCGAGGTTACCGACCTTATCTCTGCCGTTGCGCTGTACATAACCATAGCGCTGGCGGTGGGACTCATCATCTACGCCATTGTGATACGCAACCGCGACGAGCAGTACCTTGCCGGTGCGCGCAAGCTTATGGCGGGCATGATCAGTGGTTACGCCGTGGGCGTGATATCCGTGCTGGGTTCGTACAATTTGGCTCGCGACGTGTGGAAGGGCGACCTCAACACAAATTGGTGGCTTATGGCGGGCATGTTTGCCCTTGCCGCAGTAGGGCTTGTGGTAGTGCTGGTGCTGTGGAAGAAAAAGCCTGCCGCAGCCAAGTGGACGGGGCTGGGCTTCGGCATTGCCCTCGTGGCGTATTCCGTCGTGCTGCTGTTCGTGGTCAAGCCGGAGCAGGGGTACGAGCCTATCACTTCCAAGACGCTTATGTACGTGTTTTCGGCAATAGTAATTGCCGTAATAGCCGTTCTGGCGTTTTTGGGCGGAAGCGAAAACAAGCAGTATAACACCAAGGCGCTCACCTACGGCGCCATATGCATTGCGCTGTCCTTTGCGCTTTCCTACATAAAATTCTTTCAGCTGCCGCAACACGGCTCGGTGACCTTCGCCAGCCTGCTGCCGCTGGCGCTGTACTCCTATATGTTCGGCACCAAAAAGGGCGTTATTGCCGGTATCATTTACGGATTTCTGCAATTTATACAATCTCCCTCCTTCTACGAGCCTATGCAGGCGCTGCTGGACTACCCCATAGCCTTTGCCGCCATAGGCGTAGCCGGCATAGCGCGCAAGTTTGCCTTTCTGAAGGGGGACGTGCGGCTGGAATTTGCCGTAGGCACCACCATAGCCGTGTTGCTGAGGTACGTTTCCCACGTCATCAGCGGATACTTCGTGTTCTATTCGTGGCGGCAGGAGGGCTACTCTCCGCTGACGTGGGCGTTGGTGTACAACCTGTTTACCATTGCCGACCTCGGCATAGTGCTGGTGGTGGGCGTCATTGCCCTCTCCTCCAAGACGGTGCGCAGGCTGGTGCTTGCCGCCGACAGTCAGGCAGAACCCATATTGGCGTAATACCTTCGCAATATGCGTGCGCTTCCTTTGGGAGCGCACGTTTTTTTTGTGAAGCTTCTCCGATACGCCGCCTTTTTGTCTTTTGGCGGGGCGGCGCAAGGGAACTGCCCTCAAGTGACTTTGGCTTTTGCGTGAACGTGCCCTTTTCGCCCTGCGGTATTTTGTTTTTTGCGGTGGGGCGTGAATGCCCTTGCATTGTTGCGCCCTCCGCGCCCTGACTTACTCATCGCAGAGCACGTTTTGGCGACGGTTCGCCCTGCAAGAGTTGTTTCACCCGTGTCGGACGAGTACGGACGCACTGTGGGCGAAATTAAATGCGTGCCGTTATGGAATGCGCGGAATTTTGCGCTGCTGTGGGTGTGCCTTGCCGTAGGCGCAGTGGCGGGGCAAACCTTGCGCACAATGCCCTTGTACGTTTCGTGTGCTTGCAAGACGGAAAAATAATAATTTCCTCAAGCGAATGCGTTCGGGGCAACGCCGCAAGTGCATTGTCGGGAAAAACGCTCACAACGCCCCTCATTTATCGCTACTGCGAAGCGACAAACTAAAACCGACGGTTTTGAAAAAAATGATAAGGAGCATTTTATTCGGTGTTGACGAAGGGGCTACACCCGCCGTTATCGTACGTCGGAACCTCGACAAAAACGCCTTGCCCTTTCGCTATAAGCACAGCAATAATGAATTTTAGCAAGCATAGTTCTTTTATATTTATCGCTAAAATACGTAAAGGCGCGCAAACACTAACACGATACTGTTATTTTCCTCTTAAAATTGCATATAGTGAGCAAAATCGAAAAAAAATTATAATTTTAGCAACTTTTTTTGAAAACCATCTATACAAAGCCGTTTTCCTGTGGTATAATGTATGCGGAATTATGCGGCGTCCGTAAGGGCGGACGTCGGCATGCATACGCCGTGCGGCAAAGGATGAAAGGTTATGGAAAAAGTAGCATTGATCGATTTAGGTTCCAATACTGCCAGACTGGTGATTTACGACGTGCTGGACGGGGGATACTTTGTGGTGTCGGAAGATTACCACGAGGCTGTTCGTCTTGGCGAAACGGAGGCGGACGGCAACCTCAAGCAGACGCGCATAATGCAGGCGATAAACACCTTAAAGCTGTTCAAGGAAATTTGCATGATAAAGGGTGTGGACAAGGTGGTGGCAGTGGCTACCGCCGCCGTGCGCCGCGCAAACAACCAAAAGACCTTTCTTTCCGACGTGTATAACCAAACGGGCATACGCATTACGGTAGTTTCCGAGGATGAGGAAGCCAACTACGTGTATCAGGGCGTGATAAACTCTATGGATATTCCCCGCGGGCTGATAATGGAAATAGGCGGAGGCTCCACCAAGGTAGTTTACTACAACCGCCGCACCATATTGCACACCAAGATATTCGAGTTCGGCGCCGTCACCCTTACCAACAAGTTCTTCATTCCCGGCAAAGCGCCCGAGCAATGCTCCGACGACATAGTAAACTACGTCAAGTCGCAGCTGGAACAGGTAGAGTGGTTCAAGGAGATAGATCCCGACACGCAGCTGATAGGCGTTGGGGGCAGCTGCCGCAATCTGGCGCGGATAGTGTGCAAAGTCAAAAAGTACCCGCTGGACATGGTGCACAACCTCAACATGCAGGTGGAGGACTTCAACTATATCTACAATATGATCCGCACGCTGGATCTGGACAAAAAACGCCGCATAAAGGGTTTAAGCTCTGCGCGCGCAGACGTATTCCCCGCCGCGCTGGCGTTTATCAAGGCGTTTGTAGATCACCTCGGGTTTACCAAAATCATTTCCTCCGGCAGCGGTCTGCGCGAGGGCGTAATGTTCAACTATGCCGTGCCGCAAACGTTGGAAAAGCCCATCAGCGACGTGCTCGGGCACAGCCTGCTGACGCTGGCGGCGCATATGGGGGTAAACATTCCCCACGCCGAACAGACCTTCAATTTGTGCGTGCAGCTGTTCAAGCAGCTGCGAGTGCTGCACAAGTTCCCCCGCGCATACGTAAAGGTGCTGCGCGTGGCGGCAATACTGCACGAGGCGGGCAGCAAGTTCAAATACTACAACAACGCCAAGCATACGGCGTACATGATACTCAACAGCAATCTTTACGGTATTTCCCACAAGGATATCGTGCTTGCCGCCTACGTCACCGACGTCAACAACCGCGAGGAAGTCAACGTCACCGACTGGGCAAAGTACAACGGTATTTTGCAGCCGGAGGACGTAGAGGCGGTCAAAAAGCTCTCCGTCATTCTGCGCCTTGCCACCGCGCTGGATTACAGCATGCGCGGCGTGGTGAAGGAGATAAACTGCGACGTGTTGGGGGACAGCGTAATTATGAAAATGGAGCTGGAGGGGGACGCCACTTTGGAAAAGAAGGCGGCAAGCCTTGTCACTCTGGACTTCAAAAAGGTGTTCCGCAAAAATCTGGAAATGTTCTGATACAAAATTTTTGCCCGAGGCATTGCCTCGGGCTTTTTGTTTGCGTATTTTGCCTGCGGCGGCGTGTTGACGGCAGTTTTGCTTTAAGTCGCGCGCCGTAGCCGTTCCCTTGCCGCAAGCGGTGCGGAGCGTGCTTTTGCAGTTCACAACACTTTGGGTAACTTTGCTCTATGCGGCGGCTGTTTGCTCCTCTCGTCAGGGCAGGTTTCTGCCGCGAGTGTAAATTTGGCGCAAAAAATTTCGGAGTGTCTTTTACGCTCCTTCGACATTGCAAGAAAGGGTTTGCTTGTGCAAAAGCGGGGCGGCGTGCGAACAACCGGTATCGCATCTTGCAAAACAGGCGCATTCACAAAAAAACTGCGGCTGACGTGCCGCAGTTTTTTTTGAGTGTAGTGAGGGAGTTTTTGCACACGAATGCAGTTGTATCTTTGCGGTTCAGCGGTGTAAATTTGCCCTGCCTGTACCGCAAAACCTCATACGTATGCGTTTTTGCGTGACATTTTACCAAAACGTTTCGTTGGCTACCATTTGCGTTGCTTCGCCGTAAGGTGCGTCTTGCGCAAGTTGAAGGTTGACCGTCGCTGTCATCATGTCGGAAAGCAGCTTCATGTCGCCCTCCAAAGAAGTTATGAGGTATTTGTCCTGCTGTTGGCTGTGGCTCACGGTGACGTTGAGCATTCCGAGGTTGGCGTCAATGGGCGCAAGGTTCAGTTCCAGCATAAACTTGCCCTCTTGGTAACGGTAGTCCTTCAACACCTCCTCTATAGCGGCGGAAGAGGATTCCCCCTCCTTTGTGATCAGGTCGTTTATCCAGCCGCTGAAATTCACCATCTGCAAAACGTACTGCTCCGGCTGTTGTGCAAACTGCTGCGCCGTCACCTTTTCGTAATAGTCCTTTTGCTTCATCTCTATGCCGAACAGTCCCTTTTTGACGTAGGAATTGCGTACTATGGTTATTTCCTGCGTCTGACCGTTGAAAAACAGATAGCTGTCGCCGCCGTAGTCGTTAAACGCCACGTTGACAAGGCTCAGCAGGCTTTGCTTGGGACGGGAAAGCTTTACGGTAAACGTCGTCACGTCCTCTTGCCCTTGCCGCCGCAAAATGTCCACCCGCGCCGAAAGCGTCATGTTAACCTTTTCCTTTATTATGCCTATGAGGGACAGATCCGCCTGCACGCTGCCGTCTATGGAAAATACGTCCTGCTGCGCCGTGTCCGCCACCGTTTTTAATAGCTGTTCGGCGCTGTCAAAGTTGATGTGGGCGTCCGCCTCGCCGTTTTTATCAAAGTAGGCTTGGATATTTTCAAACACGGGATACTCGCCTTCCTGAGCCTGCTCCGCCCGAACGGTCACGTCGTTCAGCCGCACGTTTATCGTGGCGGTGTGGGGGTTGTTTTCGCCGTAGGAGGCTTCCAGACAGTTGAGTATCAGCGTTTTGTCCGTGCCGCTTGCCGTCAACCGAATACTGCCAAGCTGGCTCAGCAGTACGCCGCCGTTTATCGTCAGGCTGAATTTGCCGTCGGCGTAACTTACCCTTTGCAGCACGGTGGAGTAGTCGGGCGAGCTTTCTCCCGCCGAGGTTATTGCCGAAAGCAGCTGTCCTATCTGCGGGATTATCTGCAAAAGTCTGTCCGTCTGCTGTGCGCAGTTGACTATGCTTTGCCACAGCACGGTGGCTCTTAGCGCGTCGTTGTAGGTGACGTACAGTCTGCCGTCGGCAAACACCGCCTCTAACGACGTTTCTTGCAGCGTCACGCCGTCCTTTATTTTGCGTAAAGCCAGTTGGGCATGCAGCGCAAAATCCTGCTTGTTTGCGGCGTTGTAGTAAAACTTCACGCAGGAGCCTTGCAAAATGGAGTACGTCACCGTGCCCGTGCCGTCCGTGGGCGTAACGTCCACAAAGCTTTCGCCAACGTCGAACGTCCACGAGTTGGTGTGTATCAGCGCGTCGATAGGCTGCAAAAAGTCGGCAATCACTTGGTCTATGGCAACGTAGTCGCCGTCAAAGCTGTCGAAGGTGGCGTTCTGACAGGGACGGGCGGTAAAGCGCATTTCGGCAAAACACACCGTTATGCTCACCTCTTCACCCAACAAAACCTCTATCTGCGCCTCCTTGACGGCAGCGGTAATTTTCAACGCGCCGTTCTGTTCCGAAAGGGAAAAATCTATCGGGTTTGTTTGCGCCGTCAGCGCCTTTGCCGTTACGCCGGCAAATTCCTTGACTATTTCATCAATTTTTTCCACAAGCCGTTTTATCGCCGCCACGTCGGCGCTGACGGCTATGTCGTCACCCTTTTTGACGTACAGGGTGCTGTCGGTGTAGCAGGCGTTAAGCTGCCCCAGACGGAACAGGTATTTGTCGTTCAGCATATCGACGTCGGCATACAGCGTGTTGTTTTGGTCTATACATATTTCCAACTGCGTGTTCCATTGTCTTTGAGGCAGCAGCGGTGCGCTTGTTTCCGTCAGTTTCGCCTGCAACGAAAAGTCCTCGTTGCGGCAAAGCACCGTCGCGTCTGCCCCCAGCATCACCTCAAAGGGCAAAACGCCCGACGGAATAGTAATGCTGTCCTCCGTTATGCGCGCGCTCATCAGTATTTCCGCTATGCGCTGCGGCGACAGGTCTGCCTGCGCAAGCGTTTGCGAAAGTAGCGAAGACAGGTCGGGCAGGTTCAGCCCCGTTTGCGACAGGTCAACGGCCAGCGGCATACCGCTTATTTCCGCATACAGCCTGTTGTCTTCCAGCCAAAGGGAGGCGGGAGCCGTCGTCTGCCCTATGCCTATGCGGGCGTCGGCAAACAGCGGTGCGTTTGGCGCAAACACCGCGTTGCCAAAGGCGCGGTAAACGCCGTAGGTCAGGTCGAACTGCGCATTCACCGCCCCTTGCGCCAGCTGCGCAAGCTTGGGCAAAAGCTTTTTCGTAAGTGCGGCAACGTCGGCGTATTCTCCTTCTGCAAGCTGCCGTGCAGCAAACTGCTCGGAGGGAGTCAGCGTTATCTGTTCTCCGCCCAAAAGGGCGCGGATACTCGGAATATATTTTCCGTCCCGCTCCGTCAGCACAAGGGATATTTCCCCCTGCGGCAAAGTTACCGTAAGGCTGTTTGGGGTAGTCGTGACGTTGTTTTGCAGCAAAAGCAGCAAGCTTTCGACGTCAAATTCAAAGCTTATGGACTTGCCCAGCAGTTGCAACGCCTCGCTTACCATATCGGGCAGGTCTTGTGTGTCTATTTTCAGATTGCTCTGCGGCAAATTCAGATATATCGTGCCTTCTTTCAGCACGGCAAGCATATCTTCCGTCTGCATGACGGCGCTCTGCGCTTTCAAATCTGCCGCCACGTCCGCAGTCATGCCCAATGCCTGCAACTTGGCATAAATTTTGCCGTCGACAACGTCTATGCCGTCAATTTCGGGATAGTTCTCCGTTTCCGGCACCTGCCACGGCTGCGAGGGGGTTATCGTCAGGCGGAAGTTTTCCGCCGTAATTTCCCCGCCGCAAAATTCGTAAGTCTGCTTTTTTATGCACGTTATTGTTATCTCCGCGTTCAACTCGGGTGTGCTGATCGGAATGGCGACGGTGCAGGTGTCGCCGTCGAAATGCGCCTGCAAGTCTATCTCTTTGCCGTCAAGCGCTCCAAGTAAATCCGCCGCTATGCTGCCGAGGCTTGCCTTAAACTGTCGGTATGCTACGTAAACTCCGCCGTCGACGTAACTTAATATGGCGTCACCCGCCTTGACGTGCGCCTCCGCAGTCATATTGGCAACGTCCATCTTTATTGCCGCCTGCGCCGAAACGCTTTTGCCGTCAATTGTGGCGGCTACGTCGGCGTAAAGCATACTTTGGGCGTACTTGCCGAAGCTTTGCATAAGCACTTCCGTAGCCGTGGGCTGTCTGTCCTGCTCCGTTTCTTCCGCCTGCATAAATTGCATAAAAAACTGCTGCTCGGGCAGTTCGCCGTCGTAGCCTATGTCGTAAAAGGTTTCCGTCAGGTTTTCCTTGCAGTTTATGCCGCCCAGCATGGGCACCTTGTATTCGCAGTCGGTGGAGAGCGTCTGAACGATAAAGTTCTTGTCCATTTCCACCGTAAGCTCCGCCTTCAAAAAGGTGGCAAAGCCGTCCATGCCGGAGTTGTTCCTCATTTCATACAGCACGTTGCAGGTGGCTGTTTGGCAGTCCAACACGTAGCGGAAGGTGTAGTATTCCCCCTGTTGGGAAACAAGCTCCGCTTCCGTTATCGTTTGGTCGTTCAAAACGTAGCCGCTCAGTCCGTCGTTGCGGTAGCCTATTTTCTCCGCCCACGCCTGCGCAGAGTGTTTTACGGCGGTGTTTTGCCACGTGACCTCGCTTGTGGACGTCACCTTCTGCGCACTGCGCGAAAGGTAGTTTTCTCCCCACACAAAAAGCTGTTCGCCGAATTTCACCAGCGCGCTGTGGCTGGTGGACTGTTTGAACACGTTGCCCTTGGACACGGTGCGCAACGCGCTTACGCTTTGCGTTATGCCCAGCGAAGTGGCGCTGCCCTCGGTAGAGCTTCTGAACCCGCCCGCGCGGGAAAGTTCGCCCGCCGCCACGTACAGACTTTCCCTGGCGGAAATGTCTGCAGGCGTGGCGTTGTCGGGCTTTGCCAAAAGCGTGCTTTGGCCGCCGTCTGCCGGAGGGGTAGAAGGAGGGGTATTTGATTTCCCGCAGCCGAACAGCAAAAATGCGCCTGTGGTAACAAGTATAACGGCAACAATGCCGCAGAGTATTTTTACTTTCATAATTCCTCTCTGTGACTTTCGTCGTCTGCAATTATATGTGATAAAGGTAAATTAAAAGTAAACTTACAATACTAAATTAAAGCCGGTATCCGCAAACTCACGTATTTTCGCCCCGATAAATCAAAGTGAACCTAAAAAAACATAAAAGAACTTTTATCCAGGCCGCAATTATTGTCCGACAAATCTCGCCTGCGGCTCCGACACGCCCTTTGTGCCGTAAACTTACAAATATAATACGGTGTAAAGCAACCGGACAAAATACGGTGTAAAATAACCGGACAAAGTGCAGAGTAAACTTACAAACTGCGGTGTAAAACGACCGGACAAAATACGGTGTAAAACAGCTAAACAAAGTGCGGTCATATTTGTCCGTCAAGCGCTTCAGACGTAGTTCCGCCGACGTGACGTAAATACAAACTGCGACCGTCGGCAAAAGGGCAGTCGTCGATATTGTCTGTCGCGCATATTTCATCAACCGTCATTTTACTCTTTTTTACGCCCCTAAACGCCACCGCAACATTTGTCGAAGGGGTTTGCGGGGCGTGTTTGCGGTGATAAAATTGTGCGCAAGGAGGGCGTGATGTCAAGGCGTATAGTGGTGACGGGCGGAAAGGGCGGCAGTGGCAAAACTACCGTATGCGCCAACTTGGGGCGCGCGCTGGCTCGCAGAGGGCTGCGGGTGCTGTTGGTGGACTTGGACATAGGTCTTAACAATCTCGACGTGGTCATGCAGGTGGAAAACAAGGTGGTGTACGACTTCGTGGACGTGTGCGAGGGCAGGTGCCGCGCTTCGCAGGCGCTGATAAGGGATGAGGACGAGCCTACGCTGTTTATTATGCCCAGCTGTCACACGGCAAAGCGGCAGATAACGGTGGACGTGGCAAACAGGGTGGTGGACAAGCTTGCCGACAACTTCGACTTTGTGCTGATAGACTGTCCCGCAGGCATAGACAGCAGTTTTCGCCGCGCCGTAAGCTGCGCTGACGAGGCTGTAGTGGTGGTAACTCCCCACCTGTCCGGCATACGCGACGCAGACAAAACCATTTCGCAGCTAAAAGACATGGCTGTGTACGTGGTGGTAAACAGGGTGCGTGGCGACTTGGTGGCTTCGGGGGAAATGCTCAGCGTGTTCGAGGTGTTCAGCATACTCTCCGCCCGCCCCTTGGGGGACGTGCCGGAAAACGACGACATCAACTGCGGCGGCAGAGGGTGCAAAAAGCCCTTCGACATACTTGCCGACAACCTGATAGGCGGCGGCGCAACGATATACGATTGCGTTTCCCGCTACAAGGGCTTTTGGGGAAAAATAAAAAGCAGACTTAAACGCAACGTCTGAAAGGAGAATCAATGAAAAACTGTTTATGCGACGGTCACAGCCAAAACTTTTGCAGGGCTAAAAACATGGTGCTTGGCGACAGCACGTCGTTAGACTGCGACGCCTTTTGCCGCGACGTAAAAGCCTTTTTGTCCCGCTACTTCGTGTTTTCGGGAGCGTCGGTAGAGGTGGTCAGGGGCAGCAGGTGCAAGCTGGTGATATGCGTCAACGTCACGGACGTAAGCAAAAGCCGCCGTCTGCCGTCATAACGGCAGCGCGGCAAGCATATTTTATTCCGAACAGGAGGTGTAAGATGAACTACGAAGGTATTCAGACGGCGGTGTGCGACGCGCAGGAAAGCGATTGGCTGGACGTTTCCTACTCCAAGCGTAAGTACGTCAAGCCGCAGCGGGCGGCAAAGGCGCTGCGGCTAAAAGGCAAGGTGTGGTACGTCGTGGCGGCGGTGGTGTGCGTTGCCGTCATGGCGTCGCTGCTGTTTTTGGACGGCGACTTCAAAAAGGAGGTGTTCGACGCGGTAAAAAGTGCGTCGGCAACGGTGTTCGGTGGTCAGCGCGAGCAAAACTATTTCGACGTGCCGGCAAACGTCACGCTGGAAAACGTTCAGGACGGCGTCATGACTTTCGGCGGCGGCAGGGCTGCGCTGTGCTTTTCCGCAGGGGAAGTAAGCGACGTTTCCGAAACGTCCGTCACGGTAAAAATGCAGAACGGCATTGCCGTCGTGTACCAAAATCTTACGGACGTATTGGTAAATTTGGGCGACGAGGTGCAGGTAAACTCTCTTTTGGGCAAGTATAAGGACAGCTTTTCCGCCTGCATATTGCAGGACGGCGAAGTGGTCACCGACGTGGTGGGCAGTCAGGGCAGGCTGGACTGGACAGTGTGAAAATTCGAATAACCGCCGATTTCTGGTTGTTTATAGCGGCGGCGCTGGTGCTTAAAAAAGGCTACCTCGCCGCCCTTTATACTGTGGCGGTGGTGCTGCACGAGTGCGCCCACTATTTCGTTGCCCGCAGGCTGTTTTATGCCTGCAAGGAGATACGTCTGGGCATTTTCGGCGCCGTGCTCTACGGCGATTTTCGCGACGTATGCGGCACAGACAGAATAAAAATAGCCCTTGCGGGGCCTGCGTGCAACCTTTGTCTGTGCGCGTTGTGTCTGGCTGTGTGGTGGCTTTTGCCCGACAGCTACTACTTCACAAGGGATTTTTACTACTCCAATCTTACCATGGCGTGCGTCAACCTGCTGCCCTGCTATCCGCTGGACGGCGGCAGGGTGCTGTGCGGCGTAATAGAAAACAAACTTGGTTGCAAAGCCGTAAGGGTGACAAAGTTTCTCACCTTTGCGGTGTCGTCGGCAGCCTTTCTGATTTTCGTCATCTCCCTTTTCACCCCTCACAAGCTGTTCAACGTGGCGCTGTTTGCACTGGGAATCATGTTCGGAGCCGTGGCGGAAGGGGGCGACTGCTACGTAAAGACGGCGTTGCTGCACAGCGGTGCGGTATACAGGCGGGGTATGGAAAAAAAGACGTTGGTGTTTGACGGCGAAAGCCGCGTATGCGACGTGGCGCGGCGCATAAGGGGAAATTTTTTGTATTGTCTGGAGGTGGTGGACGCAGATATGCGCGTGCGCCGCCGTTACGACGTGGCACAGCTGGAAAGCCTCGTGATAGACTGTCCCCGCGATATGACGCTTAACGACGCCGAACTATATCTTCGACAGCGGCAAAACCTCCTTGTCGCCGTTGAACCGCCTGTTGAACAGGCTGTAAAGGGCAAGGACAAACAACGCCGTCGCCCACACCAGCAGATACAGCGGAAAAAAGGAAAAGAACGCCATGACGGCGGTGAATAACGCCGAGGATAAATACCAGCGGAAGCGCTTTCGGCAAAAGGCGTAGTTGGCGGCGACGGAAGCCTTTTTGCGTTTGACGGGGCGCATAAGGGGCAGCTTATCCGCTTGCGAAAACAGACTGTAAGTCTGCCGCGCGTCAAAAAAGCACACGTCAACGTGCTGTCTTATCTGCTCAAGCAGGGCGTTTTCGCAGTCAAGACCGAACACCCACATTTTGCCGCACTCTTCTGCGGCGGTTTTCACCGCCTCTTTGCGCAGGCTGTCGAAACAAATTTTTCTTTCAAACAGCAAGGATACGAAAATTTTTTCCTCTCTCCGCACGACAAGGTTGTCCGCTTCCGCGCGCACGATATCACAGCGGAAAAATTTCAGCATTTCCGCAAATAATTCTGCGTTGTGCGCATTGAATTGCAAAAAGTCGGCAAAGGCGGCGATCTTTTCCTTCTCTGCCCTTTTCAGACGTTTTTTTCTTTCCGCGCGGGAAAACACCGCAAATATCAGGTATCCGCCGCACAGCGTTATTACGGAGGCGGCGGCAAGCGCCGCAAGTGCGTTTTCCAGACAGTACGCCGCCCATGCGTAGGAAAGCAGAAACAGCATTACGGTGCAAAGAATATCGTTTATTATAACAGCCATAGCAATATTCTTGCCGTAAAAGGCGTTTTTAATTGAATTTTTTTTGCAAATAATGTAAAATAAAAGTATGAAAGTGGCGATTTTCGGGGGCACCTTCAATCCTCCGCACAACACCCATGTCAAAATTGCCCGCGCCGCCGCGGAAATATGCGACAAACTTATAGTTATGCCCTGCGGCATACCGCCCCACAAAAGCTGCGACGTGGACGCAGAGGTGCGCCTGCGTCTTGCCCGTCTGGCTTTTCCCTTCGCCTGCGTTTCCAACAGCGAAATAAAAAAGCAGGGCAAAAGCTACACGGTGGAAACGCTGCGGGAAATAAAGGAGCAATACCCCTCGGCGCAGCTGCTTTTGGTGATAGGCGGCGACAGTCTGCGCGACTTTGACGGTTGGTACCGTCCCGACGAAATATGCCGTCTTGCCACCCTTGTCGTGGCGCACCGCAGTCACAAAACCTTTGAAAAGACGGTGGAGCACGTAAAACGCAAGTACGGCGCGCAGGTGGTGTTTCTGGACGTACAGCCGGACGACGTCAGTTCTACGGAAATTCGGCTGCGCTGTCAGTTCGGGCTGGACAACCCCTCTTTGCCTGCGGAGGTGGCTCGGTATATAGAGCAAAACCACCTTTACCAAAAATTCCTGCCCATGACGCAGAAGGTGAAAGAGTACCTTACCGACGAAAGATTCCGCCACACCTTTTACGTGGTGAAACGCGGCATGGAGCTGGCGGAAAAGCAAAAGCTTTCGCCCGAAGACCAAGACAAGGTTTTCGTCGCCTGCCTGCTTCACGACTGCGCAAAGTACGTTCCGCCCGAAAGATACGGCGACTACGGCTTTGAAAAACCCGCCGACATGCCGCCGCCGGTGGTGCATTCCTTTTTGGGCGCTTTGGTGGCAAAGCGGGATTTCGGCATAACCGACGAGGAAATCCTTTCGGCGATCGCCTTTCACACGACGGGCTGTCCGGATATGTCCGTGTTACAAAAAATCGTATACGTAGCCGATAAAACGGAACAAACGCGCCCCTATCCGCTGTCCCACCTGATAAGCGGAAGTCTGGATTGTCAGCTTAAAAAGTGTCTTTGGGAGGCAAACGGCTACACGCAAAAAACGCAGAAAAAAAATATTTACCCGCTTTCGCTCAAAACGTTGGAATTTTACTTTCCAAATTCCGTCAAGTAGGGTAAAATAGGTTTAACTGATTTTTGGGAGAAAAATATGAACGATACTGTAAAGACAATTTGCAAAACGCTTGCGGAAAAATCCGCAGAGGATATCAGAGTGATAGAGGTGCGCGGCGTAAGCGACATCACCGACTACTTCGTGGTGTGCTCGGGGCGCAGCGCCCCGCAGGTCAAGGCGCTTTGCGAGCACCTTGAAGAAACAATGGAAAAGCAAAACCGCTTTGCTTTGCACAAGGACGGCTTGCGCGAAGGCAAGTGGGTGGCTGTGGACTACGGCGACGTGATAGTGCACGTTTTCCACAAGGACGTGCGCAGTGTCTACGCTTTGGACGTGCTGTGGGATCACGGCGGAAACGTCACGAGGTACGAATAATGGTGTACCTCACAAAGGGAGTATGCTCCCGTCAGATAAGCTTCGAGGTGACGGAGGGCAAGGTGCACAACGTCAGGTACGTCGGCGGTTGCAACGGCAACACGCAGGGCGTCGCCGCGCTCGTAGAGGGCATGGCGGTGGAGGAAGCCATAAGGCGGCTGAAAGGCATTCGCTGCGGCAGCAAGCCCACTTCCTGTCCCGACCAGCTTGCCACGGCGCTGGAAAACTACCTCAAAACAGTTTAGGCACGCATTTTTTGCGCACCTTTTTTTGTGCGGGGAAGCTTTTTAAGTTCCCCGCGTCGGGGTGTAAAAATTTTTCGCGGCACAAACGGTTTGCCACGCGGTACGTTTCAACCTGCCCCGCATTGTGCGGCTTTTTGCGTGTAAAATATTTGCGCCGAAGGGCAGAACCTGCAACGGCAAGGCCGCAAAATTTCATATAGCGTGCAAAGGGGCAAAAATCCCGTGAACGCTATTTACAAATATCTTAAAATGTGGTAAACTGCTTTGTGTGCGTGTTTTGCGGCGTTTTTCGCGCCGCGCGCATAAAGGAGTATCATTGGAAACACGTTATCTGCAATTCAACGACGCCCATCTGCGCTGTGCGGCAGACCTGATCAGAAGGGGCGAATTGGTGGCTTTTCCTACGGAAACGGTGTACGGCTTGGGGTGCGACGCCACCGACGAGCAGGCGGTAAAACGCACCTACCTTGCCAAGGGCAGACCGTCGGACAACCCGCTGATAGTGCACGTGTGGAGCAAAGGGCAGATACCCGAGATTGCAAGGGACGTTTCCCCCGACGCGCAAAAGATAATCGACTGCATAATGCCGGCAAGCATCACGGTGGTGCTGCCCAAAAGAAAAATAATTCCCGACTGCGTCACGGCGGGGCTGAATACGGTGGCGGTGCGAATGCCCCGCTCGCAGCAGGCGCGCGACTTTTTGCGCTATTGCGACGTTCCCGTTGCCGCCCCCAGCGCCAACACCAGCTCCCGTCCCAGCCCCACCACGTGGCAGGCTGTAAAGGAAGATATGGACGGCAGGATAGCGGCGGTGCTGTGCGGCAGTCCCTGCGACGTGGGCATCGAGTCCACCGTGGTGGATATGTGCGGCGAACAGCCTCTTATTCTGCGCCCCGGTATCGTCACGGCGGATATGCTGGAGGAGCTTTTAGGAAAAAAAGTGCGGGTAGTCACCGATCCCAAGGAGAAGGTAAATTCTCCCGGGGTGCGCTACAAGCACTATGCGCCCAAGGTCCCCATGGCGTTGGAATTGGAGGGGGACGAACAGAAACTCAAAAATTTGTACCTCAAATTGCAAGCGGAGGGCAAAAACCCCGTGCTGTTGGTGGAAAATCCGCAAAACTTTCCGGGGTTCAACGTCTACTGCATAGGACAAACGGACAGGGAAGTTTCCCGCAATCTGTTTTCCAACCTGCGCGCGCTGGAAAAAAACTACGGCTACATAATAGCAAGTTTTTCCTCCAAGACGGCGTTTGCCCAAAGCATACTCAACAGACTGGTGCGTTCAGCTTCGCACAACGTGGTGTAATATGAAAATAGCGTTAGCCTGCGACCACGGCGGTTTGCAGCTCAAACAACACATAGCGGAATATCTTCAAGGCAAAGGGGAAAAGGTCGCCGACTTCGGCACCTACACCTCCGACAGCTGCGACTACCCCGATTTTGCCCGTCCCTGCGCCCAAGCGGTGGCAGCGGGGCAGTGCGACTTGGGCATAGTGGTGTGTACCACCGGCATAGGCGTGTCCATAGTGGCAAACAAGGTAAAGGGTGTGCGGTGTGCGCTGTGCCTCAACGAGGACATGGCGGAAATGTGCCGCCGTCACAACGACGCCAACGTGCTGGCTTTGGGTCAGAAATACGTAGACTCGGCAAGCGCCGAAAAAATAGTGGACAGGTTTTTGCATACGTCCTTTGACGGCGGACGTCACAGGACGAGAGTGGACAAAATAGAGAACGTGTGAGGTAACTATGATAGAAGAAGTGGTAAAGTCCATTTTAGAGGCGGAGGACAAGGCGGAAAAAATGGTAGAGCAGGCGCGTGTTCAGGCGGGACAGACTGCCGCCGACGCCGAAGCGGAGTGCGACCGTATAAGAAAGGAAGGCTCCGCCAAGGTCAAGGCGCGCGTGGCGGAGGAATACCGTCTTGCGGCGCAGGCTGCGGAAAAAGCGGCTCGGCAAGAGGAAGAAAAGCTTGCCGCCGAAGTTGACAGGCAGTGCGGCGAGTACGCCAAAAACGTCGACGCCGCCGTGAAAATTGTGTTGGAGTCTTTGTAATGTCTATCGTAAAGATGAAAAAATTCACCTTGCTGGCGGTAAAGTCGGACAAGGAGAATATGTACAACGCGCTTATACGCACCGGCTGCGTGCAGCTTAAACGCAGCGCGGATATTTGCGACTGCAAGCGGGAAGTGCCGCAAAAGCAGTTGGAAGAATACCGCGTAAAAGCCGCGCGCATAGAGGAAGCGATGGCGTTTCTTCGGCAGCAGACGGAGTTGTACAATATAAAGAAAGCCAAGGCGGACAGGGCGGAGATACCCAAAAATTCCTTTGCCCGCCCCAAAAAAGAGGTGGACTACGACTTCTTTTTGGGCTTTGGCAAAAACTCCGCCGAGGTGGAAAGGCAGGCGGACGGGCTGGACGAGGAGGCGCGGCAGCTGTCGGAAACGGATTCGCAGTTGTTGCAGCTGGATTCGCAGATAGAAAAATATCTGCCCTACGAGGCGTTGCCTCACCCCACCACGTGGTACCGCGACACGGCGACCACGCTGGTGCGGCTGTGTCAGGTGCACGAATCGGAGTGGGAAAAGGTGTTGCAGCTTGCCGACACGTTCGAGCTGGTGTCCCTGTCGGAAATATGCCGCTACAACAACACTGTGGTGGCGTGCGCGGCGGTGCACAGGTCGGAAGGGCAGTTTTTGGAGCAGGCCGCGGCGCTGGGCATGGTGAAGGTAACCGTCGCCTGCGACGTACTGCCCAAGGTAAAGATAAAGGAGCTTGCCGCCCAAAGGGAGCAGCTTGTCGTCCGACGTGAGGAAATAACCAAGCGTATCGTAGACTACGACAGGTTTGTTCCTCAATGGAAAATGTACGTAGACTACGTGGAACTGTGCGCCAAAAAGGCAGAGGCGGACGGCGACTTGCAGGTGACGGAATGCACCTACGTTATGGAGGGCTATTTCCCCGCCGAAAAGCAGCAGACGGTGGAAGACGCCATATGCGGCGTTACCGACTGCAACGTCACGGTGTTCGAGGACATAGGCGAGGAGGAGTTTGCTCCCACGCTGGTGAAAAACAACCCCGTCACAAGGCAGTTCGAGTTTGTCACCAATATGTACACTCCGCCGGAATACCACGAAATAGATCCCAATCCGGTGATGTCGGTGTTTTACTTCATCATTTTCGGGCTGATGGTGGCGGACGTGGGGTACGGTCTGGTGCTGCTGGCGGCTGGACTTTTCGCCCACTTTGCCATAAAACAGCAGACGGGACTGCGCACCATGCTGCAACTGTTCGGCATATGCGGCGTTTCGGCGATAATAGTGGGATTGCTGTTCGGCAGCTGTTTCTCCTACACGATATTCGATCAGCCTCTCATTCCCGATCCGTCCAAGTACCCCATGGTGATGATGATAATAAGTCTGTTCACCGGGGTGATACACCTTGCCGCCGGAATAGGCTGCAACATGGCGGTAAAAATAAAGCACAAGCAGGCGCTTTCGGCGTGGCTGACGGATTTCCCGTGGATAATAGTGCTGGTGTCGCTGATACTTGCAATATTCAACGGGGCGCTGGACATGGCGGCATATCCCCCTTACGAAAGTCTGCGTCTGCCCGACAAGGTTTCGGAAATAAGTCTTTACGTGTGTCTGGGCTCCCTCGCGGTGGGCGTAATCTTCGCGGGGCTGGGCACCAAGGGCTTTTTCGGCAAGATATCCAAAAGCTTCGGCAGCGTGTACGGGCTGATAAACTACTTTTCCGACATAATGAGCTACATCCGCGTGTTCGGACTTATGCTCAGCTCCGCCCTTATGGGCGTGGTCATCAACCAGCTGGGGGCGATGGTGTCGGCAGGAGGCGGCATAGGCTACCTGTTTGCGGCAATGATATTGGTGTTTGCGCACGTGTTCAACCTTGCAATGGGCATTCTGGGCGTGTATATACACAACGGCAGATTGCAATACGTGGAGTTTTTCGGCAAATTCTACACCGGCGACGGACAACTGTTTTTGCCCTTCGGCAGCGACACCAAGTACGTGCTGATGAAAAATAGCGGCAACAATGGCGAAAGCCAAAAAATATAAAACAAAAAAGTTTTTTCGGAGGAAAGAAAATGACAGGTTTGACAATAGGCATTATGGGACTTGCGCTGTGCGCGCTTATCTGCGGCGTCGGTTCCGGTCTGGGACTTCGCGCAACGGGCAACGCTTCCGCCGGCGTAATGGCGGAGGATCCCAACAAGTTCAGCAAGATAATCGTGCTGGCTTTGCTTCCCGCTACGCAGGGTATCTACGGTTTCGTTATAGCCATTCTGGGCGCAAGCTATCTTCCCACCGTCGCCAATCTCGAAGCGGCGGGCGTTACGGCAACTGCGGCGCAGATAACCTCGCAGGGCTGGAACGTGTTCTGGGCGTGCGTACCCATGATGTTGGGCGGCGGCATTTCCGCATATTTGCAGGGACTTACCTCTGCTTCGTCCATAATAGCGGTAGGCAAAAAGGGCGAGATATCTTCCAAGACGCTGATATTCCCCGCCATGATAGAGTTCTACGCTCTGCTTGGTCTGGTGGTATCCATAATGATGTTCAACAACGTTCCCGTTTCCGCAGTGGGCGACATAGTGATCGACGCGGCGCAGACGGTAACGGCGGCAGTGGGCTTCTGATTTTTCAAGAGGTTCGGCATGAACGGTAATCAAAACATAATCAACAAAATACTGTCCGACGCCGAAGCCAGATGCGCCGAAATAAAAGCTTCGGCACAGGCTGCCGCGGACGCGGCGGTAAAAAGGGCTATTGCCCAAACGGAGCAGGAAAGCAAAAACGCCGACGCGCGCATTGAAAAAATGCGGGAGGAAAGTCTGCGCAACGCTATGTCGGCGGCGCAGCTCAACGCAAGGAAGTATGCCTTGCAGCAAAAGCAGAAGATAATTGCCTCCTGCTACGAAAAGGCGTTGCAGCGCATGGCGGAAAGTCCCGCCGACAAACGCCGCGAATTTATTGCCAAAATAATAGGGCAGTATGCCGAAAAGGGCGAAAGAGTGTATATTTGCGCGGCGGACAAGGACGTAGTAACGCAAAAGTTTTTGGACGGCTTTGCGCTTGACCTCACCCTCGGCAAAAAATACCTGAGCGCCAAGGGCGGCGTAGTGCTGGAAGGGGAAGGGTACGACAAAGACCTTACTCTGGAAAAGCTTGTAGATTACGTTCGCGGCGGCACGGAAGCGCAGGTGGCGCGCGTGCTATTCGGAGAGTAAAATGAAAGACATTCAATTTTACGCCAACGGCAGACTGGCGGTGCTTTCCACCAAGCTTTTGGGCGCAGACAAGTTTTTGCGCCTGTCGGAATGTAACACCCTTTCGGAGGCTGTCAAAGTGCTTACGGAAGGGGGCTACGGCGGCGGAGTGACGGTGGAAAACCCCAACGACTACGAAAAGATACTCATGGCGGAAACGGATTCGGCAATAAGGCTGTTTGCCGAGCTGTGCTACGATAAATACGCAGTGAAGTACTTTTTGTGCAGGTACGTCTGTCACAACGTAAAGGTGCTTATGAAGCGCAAATATATGCGCGTAGAGGGCGTCGACGACTGCTTCGGCTGCGTCGGGCAGGATCTGCCCGCCTTGCAGCAACAGCTGGTAAAGGACGACTATTCCGCCCTGTCCAAAAACTTGGCGGCGGCGTGCCACGAGGTGGACGTTTTGTTTGCCGACGGCAACAGAAGTCCGCAGGCGGTGGACGTCGTCATCGACAAGGCGATGTTTGCCGACATGGCGGCGTATGCAAAAAAAAGTCGCTTAAAGCTGGTGCGCGAGCTTAACGAAAGCCTTGCGGACACCACAAACCTTATGCTGCTTTGTCGTCTTAAAAAGGCGGGGGCAAAACCGCAGGGCTTTGCGCAAGGGGGCAGCATATCGGCAGAAACGCTGCAAAAGCTGTTTGACAACGACGGCGTCGCGGCGGATCTCAAACAGCCGTACAAAGATTTTTACGCGCTGTGCACGTCGGAACAAGGTCTTGCGGCTGCGGAGAGGGAACAAAAGAGGCTGCGTAACGCTTTGGTGCGGAAATACGCCGACTTTTCCACCATTCAGCCGGCGGTGGAGTACTTCTTCAAAAAGACGGAGGAAACGGACAAGGTGCGCATGGTGCTGATAAGCGTCAAAAACGGCGTGGAAAAGGACAAGATAAAGAGCCTCATTGCGGGATAGGAGAAAAACATGGTAAACAAAATTGCCGTAATAGGCGACAAGGACAGCGTGCTGGCGTTCAAATCGGTGGGGGTGGAGGTGTTCGACGCAACCACCGCCGCGCAAGCCAAAAATCTTATAAGGCAGCTTTCGGAAGAGCAGTACGCCGTGTTGTTTCTGGCGGAAAACCTTGCCGAGCAGATACCCGACGTGCTGGCAAAAGCCAAAACGCGGGCGTATCCCGCCATCATTCCCATTCCCACAACGGCAGTTTCGTCGGGGTTCGGCATGCAGGGCATAAAGAACGACGTGGAAAAAGCCATAGGCGTGGACATCATTTTTAACAAAGAGGACAAGTAATGACTGGAAAAATTGTGAAAGTAAGCGGACCGCTTATCGTTGCGGAAAACCTTGCCGACGTGGAAATGTACGACGTGGTAAAGGTGTCGGAGCAAAAGCTTATCGGCGAAGTGATAGAACTGCGCAACGACAGGGCAAGTATTCAGGTCTACGAGGAGACCAGCGGTCTCAAAGTGGGCGATCCCGTCGAGTCCACCGGCGCACCCCTTTCGGTGGAATTGGGGCCGGGGCTTATAGAAAGTATTTTCGACGGCATACAGCGTCCGTTAAACGTGCTGGCGGAAAAATCCGGCAACCGTATCGAACGGGGCGTGGAGGTCAACTCTCTTGACAGGGAAAAAGCGTGGCATTTCGTGCCCGCCGTCAAGAAGGGCGAAAGCGTCGGCGCGGGGGACGTGCTGGGCACCGTGCAGGAAACGAGCGTGGTGCTGCACAAAATAATGGTTCCCGTGGGCGTCGATGGCAAAATTTCCTTTATCGCCGCCGAGGGGGACTACACAGTCACGGAAAAAATCGCCGAGGTGGGCGGAAAGGACGTCTGCATGATGCAGAAGTGGCCTGTGCGCCGCGGACGCCCGTACAAATCCAAAATGGCGCCCGACCTGCCCATGGTCACGGGGCAGAGGGTAATAGACACGCTGTTCCCCATAGCCAAAGGGGGCGTGGCGGCAGTGCCCGGACCTTTCGGCAGCGGCAAGACGGTGGTTCAGCACCAGCTGGCAAAGTGGGCGGACGCAGACATAATCGTTTACGTCGGCTGCGGCGAGCGCGGCAACGAAATGACGGACGTTTTGCAGGAGTTCCCTCACCTCAACGATCCCAAAACGGGGCAGCCGCTTATGAAGCGCACGGTGCTTATAGCCAACACCTCCGACATGCCGGTGGCGGCGCGTGAAGCAAGCATATACACGGGCATAACCATAGCGGAGTATTTCCGCGATATGGGCTATACCGTAGCAATAATGGCGGACAGTACCTCCCGTTGGGCGGAGGCGCTGCGCGAGATGAGCGGCAGATTGGAGGAAATGCCGGGCGAGGAGGGATATCCCGCCTACCTTTCCAGCCGTCTTGCCGAGTTCTACGAAAGGGCGGGCATTGTAAAGGTGCTGGGCAGCGGCGACGTCACGGGAGCCATCTCCGCCATAGGAGCGGTTTCTCCTCCGGGTGGCGACCTGTCCGAACCGGTTTCGCAGGCAACGCTCAGGATAGTAAAGGTGTTCTGGGGATTGTCGGCGTCGTTGGCTTACAGGCGTCACTTCCCCGCCATAGACTGGCTTACCAGCTACTCGCTGTACGACGACAAGCTGGACAACTGGTATTCGGAAAACGTAGCGGAGGATTTCAATGCGCTTAAAGGTGAGCTGCGCATAGTGTTGCAGGAGGAAAGCCAACTCAACGAGATAGTGCGCCTTGTAGGCATGGACGCTCTGGGCGCAAAGGACAGGCTGACTATGGAAACGGCAAAGTCCGTCCGCGAGGACTACCTTCACCAGAACGCCTTCCACGAGGTGGACACCTACACTTCGCTCAACAAACAGTACCTCATGATGAAGCTGATTCTGGGATTTTATCACGAGGCGACGGAGGCGCTGGACAACGGCGCGGAGCTTGCCGATCTGCTGGCATTGCCCGTAAGGGAGCAGATAGGCCGCGCCAAGTATATAGAGGAATCTCATCTGGACAGATTCGACGAGATTCAACGCAACATCAAAAGGCAGATAAGCCAACTTGTAAGCAAGGGTGAAGCAAATGTTTAAGGAATACAAAACAATCCGCGAGGTAGTGGGGCCGCTTATGCTGGTGGACCACGTGAGCGGCGTAAGTTACAACGAGCTGGTGGAGATCCGCCAAGAAAACGGCGAAGTGCGCAAGGGCAAGGTGCTGGAAGTAAACGGCGACAGAGCGCTGGTGCAGCTGTTCGAGGGCACGCAGGGACTGCGTATTTCCACCGCCAAAGCGCGTTTTCTGGGCAGAAGTCTGGAGCTTGCCGTGTCGGAAGACATGATGGGCAGGGTGTTCAACGGCATGGGCGAACCTATCGACGGCGGCGCCCCCATCATTGCCGACAAGCGGCTGGATATCAACGGTCAGCCCATCAACCCCTACGCAAGGGACTATCCCAACGAGTTTATTCAGACGGGCATTTCCGCAATAGACGGGCTCAACACTTTGGTAAGAGGGCAAAAACTGCCGGTGTTTTCCGCCAGCGGTCTGCCTCACGCACAGCTTGCGGCGCAGATAGCCCGTCAGGCAAAGGTGCTGGGCGACGACGAAAAGTTCGCCGTGGTGTTCGGCGCAATGGGCATAACGTTTGAGGAAGCGGACTTCTTCATCAAGGACTTCAACAAGACGGGCGCGATAGAGCGCACGGTAATGTTCATCAACCTTGCCAACGACCCCGCCATCGAGCGTATTTCCACTCCCCGTATGGCGCTTACCGCAGCGGAATATCTGGCGTTTGAAAAGGGCATGCAGGTGCTGGTCATCCTTACCGACATCACCAACTACGCCGAGGCGCTGCGCGAAACGTCGGCGGCAAGAAAGGAAGTGCCGGGACGGCGCGGCTACCCCGGATATATGTACACCGACTTGGCGCAGATGTACGAGCGCGCCGGACGTATTCACGGCTGCAACGGCAGCATAACGCAGATACCCATTCTGTCCATGCCGGAAGAGGACAAAACGCACCCCATTCCCGACCTTACGGGCTACATCACCGAAGGACAGATAATTTTGTCCCGCGACCTGTATCAAAGGGGGTGCAATCCTCCAATAGACGTGCTGCCCAGCCTTTCCCGTCTTAAAGACAAGGGTATAGGCGAAGGCAAAACGCGCAAGGATCACGCCGCCACCATGAACCAGCTGTTCTCCGCATACGCGCAGGGCAAAGAGGCAAAGGAGCTGTCGGCTATTTTGGGCGAATCGGCGCTGTCCGATACGGACAAACTGTACGCCAAGTTTGCACAGGAATTTGAAAAGCAGTATATAGCTCAAGGCTTCAACACCAACCGTTCCGTAGAGGAAACGCTGGATCTCGGCTGGAAGCTTTTGGGAATCTTGCCCAGAAGCGAGCTTAAACGTATTTCCGAGGAAATGCTGGACGAACACTACAAACCTTACGAGGGCTGAAAATGGCAGTTATGAACGTCAATCCCACGCGTATGGAGATGAAGCGTCTGCAAGGACGCCTCAAAACAGCCACGCGGGGACACAAATTGCTTAAAGACAAAACGGACGAGATGATTCGCCGCTTCATAACGCTGGCAGAGGAAAACAGACGGCTGCGCAAAGAAACGGAAAGCGAACTGGCAAAGGCGCTTGCCGACTTTACCGTGGCAAAAAGTCAGACGGACGCCAGAATAGTGGAGGAAGCCATTCTCATGCCGGGGCGCAAGGTGACGCTTGCCTGCTCTAAACGCAAGGTGATGGGTATAGACGTGCCTTCCATTCAGATAGAGGACAACAAGGGGGATATGTATCCCTACAGCTTTCTGTCCGTCACGGCGCAGTTGGACGACTCTCTCAGGGGGCTGAACGCCGTCTTGTACAAGCTTATTCAGCTTGCCGAAACGGAAAAGGCGTGCAATATGCTTGCCGACGAGATAGAAAAAAACAAGCGTCGCGTAAACGCCTTGGAAAACATCATGATCCCGCAGCTTACCGAAACGATAAAGTACATCAAAATGAAGCTGGACGAAAGCGAGCGTTCGGCAACGGTGCGCCTGATGAAGGTAAAGGATATGATAAACGGCTGAGGTTTTCCAAGTCGGTACGACCGCAAACAATACCCTAAACACAAAGGCGGCGTGCCGCCGCAAACAAAAAGGCTTCTTCGGGAGCCTTTTTTGTATGCCCGAAGGGCGCTTGCGCTCAAACTTTCGGTGCGGGGCTTGTCTTGCGGCAAGTGCCTGCCACCCGAAGGGCGCGCGCCTGTCCTTGCAGTCGCGCGTTAATGGTGCGCAGCGGGGATCTCATTACGTTCGTGCGGCAAGCCGCTTTGCCTACGCAAGAAGGTTCTTTGTCTGCCAAAATTCTACGCTGCAAAAATCTGCCGTCGCATTATTCGTCTGCGCAATTGCCTTGGCAGTTCCGCCGTAGGGCGTCGGTCGGGGAAAAATATTGCTTTTTTCACCCTTTTGCACGCATATTTTGAGTATATAAGGAAATAAAATAAAATTCATGTATTTTTTTAGGGGAAAAAACAAGTTTATCGTAAAATTATTATTGTAGGATTTTTCAAGGCGTATGACTGACTTCAAGGACTTTATTCAGCAGGTAAAACGCGCCAACGACATTGCCGACGTCGTAGGCTCATATCTGGAGCTTCGTCCCAAGGGGACGACGCTTTTTGCGCGCTGTCCTTTTCACGGCGAAAAGACGGCAAGCTTCAGCGTCAACAGGAACATGCAGATATACCATTGTTTCGGCTGCGGCGAAAGCGGCGACGTGATAAAGTTCGTGCAGCAATACGAATCCTGCACCCTTATGGAGGCGTTGGAGATACTTGCCAAACGCGCCGGCATAAAAATGCCGGAAACGCGCGAGCAGGCGCAGGACAAGCAGTATCAGGAGAAAAAGCGCAAGCGGGACGAATACTTTGCTATCTGCCGCGACGCCGCCGTGTTCTATTTCAAAAATTTCTACGCTCCGCATGGACAGGTCGCAAGGGAATACATGAGCGGCAGAGGCTTCGACGACGCCACGCTGAAAAAGTTCGGCATAGGCTACTCTCCCGACAGGTTTTCGCTGGTAAAGTTTTTGCAGGGCAAAAAGCATTCCGACGAGGATTGCGTTGCCTGCGGAGTGTTGCAGCGGGGCAGGGACGGCACCGTTGCCGACGCCCTTGCCGGCAGGCTGATAGTGCCCATCATCAACGTTTCCGGCAAGGTGATAGCCTTCGGCGGCAGGGGATTGGACGAAAGGACCATTTCCTTCGGCAAATACAAAAACACCGGCGAAAGCCCGCAGTTTATAAAGCGCAACAATCTGTTTGCGTTGAACGTGCTGAAAGAACAAAAACAGCAGTCTGCGTTGAAAGAGGTGGTGATGGTGGAAGGGTATATGGACGTTATCGCCATGTATCAGGCGGGGTACAAATGCGCCGTGGCAAGCATGGGCACCTCTCTTACGGAAAATCAGGCAAAGCTGCTGTCCCGCATAACGGATACCGTCTATATCTGTTACGACGGCGACGCGGCGGGGCAAAAAGCCACCGTGCGCGGGCTGGACATATTGGATTCGGCAGGCATAGAGGTGCGCGTCATGTCCGTACCGGAAAATCTCGATCCCGACGAATACATAAAAAAGTACGGCGCCGAAGCCTTCGGCGGGCTGATAAAGCAGGCGTTGCCGTTGCCCGACTACAAGCTGCGGCTGTTGGAAAACGCCTATCCCATTTCCTCCGACAACCTCACGGTGCGCAACAACGCCATGCCCAAGTACGTGCGGGGCGCGATAAAAATGCTCAGGCAATTAGACGACGTGCGGCAGACGCAATACCTTTCGGCGGTGTCCATCAAGACGGGCTACTCGCAGGAATATCTGCGCCGCAAGCTGCACGAGGAACAGCCGTCGAGTGCGACGGAGGAGCAGACTGACAGCCTTTCCCCCGCCGAAAAAGCCAAATTCTTCGTGGCGGCGTGTCTGCTGTCAAATCAGGAATTTGCAACTCTTGCGGAAAAGCCCTATTGCGAAAGCCAGTTTCTTTCCGATTTGTACGACTACATTTTCCGCTGTTACGACAGGGGCGAAAAACCCCGAACGGACATGCTTTACACCGTCTGTCCCAACGGCACCAAGCAGCAATACGAGGACATAATAAACGTAGATTTTTCGCCGCAGCAGCGGCAGAAAAACGAGCTGTACTTCCGTCAGTGCAAAAGCGCTATCGCTACGGAAAACGTGCGGCAAAAAAGGGAACAACTGCTTGCAAGGCTCAAACAGAACCCCGACGACAGGCAGATTCTGGAAGAAATAGCGCGGTTAAACGAAAAAATTTAGGCAAAGGAGAAAACTTTCTGATGGAACTCACACAACAATTTTTGCAGGAACTGTACGAGGGTATCAAAAACGAATCGCAGACGGTAAACTACGACGACGTGGAACAACGTCTGGAAAAATTGGATATATCTCCCGAACAGAACGCGGAAATATACCGCTATCTGGAAAAATGCGGACTTAAAATAATTGAAAATCTCGGCAAGGACAGCATTTCTCTGAGCAAGAGTATTAGCGATATCCCATTGGACGATCCCGTAAAGGCGTACCTCAAAGACATTGGCAAGGTGCCTCTGCTTTCCGGCGACGAGGAAGTGGAGCTTGCGCAAAAAATGCTGGAAGGGGACGAAGAAGCCAAAAGAAAGCTTACCGAAGCCAATTTGCGTCTGGTGGTGTCCATTGCCAAAAGGTACGTAGGCAGAGGAATGACCTTCCTCGACCTGATACAGGAAGGCAATCTGGGGCTCATAAAGGCGGTAGACAAGTTCGATTGCAGCAAGGGCTTCAAATTTTCCACCTACGCCACGTGGTGGATACGTCAGGCGATAACCCGCGCCATAGCCGATCAGGCGCGTACCATAAGAATACCCGTGCATATGGTAGAAACCATCAACCGTCAGGGACGCACCCAGCGCATACTGTCGCAGGAGCTGGGCAGAGAACCCAGCTCGGAGGAAATAGGGGAAAGAATGGGCATAACGGCGGAAAAGGTGGAGGAGATCCAAAAGATAGCGCAGGAGCCCGTCAGCTTCGACACCCCCATAGGCGAAGAGGAAGACAGCCATCTTGCCGACTTCATCGAGGACAACAAAACCCTTTCTCCCAGCGACGTTGCCACCCGCGCAATGCTGCGCAAGGACATAGAGGAACAGCTTGCCAAGCTTACTCCCCGCGAAGCCAAGGTCATACGTCTGCGCTACGGCTTTGACGACGGCAAACAACGCACTTTGGAAGAAGTGGGCAAGGAGTTCAACGTCACCCGTGAAAGAATACGTCAGATAGAGGCAAAAGCGCTGCGCAAGCTGCGCAATCCCAGCCGCTCCAAGAGGCTGCGCGACTATCTTGACTAAGATGCTTTCTCTGCGGCTCAACAGAATAATCGCCGCGCTGCCTCGGTGCGAAACGCTTGCCGACGTGGGGTGCGATCACGGGCTGGTGGGCATTGCGGCGCTTCAAAAGGGCGTGGCGCAACAGGTGATTTTTACAGATATCTCTTTGCCCAGCCTGCAAAAGGCAAAGCAAAACTGTCCGCAGCAGTTGCAAAGCAGGGCAAGCTTCGTGTGCGGCAACGGACTGGGAAACGTGCAGTGCGACTGCGCCGTGATAGCCGGCATGGGCGGGCTGGAAATAGTACATATTCTCGACGGGTGCGCCTTGCCGGACAAATTGGTGTTGCAGCCCATGCGCAACAGCGTGCAAGTCAGGCAAAGGCTGATACGCGACTACGAAATTACGCTGGACGAAAAGTTTTTCGACGGCAAGTTCTACGACCTTATAACGGCGCAGGCAAAACGCGGCGGCAGCGTGCTCACACCCGACGAGCTGACGTTCGGACGTACCAATTTGTTGCGACCGTCTGAGGATTTTGTGACCTTTTTGCGTAAAGAACTTTCCCTTTGCGACAAAATTTTACAAGACTGCAACGACCAAGCCGTTCTGCAAAGGCGGCGTGAAACCGCCCGCGTGCTTAACATGATACAGGAGGAGAAACTATGATTCAAAAGGAAATGCTGGAATATCAAGATCTCGATTTGGAATTGGAAAAAATAAAAAACACCGTCGGCAAAAGCCCCGACAACGTCATTCGCGTGCGCGCCGGCAAGCAGCTTGCCGCCTGCAAGGCGAAAATAAACGAGATAATGCCCAAATACAAAAATCTGCGCGCGCAGTTGGACAACGCCCGCAAGAAGCTGGAAGCCATCTGCGATCAGGTGGACAAAGTGGGGCAGGAATTGGAAAACGTGGAGATGGACGAACAGGCGGTTTATATGCTCAAAAAGCTTACGGCACAGAAAAACGAGCTTGCCGCCGTGGAAAAGGACATAAAGGACATGGGACAGCAGTATGCCGAGGCGGAAGTCAGCCTGCGCAGACTTAGCAAGGATAAGGCTGTTTACGAGCAGGAGGAAAAAGTCCATTACGAAAAAGCCAAGGAGTTTTCCGCACAGTTCAGACCGCGTATAGCGGAAATAAAGAGCTTGCAGGAGAAGCTTAAAGCAAAGATAGATCCCGAGCTTATGACCGCCTACGAAAGGCGGGTGGGACAGGTGAAAACCATTTTCGTCCCGCTTACGGACGGGAACCGCTGCGGCGGCTGCCGCATGGAAATGCCTCCGGCGCAGGTGAGCAAATTTCAGACCAAAAACTTTATTCTGTGCGAGCATTGCAACAGAATAATCTACAAAAAAGACTGATCTTTTCAACAAAAAGAGGGGTGCATGCCCCTCTTTTTTGCTTCCGCGCCGCCTCTTCAACAGAGCGTTCGTCACGGTTTTTCAGCAACGTATTGCATTTTTTTGTGCCATTTGTTGCTTACAGGCGCGGTAAATACGCTGCAACAACGGTGTTGACGGGCGTTACCCGCCTTTGCCGCTCTTTCCCGTCTTTTTGCTCGTTCGGTTTCTCTCGGTGCCGCAACGTGCGGAAAGGCGTTTCCGCGTTTTTATCCGGCAAACGGCGCAGGAGGGGGTGCCTTTCGGCATTTGCTTCTTGCTCTCTACGCAGGCGCTCGTCTGTGTCGCACCCGCTTCGGGGCGACGGCGTTCTTCATTTTTGACGGTAAGCCTTGTCGTGCGCAGCCTTGTCGTTTTGGCAGCATTGTTTTTCCGCGGTGTATTTTATCCGCCGTGCGTCTTCGTATGCGGCATAAAAAAAGTTCATATAAATCTTTCAAAACGATACGCAGCCTCTGTGTTATTTTAACCGTTTCAATCGAGATATATGAACTGCTTATATTATGCGCCGCAAAAGGCGTTATATTCACGTTTCGGAAATTTTTTTGCGTTATTTTATTTTGCACGTTTTGTCTGTTTTTTGCCTTACGCTTTTTTCCTGTTTTTTATTGTGTTTTTGTCGGTATGCTCATTGTGCTTTTTGCAAAACGCCGTGTTAAATTGCCCGCAGTCTGTCGTTTCGCGTTGAGCTTTGCAATGCCTGCGGCGGCTGTGTTTTGTCGTGCTCTGTTGCCGCAACGACTTTTTTGCCCGACGTTTTCGCCGTTCAAAGGCACATTCGCACGGACGGCGTTTTTCGGCGTAACAAATATTTATTACGTTATACGTATTTACTCTCCCGTGCAAGGCTGTCGCTTGACAATCGGGGAGTATTGTGGTAGCATACAATCACAATGGATAACTATGCTTGCGCGGCGAAAATTCTTTACGCGCGGCGCAAAAGGAGAAGAAAGTGATTACCATCAGACCTTACGATAAAAAGGACTACCGTTACGTGCAGCAACTGGGAGGGGGCGACGAATCTTACGTTCGTCAGATCTGCCGTTGCGCTTTGTACTGCAACTACTACCTAGACTGCGAACCGCAGTTCTGCTTTGTGGCTGTGGACGAAAACGACCTTCCCGTAGGCTACGTGCTGGCGGCGGCTGATTTAGACAATTTCTACGAAAAAATGCAGCAGGACTATCTGCCCGTCGTGCGCAAGCTTGCCGGTTCCGACTACTATCGTTATTCCGCCGAGATGAAGGTGACGCAGCGTTACACGAGCAAGGGTTACACGGCGCACTTCGTCATTTTCGTGGACGAACAGCACCGCAACAAGGGCGTGGGCAGCCGTCTGCTTGCCGAGCTTTTGCAAAAACTCCGTCAAAGCTACGTGGAGGGGGTGCATTTCGTGTGCGGCAGCAAGCAGGAGGATGTCAAAAATCTGCTTGTCAAAAACGGCTTTGAGGATATCGACTACCTTTCGGGGTGCATTGTGTACGGTCAGAAACTGTACAGCGAAGAATGACGACGAGGATAATGACGGAGCAGCAGGCGCAAAACGTCAACGCCTTGGTGCTGGCATACGTGGGGGACGCAGTTCAAAGTCTGTACGTGCGCAGCAAGCTTGCTTTTGAACACGACTGCAAGGCGCACGATATGCACAAAATGGCTTCGGACGAGGTAAACGCCCACGCGCAGGCATTGCAGGCAAAGGAAATTTTTCCGCTGCTCACTCAAGAGGAAAAGGACGTATACATGAGGGCGCGCAACGCCAAGACGCGCCACAGGGCAAAAAACAGGACGCTGTCCGACTACAAAAAGGCGACGGCGGTAGAGGCGGTGCTGGGGTATCTGTACCTTACCGGCAAGACGGACAGGCTAAAAACGCTTTTGGAAGTGTGATATGAAAATAGAAGGCAGAAACTGCGTGGCGGAGGCGCTGCGCTCCGACAGCATGACGGTCAATTCTCTGCTGTGCCAGAAGGAATTCAAAAACAGCGACGTGGCGGCGCTCGCCCGCGCCAAGGGTGTAAAAGTGCAGTTTGCCGACAAACAGGCGCTGGACAGGGAAAGCGCCGACGGCAGGCATCAGGGGTTCATCGCAGACGTTACGGAATTTCGCTATTGCGAGGTGGAGGACGTTCTCGCCGCCTCGGAAAAGCCCTTTATAGTGGTGCTGGACGGCATAAACGATCCGCACAATTTCGGCAGTATCATTCGTGTGTGCGAATGCGCCGGCGTGGACGGCATAATAATAGGCAAAAACAGACAGGTGGCTGTCACCGATACGGTGGCAAGATGCTCTGCGGGAGCCGTCGCCCACGTGCGTATAGCGCGCGTCACCAACGTCAACAACGCCATAAAATTTTTGCAGCGTAACGGCGTGTGGGTGTATGCCTGCGATATGGACGGGCAGGACGTTACTTCTGCAGACCTTACGGGCAGCGTTGCGCTGGTAATAGGCGGCGAGGGCAGCGGCGTAAGCAAACTCACAAGGGAAGTGTGCGACGGCATAGTTTCCCTCAAACTCAAAGGAAAAGTAAATTCGTTAAACGCTTCGGTGGCGTGCGGCATAGCGGTGTACGAGGCGCTGAGGCAAAGAGGCTGAATGGAAGACATCATTTTAAGAGCAAAGCAGGGGGACGAGCGCGCAATAGAGCAGATTGCCTGCGACTACAAGGGACTGATACGTTCGGTGACAAACAAATTTTTTCTTGTCGGCGGCGAAAAGGAAGACCTTTGGCAGGAAGGCATGCTGGGGCTTTACTTTGCCATTATCAATTTCGACGAAAACAAGGGCAGCTTTCCCGCCTTCGTCAAGCTGTGCGTAACGCGGCAGATAATGCGTGCCGTCACCGCTTCGCAATCGGCAAAAAACAAACCCCTTTCCGACAGCGTGGATATTTCCTTGGCAGAAAACGTCGCAGACGAGCGCAGTCCGCTGGAAGAAGCGCTGGAAAGGGAGTTTATAACCCGTCTGACAAAGGCTGTGGAGGAGCAGCTTTCCCCCATAGAAAGGCAGACGGCAATGCTGTATGCCGAAGGATACAGCTACGAAGACATATCTAAAATTCTCAACAAAAGCTACAAGGCGGTGGACGGTGCGCTGCAACGCGCCCGCAAAAAGCTTACCGCCTTCAAGGAGCAGGAATGAACTACGTTGCTTTGTACAGAAAATACCGTCCCCGCACCTTTGACGACGTCATAGGGCAGGATCACATCATAAACACCCTGCGCAACCAGATAGTCAAAGGCAAAATTTCCCACGCATATCTGTTTACGGGTACGCGCGGCACGGGCAAGACCTCTACGGCAAAGATATTCGCCCGCGCCGTCAACTGTCCCGAAGCCGCCGCCCACAACGGCAATCCCTGCGGAACGTGCGAGGTGTGCAAGGCGTTGGAAAATGCCAACGTGGACGTAATAGAGATGGACGCCGCCAGCAACAACGGCGTGGACTACGCCCGCGACATACGTGAAAAGGTGCAGTTCCCGCCCGTGTGCGGCAGATACAAGGTGTACATCATCGACGAAGTGCACATGCTTTCCACCGGCGCCTTCAATGCGCTGCTCAAAACGCTGGAAGAGCCTCCCGCGCACGCCATATTCATTTTGTGTACCACCGAAGTGCACAAAATACCCGCAACCATTCTTTCCAGATGTATGCGCTTCGACTTCCGACTTGTGCCTACGTCGCAGCTTACCAAGCTTATTGCCGACATCTACGACAAGGAGGGCAAAAGCTACGAGCGCGCGGCTGTGGCAGCCATTGCGCAAGCGGGCGAGGGAAGCGTACGCGACTGCGTTTCCATTGCCGACAGGTGCATGGCGGTTTCCGACAAGCTTACCTACAAGCAGGTGACGGACGTGCTGGGAGTTTCCTCCCGCGACAGCATTGCCGCCCTTGCGCAGGCAGTGACGGAAAACGACGCCGCCGGCATATTGCAGGAGATACACCTTTTGGTAAGTCAGGGCAAGGACGTGGCTCGGCTGGCAAAGGATCTGTCGCTGTACGTCAGGGACGTGCTGACGGCAAAGCTGTGCCCCGATGCGGAGGAAATGCTGTGTCTGCCGGAAAGCGTGTGGGAAAAGGTAAAAAGTCTTGCGGAAAAAACCACGCAGCAAAAGCTTATCTACGCCATCGAAACGCTTGCCGAGCTGGAGCTCAACTTGCGTTACGCCCTTTCGCCCCGAATGCTTTTCGAGGCGGCGGCGCTGCGCATAGGTTCAAGCAGCGGCGAGGTGGACGCCGAAGGGCTGGACAGACGGCTGACAAGGCTGGAAAGGCAGCCGCATAACGGCGGCACGTCCACGCGGTACGTGGTGGACAAAACCAATGCGCAGTCGGTGTGGCTGGGAGTAAAATATTCCCTCGAAGAAAAGGACAAGCCGCTGCTTTTGGGAGTGTGGCGCGACGTCAAAGTGGATATGGACGAACAGAACTTCGTCGTCACGTGCAGCAAGGGGGCGTATCTGCTGGTGCAGGCGCAGTTCAAAGAGGAGCTGACCAAGGAAATAAAGCCCTTCTGCAACAAGCAGGTCAAATTCGTGGCGGAAAACCAACAGACGGAATCGGAAGTGGACAAGCAGCTTCGCTCTTTGGGGGACAACGTCCGCTTTGAAAGCAACGTAAAAAAATAAAGGAGATAACTATGGCTAACAAATACGGTTACAACGGCGCGGGCGGCGGCAAATCGGGCGGCTTCGGCGGCGGAAATATGCAGAATCTTATGAAGCAGGCGCAGCAAATGCAGCAGAAGCTGCAAGAGGCGCAGCAGCAGCTGGAGGAAATTACCGTCACGGGCAGCGCCGGCGGCGGTTTGGTAGAGGCGGACGTCAACGGCAAAAAGACGGTGCTTGCCGTCAGGATAAAGGCGGAGGCGTGCGATCCCGACGACGCGGAAATGCTGGAAGACCTTGTGCTCGCCGCCATAAACGACGGCTACACCAAGGCGCAGGCAAAGGAAGACGAGCTTATGGCTCCCTTCGCCGCCATGAGAGGTTTACTGTAACATGCCCGACTATATCGAACCGATAGAAAAACTTATACGGCAGTTTACCAAGCTGCCGGGGGTAGGCTCCAAAACGGCGCAGAGGTATGCTCTGACGGTGCTTGCCATGTCCGACGGCGAAGCGCAGGCGTTTGCCGACGCCGTCACGCACGCCAAGCGCAGCGTCAAGGTGTGCTCGGTGTGCGGCAACTATACCGACTGCGATCCCTGCCACATATGTGCCACGAGGGACAACTCCGTCATCTGCGTAGTGCAGGAGGCAAAGGACGTGCTTGCCGTGGAGCGCCTTGGGGAATACAAGGGCGTCTACCACGTGCTGGGGGGAGTGCTCAACCCGCTTAAAGGCGTGGGCAGAGACGACATCCGTCTGGCGCAGCTGTTCAAGCGTCTGGCGGGGGACGTCAAAGAGGTCATTCTTGCCACAGATACCTCCGCCGAGGGGGAGGCAACGGCAACTTATATAGCGCGATACGTAAAGCAATGCGGCATAAAAGCCACGCGCCTTGCGCAGGGCATAAGCGTAGGCAGCGAACTGCAATATGCCGACGAAGTGACGCTTTCCCGCGCTTTTTCTAACAGAAAGGAAATGTAACGATGCGACTTGACAAATTTTTGAAGGTTTCGCGCATACTCAAACGGCGCACCGTGGCGCAGGAAGCGTGCGACGGCGGAAAGGTGGACGTAAACGGCAAGGCGGCAAAGCCGGGCTGTCAGCTTAAAGTGGGTGACGTGGTGTGCGTTCATTTTGCCGGCGGCAGCCTTTCTTTCAGAGTAAAAATGCTGAAAGAAAGCGTCAAAAAAGAGGAAGCGTCGGAAATGTACGAGATAATCCTGCCGCAATGAGAGGGGCTGTGATAGTCGCCGGCGGCAGTTCGGCGCGTTTCGGCGAGGACAAACTGGAATTTGACGTTGCAGGCGAAAGCGTGCTGCAACGAGCGGTGGACTGCTTTATTCCCTTCGTCAGCCATATCGTGGTGGTGGGGCGCAGGGTAGAAGGCGCATTGTACGCCGAAGGGGGCGACACCCGCTGCCAATCGGTGCGCAACGGCATAGCGGCGCTGCCCGACCAAGTCACGGTAGTGGCGGTGCACGACGCGGCGCGTCCCTTTGCGTCTCCGCAGCTTATAGAAAAAGTGTTTTGCGAGGCGGAAAGGCTGGGCAGCGCCGTGCCCTTTGTGCCCGTCACCGACACCTTGTGGCAAAAGCCCTGCACTCCCTGCCAAAGGGAGGATTTTTTCTGCGTGCAGACTCCGCAGGCATTTGACGTAAAGCTGCTCAAAGAGGCGCTTGCGGCGCAGACGGGCGATTTTCCCGACGAAAGCACCCTGTTTGCCAAGGTGCACGGCAAGGTAAATTTCGTGGAAGGGGAACGGGGCAACGTAAAGATAACCTATCCGCAGGACGCATTGCGCTTCAAGGTGGGCAACGGCTTCGACGTTCACCCCTTTGCGGAGGGTGAGGGCTTTGTGCTGGGGGGAATAAAGGTGCCCTACACTAAAACGCTCAAAGGGCATTCCGACGCCGACGTGCTTACACACGCCGTGTGCGACGCTTTGCTTACCGCTTCGGGCAACAGGGACATAGGTTGTATCTTCCCCGACAGCGACGAAAAATACCGCGGCATAAGCAGTCTGCTGCTGCTGTCGGAAAGCGCGCGGCTGGCGCAAAAAAACGGGTACTTCGTCAAAAACGTGTCGGCGGTGGTGATATGTCAGCATCCCAAGCTTGCCGAGTATCTGCCCCTTATGTCACAAAAACTTGCAGACGTACTCAAAATTCCCGCACATTGCGTCAATCTCAGCGCAACCACTACCGAAAAACTGGGCGCGCTTGGCAACGGCGACGGCATTGCCTGTCAGGCATATGCGCTGGTGTGCGGCAGGCAGGCGTAAAATTTGCCTATTGACAAAGCGGTGGTTATCGTGTATTATCTAACAAGGAGGTATTCGTATGAATATTTGGCATAACATAGCAAGAGATCGTATAAATGCCGACGACTTCTATGCCGTGGTGGAGATAACCAAAGGCAGCAAAATGAAGTACGAATTGGACAAGGAAACGGGGCTTTTGGTGCTGGACAGAATTTTGTACACCTCTACGCACTATCCCGCCAACTACGGCTTTATCCCCCGCACTCTGGCAGGCGACGGCGATCCTATGGACGTGCTGGTGCTGTCCTCCGAGCCGCTTTTGCCGCTGTCGCTGGTGCGCTGTTACCCCATCGGCGTAATTATCATGAACGACAACGGTTCTACCGACGAAAAGGTTATAGCCATTCCCTTCTCCGATCCCATGTACAACGGCTACAAGTCCATTCGCGATCTTCCCTCCCACATTTTCGAGGAAATGCAGCACTTTTTCCGCGTGTACAAGGAATTGGAAAACAAAAATACCTCCGTTTCGGAAACGCACGACGTGGACGTGGCGAAGGACGTGGTGCAGAAGTCCATTCACGAATACATAGAAAAAATTCTTTCCAACAGATAATCCGCGCCCAAATGCTTTGCGGCAGATAAATGCGCCTTGTGCGGTTTCAACAAAATAATTCCCCAATGCAGTCCGCCTGTGGGCAAGCCGCGTAAATGCGGTTTGTGGCAAAATATTTCCTGAAAAGGCGGCGTCGGACAATTCAAAACTATTGTAACAAAAAAGAACTTTATCTACATCGATAGAGTTCTTTTTGTTTTTTACGGCTCCAAATCGAACAACCGTGTTGCCATATATTCAATAACCCTGACGTTTACGGCGTTACCCAATTGCTTGTATGCCCGATTGTTGTGCTCACACATAAGCGTAGCGCGATTTGAATAATTGCTTTGCATATATTATGTAACCTTTACATTCCGCCAGACAATTGCGTGATATGCGGCAGGTTTCAGGCAAAACAATAGGTAAAGGCAAAATTCCTGCCTACGGGCAAGTGACGCAATAAGGCGGCTTGTATGCCCGATGATCGTTTTTGTTGCATATAACGGAATCCGGCTTTGTAGTCTTGCGGCTTCTCGTGGAGTCAACCTTCTTCCGACTTTCCCGATAACGGGTATTTGCACCGGTGCAACCAATGCCGGAAAAACATTCGGTCTTTTAACTGTTATGCCGGACGGTCTGAACTGAATAATACCGTCCCACACAGATTTGCAATCGGCGCCGCATTGCCATTCAAGTTTTTGTTCAGTAGTGGTGAAATTCCGCAAATAATTCCAGTTTTTCAACCATGAATCAATAAACGTTTTGTTGTTTTCATAAAGCCG